>JAIUOM010000005.1 GCA_020161215.1 Pseudomonadota bacterium
AAGGTGGCCAAGGAAGTCGGCGCCATCTTCATGGTCGACATGGCGCACTACGCCGGCCTGATCGCCGGTGGCGTCTACCCCAACCCGGTGCCGCACGCCGACGTGGTGACCTCCACCACCCACAAGAGCCTGCGCGGCCCGCGTTCGGGCTTCATCCTGATGAAGGCCGAGCACGAAAAAGCCATCAACAGCGCCGTGTTCCCCGGCCTGCAGGGCGGCCCGCTGATGCACATCATCGCGGCCAAGGCGATTGCCTTCAAGGAAGCGCTGGCGCCTGAGTTCAAGCAGTACGCCGCCCAGGTCCGCAACAACGCCCAGGTGGTGGCCGAAACGCTGACCCAGCGCGGCCTGCGCATCGTCTCAGGCGGCACGCAAAGCCACGTCATGCTGGTGGATCTGCGCGCCAAGGGCATCACCGGCAAGGAAGCCGAAGCCGTGCTGGGCTCGGCCCACATGACGATCAACAAGAACGCCATCCCCAACGACCCGGAAAAGCCCATGGTCACCAGCGGCGTGCGCATTGGCACCCCGGCCATGACCACGCGCGGCTTCAAGGAAGACGAGGCCCGTGCCACCGCCCACCTGGTGGCCGACGTGCTCGACAACCCGAAGGACGAGGCGAATCTCGCCACGGTGCGCGCCAAGGTCGCCGAGCTGACCCGGAAGTTCCCGGTCTACGGCGGCTGATCGCGGCCCTGTCGCAAGCGACGAGCGGCGCACCGGGTTCTCCGGGCGCCGCTTTTTACTATTGATTTGGTAGCTACTCAGGCTGATTCCACGCCGGCATTTGCCCAATTTTGCTTAAAATAGCCCAATGCGCTGCCCTTTTTGCGCCCACACCGAAACCCAGGTCATCGACACCCGTGTGTCCGACGAGGGCGACTTCGTGCGCCGGCGCCGCCAGTGCGGGCACTGCGCCAAGCGCTTCACCACCTATGAACGGCCCGACGTCAGCTTTCCCAGCATCGTCAAGAAGGACGGTCGCCGCGTGCCCTACCTGCGCGCCAAGCTGCAGGCCTCGCTCGATCTGGCGCTGCGCAAACGCCCGGTCAGCACCGAACAGATCGACTCCGCCATCGAGCGCATCGAGGAAAAGCTGCTGGCCAGCGCGGCCCGCGAAGTGCCCTCGGCCCGCCTGGGCGAATTGGTGATGCGCGAGCTGAAAAAGCTCGACAAGGTGGCCTACATCCGCTTTGCCAGCGTGTACCGCAGCTTCGAGGATATCGACGAGTTCCGCGCCCTGGTCGACGAGGTGCGGCGCTGAATCCACCACCCGGCACGGGTGCGCCACCCGCCACGCCAGGCAGCGCCGCGCGCTGAGCCGCCCCCACCGCCGCCCATCCATGCGCCCCACCCTCGATCCCCGCGAAGTGGAACTGAGCGCCGTGCGCGCCCAGGGCCCGGGCGGCCAGAACGTGAACCGGGTCGCCAGCGCCGTGCACCTGCGCTTCGACATCCGCCGCTCCTCGCTGCCAGACGGGATCAAGGCGCGCCTGCTGGCCTTGGCCGAGCACGATCAGCGGGTGACGCAGGAAGGCGTGGTGGTGATCAAGGCCCAGTCCTCGCGCAGCCGCGAGCGCAACACGGTCGAGGCGCTGGCGCGTCTGCAGGCCCTGATCGACGAAGCCGCCCACGTGCGCGCGGCGCGGCGGCCGACGCGGCCCACGCGCGCCTCCCAGCTCCGGCGCCTGGACGGCAAGACCCGCCGGGCGGACCTGAAGGCCTCGCGCGGCAAGCCGGGGTGGTGAGCCGGTTCCGGCGCCTCGGTCAGGGGCGTTGGCCGGCACGGCCAGGTGTGCGGACATCGACCGCAAGCCACGCGCCTGCCGCGATAAAAACGCCGCGCGGCTTTGCGGCGGCGCGGCGTGTGCCCTCGGGTCCGCTTGGGTTCAGCGCGGCAACTGCGCCTTGGCCCACTGGGCGATCTGCACCGGGTTGGTGAGCGCGCCCGGCTGGCGCGCCACCTCGCGGCCGCCGACAAACAGCGCCAGCGTCGGAATGCTGCGAATGTTGTAGCGCGCACCCAGGGTCTGGGCGGCCTCGGTGTTGACTTTGGCCACCCGAAATTGCGGCTCCAGTTCGGCCGCGGCCTTCTCATAGGCCGGCGCCATCATGCGGCAAGGGCCGCACCAAGGCGCCCAGAAATCCACCAGCACGGGGATCTGGCTGCGCGCGATCTGCTTGTCGAACGCGGCCTCGTCGTCCAGCGCCACCGGTTGGCCGGTGAACAGCGGCTGGTGGCACTGGCCGCAGTCGGGCGCCTTGGCCAGCTCGTCGGCCTTCACGCGGTTGGTGGTCTGACAGTGCGGGCAGACGATGTGCAGCGCTTCGCTCATGGGGCGAGTTCTCCGAAAGATAGGGCGGGCGGGCTCAGGCCGCGGCGGCGTCGGGCTCGGCGCGGTCGGGCGCGGCCGGGCCGCGGCGCGCGGCTTCGATGGCTTCGCGCGCGGCCACCTCGGCGTGCATGGCCGCGTCCAGCGGTGAGCGGCACAGGCCGGCCTCGGCGTAGTGCGCGTTCTCGTACAGCTGGGCGGCGGCGCGGCTTTGCGTGAGCAGCGGCGCCCAATCAATGGCCGAATCGCTCAGCATCTCGCTCAGGCGCGCGGCCACGGTGCGGTACTGGTGGGCGTCGTACGGCTGGCGGCTGGTTTCCAGCCGCTCCAGCAATTGGGCCAGCAGCGCGGCCGATTGGATGGGGGCTTGCAAGGTTTTCATGCACTCGCAGTTGGGGGTGCGGGCGCCGAATGCAAGCGCCCGACCGCGCCTGGGAGCCAGCGCCAAGGACTACTATTTTTATAGCTAAAGTCCAAATACCGGCACCGACATCTGGCCTTTTTTGCCCTTAAACCGGCCGCTGGAGTGGGTCCAGCAGCCGGCGCAGGCCGGCCTGGTCGATGAGGTGCATCAACGCCAACAAGCGCCCAATCTCGCCCTTGGGAAAGCCCTGGTTCGCGAACCAGGCCAGGTAGGCGCCGGGCAGGTTGGCGATCACCGTGCCCTTGTACTTGCCAAAGGGCATGGCCAGCGACACCAGGCGCTCCAGCTGCGCCGGGTCGTCGGGCAACAGGGGCAGGCCATCGGCACCATCCGCCACGGCGGGCGACGGGCTATTTGCGGCGGCGGTCACCGGGCGAGAGGAACATGCCGATGCCCAGCGCGATCAGGATCAGTGGCCACCAGGTGCTGATCAGCTCGCGCAGGTTGACGGTCATGAGGCCCAGGTTGGACAGCAGGAAGAACGCCCCGACCAGGATCAGGATGATGGCGCCGATGTTGCCTCGCATGAAACTGTCCTTTCTTGGGCTGCGTGCCGCGTGGGGATGACCGTGATTGTGCCGCTTGGCCCGTCAAGCCAGGGCGCGCGCCAGCCGCGCCACCCCTTCGCGGATGCTGGCCTCGTCCGCGGTAGCGAACGACAGGCGCAAGGTGCTGAGATCGGGTTGGCTGCAGTAGAACGGCGCCCCGGGGACGAAGGCCACGCCCTGGGCGATGGCCTGCCGGCCGAACGTCAGGCCGTCGGCCAGCTTGCCGCCGGCACCGGTCAGGCGCGCCCAGACGAACAGGCCGCCGCCCGGCGGCACGAAGTCGATGGCGTCGCCCAGGTCCTGGCGCAGCGCCTCGCCCATGATGCGGGCGCGCTGGCCGTACACCTGCCGCGCCTGCGCCAGCCGCGCCGGCATGTGGCCGGCCGCCAGGTAGCGCGCGGCGGTGGCCTGGGCCAGCGTGCTGGTGTGGGCATCGGAAAACTGCTTGCACATGGTGGCCCGCGTCAGCAGCTCGGCCGGGCCGATCATCCAGCCCAGGCGCAGGCCGGGCGACAGCACCTTGCTCAAACTGCCGCAGTGCACCAACCAGTCGCGGCTGCCGGGCACCTCGGCGCTGAGCGCCAGCAGGCTGGGCGGCGGCGGCGCGTCGAAGTACAGGTCGCCGTAGGGGTCGTCCTCGACGATCAGGGTTTGGTACTGCACGGCCAGCTCCAGCACCCGCTTGCGGCGCGCCAGGCTCAAGGTGGCGCCGCTGGGGTTGCCGAAGGTGGGGATCAGGTAGACGAACTTGGGGCGATGCGTCTGGATCAGCTCTTCCAGCCGATCGACCTGGACGCCGTCGCCATCGATGGGGGCGCTGACCAGATCGGCCCCGTACAGACGGAAACACTGGATGGTGGCCAGGAAGGTGGGGCCTTCCACGATCACCTTGCTGCCCGGGTCGACCAGGGTCTTGCCCAGCAAATCCAGCGCCTGCTGGCTGCCGGTGGTGACGATCAGGTCGGTCGGGGCCACGCCCTGGGCGCCTTTGCTGACCATGAACTGGGCCAGTTGCTCGCGCAGCGGGTTGTGGCCCTCAGTGGCGCCGTACTGCAGGGCCGCGCCGGGCTCCTCGCGCAGCGCCTGGTTCACGGCCTCGGACAGGCCGGCCACGTCGAACAGCGCGGCGTCTGGAAAGCCGCCGGCAAAGCTGATGATGCCCGGCTTGCCCAGCAGCTTGAACAGCTCGCGGATGGCGGAGGTTTCGACGTTGTTGAGGCGTTCTGCGAACGGAAGTGACATGGCGGATCCAGGCTCATCAAATAAATCGAAGCTGGGATGTTAGCGCGCCGACCGTCTTCAAGTGCCCAAACGCATCTCCAATGCGCGCACCATGGCGACCAGAGCGGGGCCAATCTCGTCCACCATGCGGCTTTTGCGGATGCGGTGGTCGGCGCTGGCGCAGTTGAAGGCAATCGGCTCCTCGTGCGGCACCACGCGCATGGGCACAGCCACCGCGCTGTAACCGCGTCGGGTCTCGCCGACCGACAGGCAGAACCCGCGCGCAATCAGCATCCGCCGCGCATCATGGAACTGATCGATCTGGGCTGGGTGCCTTTCCGGGTGCACCAGCGAGGCCCGGTTCAGCAGCGCCGTGCGCTGGTGCTCGTCCAGGCTCCAGATCAGGGCACGGCCGATGGCGCTGCTCAACAGAGCGCGCGGCGCGCCGATGTCGGGCCGCGTGGCACTGGTTTCGTCCGCCCGCACCGACTCGACGTAGACCACCGAAGTACGGTGCAAGGTGCCCATGTTGACGTTGACGTTCAGCCGCACCGCCAGCGCGTGCATCTCGGGGCGCGCCAGCTGGCGCAGCGCCATGCTGGTCAGCAAGGGGTAGCCCAGCGACACCACGCCCCAGCCCAGGCGGTATTTGCCATTGGGCCCCAGCCGATACAGGTAGCCCAGTTGCTCCAGGGTGAAGGCCAGCCGCGAGACCGTGGACTTGGCCAACCCGGTCATGCGGGCGAGATCGCCGTTGCCCAGCACCGGGCGCTCAGGCGAAAAGCAGCGCAATAGATCGAAGGCGCGCGAGATCGCGATCCCGAAACTGCGCGTGGGGTCGTCGGGTGCGCTGCCGTCCAGCTCGCGTGGCATGGTCTGCGCATCCGGCACAGGGCGTGGGCGTGTGTCCATGCCTCGGCATTGTGCGCGCCGGGCGCGACACGGCGGTTCCGCAGAGTGGGACAGATGCCCCACAGGGTAGGTATCCCTGGCTAGCATGAGGCACGCTCTTTCTACCCACAGGACCCCGCAAGATGATCAAAGACCCTCAACGCCTGGACAAGCTCCTGGCCGCCACGCACGAATTCGTGCGCGAGGTCGCCATGCCCAACGAAGCACGCGTCGAGCGCGACGACCAGATTCCCGAGGAGATCGTGCAGGCCATGCGCCAGCTGGGCATGTTCGGCTGGTCGATCCCTGAAGAGTACGGCGGCAGCGGCCTCACCACCGAGGAGTTGGCCTTGGCCAACATGGAGATCTCGCAGTGCTCAGTGGCCTACCGGGTGCGCATCGGCATCAACACCGGCGTTGGGTCCGAGTCGCTGGTCCAGGACGGCACGCCGGAGCAAAAACGCCAGTACCTGCCGCGTCTGGCCTCCGGCGAGCTGACCGGCGCGCTGGCCCTGACCGAACCCGAGGCCGGCTCCGACGCCACCGCCCTGCACACCGAAGGCCATCTGCAGCCCTCGGGCGACTACGTCATCAACGGCCACAAGCGCTACATCACGCTGGCACCCATTGCCGATCTGTTCACCGTGTTTGCCCGCACCGAGGCGGACTGCCGCCCGGCCGACAGCATCACCGCGTTTTTGGTCGAACGCGGCACACCGGGGCTGAGCTGCTCGCCCTCCACTCCCAAAATGGGTCAGGAAGGCGGCCCGATCGGCGAGGTGTTCCTGAAAGATCTGCAAGTCTCGCCGCAGTCCATCATCGGTGGCACGCCGGGCCGCGGCTTTCGCACGGTGATGAAGACCCTGAACAAGCAGCGCATCAACCTCGCTTCGCTGTCGATCGGCCCGGCCATCCGCATGCTGGACGAAGCCATCGCCTACGCCAACCGCCGGCGCCAGTTCGGCCAGCCCATCGGCGCCTTTCAACTGGTGCAGGCGATGCTGGCCGACTGCAAGGTCGAGATCGAGGCCGCCAAGGCCCTGGTGCTGGAAACCGCCCGCAAGCGCGACCGCGGCGAGGACGTGGCCCTGGAGGTGTCGATGTGCAAGCTCTACGCCACCGAGGTGTGCGGCCGCGTCGCCGACCGCGTGGTGCAGATCTTTGGCGGCCAGGGCTATGTAAAGGAAGCCGGCATCGAGCGCTTTTACCGCGACGTGCGCGCCTTCCGCATCTACGAAGGCACCAGCCAGATCCACCAAATCACCATCGGCAAACGCCTGCTGGGCGACGCGCTGAAAACCACCGAGGAGACCACCGCATGAAATTCCGCACCCGACTCATCTGGCCGCTGCTGGCCATCTCATCCCTGTGCGTGCCGGCGCTGTCGTCGGCGCAGGACGCGTACCCGTCCAAGCCGATCCACATTATCAACCCCTATGCCCCCGGCGGCGTCATCGACGTGCTGGCGCGTGCGCTGTCCGACCACTTGGGCGCCAGCTTGCCCACGCCATTTGTGATCGAGTCCAAGTCCGGCGGCGCCGGCAACATCGGCACCGACTACGTCGCGCAGATGCCGGGCGACGGCTACACCTGGCTGATCGCCACCACCAGCAACGCGGCCAACATGGCCTTGATGCCGAACATCCGCACCGATTTGCTGAACGCCTTCACCCCGGTGGCGCAGTTTGCTTATTCGCCCAACTACTTCGTGGTACCCGCCAGTCTGCCGGTGTCCACGGTGCACGAGTACGTGGCCCTGGCCAAGTCCAAGCCGGGCGCACTCAACTACGGCAGCGGCGGCATCGGCTCCACACCGCATCTGGGCTTCGAGCTGTTCAAGCACGTGGCCGGCATTGACGTGATGGCCGTGCATTACAAGGGCGCGCCGCCGATCATTCCCGACCTGGCCTCGGGCCGGCTTTCGGCCACCTACATGCCAGCGTCGCTGGCCATCGGCAAGGCCAAGTCCGACCGCGTCAAGGTGATCGCCACCGTCAGCGACGTGCACACCAAGGACTTTCCCGACGTGCCCACCATGGCCGAGGCCGGCTACGGCAAGGCGGTGGTCGCGCCGTGGTTCGCGGTGCTGGTGCCCAAGTCGACACCACCGGCCATCGTCAAGCGGATTGAATCCGCCGTACGGACGGCCGTCGCCTCGCCCGAACTGGCCCAGCAGTTCGCCAGCGCCGGCGCCGTGCCCAGATTCGGAGACAGCGCGGCCACCACCCGGATGATCAGCGACGAGATCCAGTCCTGGCGCGCCCTGGTCAAGGCCACGGGCATCAAGGCGGAATGACGGGCGCGGGCGGACTCCTGCCTGGCGCATCCGCCGCAGCGCGGGCCCCGTCCACATCCCACATGGCACTGCCTGGAAAGCCGTCAATGACTTGATCTGTGTACTCAGCACCGCCGGCGCCGGCCGCTCGCCTTCTGGTCGGTGCACACGGTGTAACCAAACCGCAATCTGTGGCGAAATACGGTGCATGAAACCTTCCCTGGCACCGTTTTCACCCACCGCACCAAGTCTGCTTGGTCTGGCTGCTGCCTGTTGTTTGCTGGTGCTGCAAAGCCTTGGCCTGGCCCATGCCGGGCCGGCGGCGGACCCCAGCGGGTCGGTGTCGGGAACGGCCTACGTAGGCCGCTTTGACGTGGACATGCGCCCCTGGCGGGAGGTGCGCCTGCGGCAAGAGATCACACCCAATCGCTTCGAGCGGCGCCGTTGGGACGGCGTCGACGCCATGGAGGTGCACTCGGCCGCCAGCATGTCCTTGATGGCGCGCCCTTTGAGTGTTGACCTGGAGTCAACGCCCATCCTGTGCTGGCGTTGGCGAATTGATGCGAGCATTGCCGGCGCCGACATGCGGCAACGCCAGGGGGACGACTACGCCGCTCGGGTCTATGTCAGCTTCAAGCTGCCGGAAGCCAGCATGGGTCTGGCGCTGCGAGCCAAGTTGAAAATTGCACGGACCATTTGGGGCGCGGATTTGCCCGACGCGGCGCTCAACTACGTGTGGGACAACCGCCAGCCCATCGGCACGGAGCAAGCCAACGCCTACACCGACCGGGCCGCCATGGTGGTCCTGCGCAGCGGCGACTCTTCTGCCGGCCGCTGGGTCGAAGAGCGCAGAAACGTGCAGGAGGACGTGGCGCGCTTGTTCTCCAAAGACGCGCGGGCCGTGCAACTGGCCGTCACCGCGGACACCGACAACACCGGGCAAAGCGCGCACGCCGGCTTCGCCGACTTTCACTTTGTGCCTGCTGGTAGCCCGTGCCACTACCCGCCTGTGCGGCCATGAATCTGCCCTCTTGGGCACCTACGGGCTGGCGCTCAAGCCCGCTATCTCCCCGCCACGGCATCATGACGCCTTGACGGAAGGTCCGGCCCATTCTTGCTGACAATCCCTGGCCTCCACCCCCCTGCCCCCACGTGAACCCCAGCACCGACTACCAGCGCCGCATCGACCGCGTGCTGGACCACATCCGCACGCACCTGGCCGAGCCGCTGGACTTGGCCACCCTGGCCGAGGTGGCGCATTTTTCGCCCTGGCACTTTCACCGCATCTTTCAGGGCATGACGGGCGAGACCCTGGCCGACGCGGTGCGCCGCCTGCGGCTGGAGGCGGCGGCCTTGCGCCTGGTGCACCGGCCGCACGATGCGGCCCTGGGCATTGCGCTGGGGGTGGGTTTTGCCTCGGCCGAGGTGTTCTCTCGCGCCTTCAAGGCCCACTTTGGCATGACGCCCACCGCTTGGCGGCGCGGCGGCTGGCGCGGGCACACCGAGGCGCGCAAGACCGAACAGCGCAAGATGAATCAAACCCTGCGCAAGGCGCATCAAGACGCCACCCGGCATATGGCGGACCATTTCCGTCACCAGCCGATGGTGGCTGGCCTTCACGGAAAAACCCCTATGCAGATCGAAATCAACACCCTGCCCGCCATGCGCCTGGCCTACCTGCGCCACATCGGCCCCTACGGCCAGCCCGGCATTCCCCAGACCTGGGAGCGTTTTCTGGCCTGGTGCGGCCGCCACGGCTTGCTCCAGCCGCGCCGCACCATGCTGGGCATCGGCCACGACAACCCCGAAATCACCCCCGCCGACAAGCTGCGTTACGACTGCTGCGTGCAGATAGACGCGGGCTTTGCGCCGCCGCGCGATGATGCGCTGCCGGTCGGTGTGCAGGACTTTGCCGCCGGGCGCTTTGCCTGCGCGCGCTACACCGGCCTGGGCCACGAGATTGGTGCCGCCTGGGGTCGGCTCTACGGCCAGTGGCTGCCGCAAAGCGGCCACGTGCCGGGCCACCGCCCCGGCTTCGAGCTGTACGACGAGAGCTTCACCCTGGACGAGCAGACCGGCGTGTTCAGCTGCTGGTTGTGTTTGCCGATCGAAGGCTGAAACCCTCCGCGGCGACAATCCGCCCATGACCCCCACCCAGATCGACACCTTCTTCGCCACCCTGCAGGCCATCAACCCGCAGCCCGCCAGCGAACTGGAATACACCAGCGTGTTCGAGCTGCTGGCCGCCGTGCTGCTGTCGGCGCAGGCCACGGACGTGGGGGTGAACAAGGCCACGCGGCGTCTGTTCCCGGTGGCCAACACGCCGCAGAAGATTCTGGCGCTGGGCCAGGACGGGCTGGAGGGCCATATCAAGACCATTGGCCTGTTCCGCAGCAAGGCCAAGCACCTGATGCAGACCTGCCAGATTTTGGTGGAGCGCCACGGCGGCCAGGTGCCGCGCACGCGTGAAGCACTGGAAGCCCTGCCCGGCGTGGGCCGCAAGACCGCCAATGTGGTGCTGAACGTGGCCTTTGGCGAGCCGACGATGGCGGTGGACACGCACATCTTCCGCGTCGGCAACCGCACCGGCCTGGCGCCGGGCAAGACGCCGCTGCATGTCGAGCAGGGGCTGCTCAAACGCGTGCCCGACAAGTACATGGAGCACGCGCACCACTGGCTGATTCTGCTCGGTCGCTACGTCTGCCAGGCGCGCCAGCCGCGCTGTTGGGAATGCGCGGTGGCAGCCTGCTGCGACTTCACACCCAAGACACCGCTCAAGCCTTGACCTTGAAGGCCGGCAATTTGTCGCCCAGGCGCGCGCCCATGGCCTCGCCCAGGGCTTGCAGGCCGCTCAGGGGGCGCACCATCACCTCGAACTCGACGATCTGTCCCTCGGCGTTGAACCGGATCAGATCAATGCCTTTCAGGCGCTTGTCGCCAATGCGGGCACTGAACTCCAGCACCACGTTCAACCCATCGCCGCTGACCAGCTGGCGGTGGTAGGTGAAATCCTCGAACACCTCGATCACGGTCGACAACGCCAGGATCAGCGCCGAAGCCGGGGCATAGGCGGTGATGGCCATGGGCGAGCGGAACACCGCGTCCGGATGCACGAGGGTGTGCAGCTGGCCGAAGTCCCGGTCGGTCACCATGCGGTGCCAGGCGTCCAGGGTACGGGCCACCGCGGCTTGGGTGTGGGGCGGGGTTGGCGACATGTCGATCTTCCTTTGAATTGCTATCGAAACAAAAGCGAGAGAGCGTTTTCAGATGCTGGCTGCCAGCTCAGTACCTTGCAAAATGGCACGCTTGGCATCGAGCTCGGCGGCCACGTCGGCACCACCGATCAGGTGCACCGACAGGCCCGCCTCGGTCAGCGCCTGGAGCAGTTCACGCCGCGGCTCCTGGCCGGCGCAAACCACCACGTGATCGACCTCCAACAGCTGGGGTTGCCCGTTCACCGACAGGTGCAGGCCAGCGTCGTCGATGCGCTCGTAGCGCACGCCCGAGTGCATGGCCACGCCGCGTGTCTTGAGCGAGGTGCGGTGAATCCAACCGGTGGTTTTGCCCAACTGGTCGCCGACCTTGCTGGTCTTGCGTTGCAGCAGAAACACGCGGCGCGCCGGCGCCTCCACCGCGGGCTGGCGCAGTCCGCCCGCCGCCTGGTAGTCCGGGTCAACGCCCCATTCGGCGTAAAACTTGGCCGGCGCCAGGGCGCCGCTCTCGCCCGCGTGGGTGAGGTACTCGCCGACGTCAAAACCGATGCCGCCGGCGCCGACCACGGCCACGCGCGGGCCCACCGGCTGGTCGTCGCGCAGCACGTCCAGGTAGTCGAGCGCCTTGGGGTGCGCCACGCCCTCGATGTCCGGCACGCGCGGCAGAATGCCCGTGGCCAGCACCACCTCGTCGTAGGCGCCCGCGATCAGATCGTCGGCGCCGACACGGGTATTCAGCTTCAGGCGCACGCCGTGCAACGCCAACTGGCGGCCGAAATAGCGCAGGGTTTCGTGGAACTCCTCCTTGCCCGGCACCTTCTTGGCGATGTTGAGCTGGCCGCCGATCTCCGGCGCGGCGTCGAACAAGCTCACGTCGTGACCGCGCTGCGCCGCGCTCACCGAGAAGCTGAGGCCGGCCGGGCCAGCGCCCACCACGGCGATGCGCTTGGGCGCGGCGGTGGGCTTGAGAACCAGTTCGGTTTCGTGGCAGGCGCGCGGATTGACCAGGCACGAGGTGATCTTGCCGGCGAAGGTGTGGTCCAGGCAGGCCTGGTTGCAAGCGATGCAGGTGTTGATCTCGTCCGCCCGGCCCTGCCGCGCCTTGCGCACGAAGTCGGCGTCGGCCAGCAGCGGGCGGGCCATGGACACCATGTCGGCAAAGCCGTCGGCCAGCAGGCGCTCGGCCACTTCCGGGGTGTTGATGCGGTTGGAGGCAATCAGCGGAATCCCCACCTGGCCCATCAGGCGCTTCGTCACCCAGGCGTAGCCGGCGCGGGGCACCTTCGTGGCGATGGTGGGAATACGCGCCTCGTGCCAGCCGATGCCGGTGTTCAGGATGGTGGCGCCAGCCGCCTCGATGGCCTGCGCGAGCTGGATCACCTCTTCCAGGGTCGATCCGCCCTCCACCAGGTCGAGCATCGACAGCCGGTAGACGATGATGAAGTCGGACCCCATCCGCTCACGCGTGCGCCGCACGATCTCGACCGGGAAACGCATGCGCCGGGTGTAGCTGCCGCCCCAATCGTCGTCGCGGTGGTTGGTGCGCGCGGCGATGAACTCGTTGATCAGGTAGCCCTCCGACCCCATGATCTCCACGCCGTCGTAACCGGCATGCCGGGCCAGCGCGGCGCAGCGCACGAAGTCGTCGATGGTCTGCTCGACTTCCTCCGGCGTCAGCGCGTGGGGCTTGAGCGGGTTGATCGGCGCCTGCAGGGCGCTGGGCGCCACCAGATCGGGCTGGTAGGCGTAGCGACCAAAATGCAGGATCTGCATGGCGATCTTGCCGCCCTCGGCGTGCACGGCCTGGGTCACCACCCGGTGCTGCTCGGCGCCGTCTTCGTCGATCAACATCGCCCCACCCTTCATCGGCCGGCCCTGCGCGTTGGGCGCGATGCCGCCGGTGACGATCAAGCCCACCTCGCCACGCGCCCGCTCGGCGTAAAAGGCGGCCATGCGCTGAAAGCCGTTCGGCACTTCTTCCAGCCCAACGTGCATGGAACCCATCAGCACGCGGTTGCGCAGTTGGGTGAAGCCCAAGTCCAGCGGAGCCATCAGGTGGGGGAAGGAAATCATGGGTGTAGCGGCCTCATTTATGCAACTGATTGCGCTAATGTAGCCAAGAATCAAGCGAAATGCAACCGGTTGCATGAACAGAATCTCCGGCTGACTTCACCCACCCCACCGTGCTACTTCTTGGATTCGGGCAAGATGCGGCGTTCTCTCTTCGGAACCCGATGTCCCTGCCCCACGCACTTCTCACCGCCCTGATCGAACGCCCCGGCTCCGGCTCCGAGTTGGCCGAGCGCTTTGACCGCTCCATCGGCCATTTCTGGCACGCCACGCACCAGCAGATTTACCGCGAATTGGCACGGCTGGAAGCAGCCGGTTGGGTACAAGCGCTGGCGGCGGAGTCCGGGCGCGGACGCAAGCGCCAGTACCGCATCCTCCCCGCCGGCCGCAAGGAACTGCGCCGCTGGGTGATCCAGCACGAAGACCCGAAGCCCCTGCGCGAGGAACTGATGGTGCGCCTGCGCGCGGAAGCCGCCATCGGCCCCACCGGCCTGCACGAGGACATCCTCAAGCGCCGGCTACAGCATCAGGACAAGCTGGAGCTCTACCGCGGCATGGAAGCCCGCGATTTCCTTAGCAAGCCCGCCACCCGCGAACGACGCCTTCAGCACTTGGTGCTGAAAGCCGGCATCCTGCAGGAAGAGCTGTGGCTGGAGATCGCGGCGGAGGCGCTGGAGGTGCTGCAAATGCCGGACGACGCCACGGCGCGGGAGTGACCCGGCCGCGCCTGGCGACCTTTCACCGCGGCGAGGAGAGCTTTTTCATCGCGGACGACGACCGTGGTCTGCTCCGGCCATCAGGCCGTGCTTACCCAGCACGGGGCCGAGTGCGGCTCACTGCCGCAGCGCGGCGCGCAGCCCCACCCCGATCTCGGGACGCTCGGCGAACGGGTCGGGCGGGTTCTGGATGGCCAGGATGGCGTCGGCGCGCGACTTCACGTTGCCCAGCGCCTTCGGGTGACTGAAGATGTAGAACTGGTCTTCGGCGATGGCGTCGAATACCTTCTGCGCCACCTCGGCGGCGGTGATCTTGCCGCTGCCCACGGCCTTGTCGCTCATGGCCTGGCCGATACGCTGGCTGGCCGTCAACTCGGTGGTGGCCAGCTCGGCTGGCCGGTTGCGCTCGCTCTTGTTGATGCCGGTGGGCACGAAATACGGACACAGCACGCTGGCCGAGATCTGGTCGGTGACCAGGCGCAAATCCTGGTACAGGGTTTCGGTCAAGGCCACCACGGCGTGCTTGCTGACGTTGTAGATGCCCATGTTGGGCGGCGTGAGCAGGCCGGCCATGCTGGCGGTGTTGACGATGTGGCCCTGGTAGCTGGCATCGGCCTTGGCCGCCGCCAGCATCAGGGGCGTGAAGCTGCGCACGCCGTTGATGACGCCCCACAGGTTGACGCCCAGCACCCATTCCCAGTCGCGCACGCTGTTTTCCCAGACCAGGCCACCGGCGCCGACGCCAGCGTTGTTGAACACGAAGTGCGGCGCGCCAAACGTGGCCTGCACCTCTTGCGCGAGTTGCTCGACCGCCTCCGGCTGGCTCACGTCGACCCGGCGCGCCAGGGTGCGCGCGCCCAGGGCCTGAATTTCGGCGTCGGCGGTGGCCAGCGCGTCGGGCTGCACATCGACCAGCACCACGTTCATGCCCTGGCGTGCGGCGATGCGGGCACATTCCAGCCCGAAACCGGAGCCGGCCCCGGTCAGCACGGCGGTCTTGCCTTCGAAGTTCTGGATCAAGCTGTCTCTCCTTGTGGGTCAAATCAGGGTGGCGCGCCGCAAAATGGCGCTGGCATCGGCCTGCGCGCCGAGGGTGCCGAACACGTCGTGCCGCTCGGCCAGGCGCGAGGCGCAGAAGGCGCCGAACACCGGCGCCGGTGCGGTTTGCGCCAGCAGCGCGCCCTGTACCGTCAAGGCCACGTCGCGCGCCAAACGGCGTGCCGTGGTTTCCTCGGCGTGGGTGTCGATCAGGGCCGGCAACGCCTCGATCATGTGGTCCAGCGCGGCGTGCTGGCCGCGCGCGGGTGCCAACTCGCGCGCCAGCGCGGCCGCCACGTCGCCCTTGCGCAGTGCGCGCAGCAGGTCCAGCGCCATGATGTTGCCGGCGCCTTCCCAGATGCTGTTGACGGGCATTTCGCGGTAAATGCGGGCCAGCACGCCTTCGCCGCCCTCTTCCACGTAGCCGTTGCCGCCCAGGCACTCCATGGCTTCCTGCGCCATCAGCGCGCCGCGCTTGCAGATCCAGAACTTGGCGATGGGTGTCAGCACGCGCGCCAGCAGGCGCTCATGCTCGTCCTCGGGCCGATCGAAGGCGCGTGCCAGGCGCATCGACAAGGCCACGGCGGCCTCGGTCTCCAGGGCCAGGTCGGCCAGCACGTTGCGCATCAGCGGCTGCTCGATCAGCGGCTTGCCAAAGGCCTGGCGCTCGGCCGTGTGGTGCAGCGCCTGGCTGAGGGCCTGGCGCATCAGGGCGGTGGTGCCCAGCGCGCAGTCGAGCCGGGTCATGGTGCCCATGGCCAGGATCTGCGGCACGCCCCGCCCTTCCTCGCCCACGCGCCAGGCCAGGGTGTCGTCGAATTCGACTTCGGAGCTGGCGTTGGCCTTGTTGCCGAGCTTGTCCTTCAGGCGCTGGATGCGCAGCACGTTGCGCGTGCCGTCGGGCAGCACGCGCGGCAGAAAGAAGCACGACAAGCCCCCGGGCGCCTGCGCCAGCACCAGGAAGGCGTCGCACATGGGGGCCGAGAAAAACCATTTGTGTCCGGTCAGGCGGTAGCGCTCGCCCCAGGCGTCGTGCCCATCGGGCATGGCCTGACTGGTGTTGGCGCGCACGTCCGAGCCGCCCTGTTTTTCGGTCATGCCCATGCCCATGGTCACGCCGGCCTTCTCGCGCCAGGGCTTCAGCACCGGGTCGTAGGCGCGGCTGGTGAGCTGTGGCGCCCAGTCGCGCAGAATGGCCGGGTTGTCGCGCAGCGCGGGCGTGACGGCGTAGGTCATGGAGATCGGGCACAGCACCGAGGGCTCCAGCTCGGTGAACAGCATGAAGGCCGCGGCGCGTGCCACGTGGGCGTGGCCGCTGGCCCGCTCGGCCGGGGCGTAGGGCGTGCCGTGCAAGCCCGAGGCGGTGGCCAGCCGCATCAGCGCGTGGTAGCTGGGGTGGAATTCGACTTCGTCGATGCGGTGGCCAAAGCGGTCGTGCGTGCGCAGCTGCGGCGTGTGCACGTTGGCCAGGCGCGCGTGCTGCTGCATCTCGGCGCTGCCGGCCTGCTGGCCCAGGCGCGACAAGACGCCCAGGTCGAGCCCGGGCGCGTTGAATTGGAGCGCGCCCCGCAGCGCGGCATGGCCATCGAACAGGTTCACGTCGGTCAGCGGGGTGACCTGGTTCAGTACCTCGTGCGTGACGGCCATGGCGCGTACCTCCTGCAGTCAGATGCCTTTTAAGTCAGCTTGACCAGTTGCTTGCCGAAGTTCTTGCCCTTGAGCAGGCCCAGGAAGGCCTCGGGTGCACTGGCGATGCCTTGCGCGATGCTCTCGCGCGGCTTGAGTTTGCCCTGCGCGACCAGCGTGCCCAGCTCCTGCAGGGCCTGCGGCCACACTTCCATGTGTTCGCTGACGATAAAGCCTTGCACCTTCAGCCGGTTGACCAGGATCAAGGCCGGGTTCTGCAGCGGCAGCGGTTGGCCGTCGTAGCCGGCGATCATGCCGCACACGGCGATGCGGGCGAAGGCGTTGGTGCGCAGCAGCACGGCGTCCAGGATGTAGCCGCCCACGTTCTCGAAGTAGCCGTCGATGCCCTTGGGGCAGGCTTCCTTGAGCGCCTTGCCCATGGTCTTGACGTCGGGATGTTCGCGGTAGTCGATGCAGGCGTCAAAGCCCAGCTCCTCGACCGCGTACTTGCACTTCTCGGGGCCGCCGGCAATGCCCACCACACGGCAGCCGCGCGCCTTGGCCAGGGCCGCGTAGGTGCTGCCCACGGCCCCGGTGGCGGCACTGACGACCACGGTCTCGCCGGCCTTCGGCTCGATGATCTTGACCAGGCCGTACCAGGCCGTCACGCCGGGCATGCCGACGGCGCCCAGGTAGTACGACAGCGGCACGTGCGTGGTGTCCACCTTGCGCAGCATGCCGGGCACGTTGCCATCGACCACGCTGTACTCCTGCCAGCCGCCCATGCCGACCACCTGGTCGCCAGCGGCGAACTTGGGGTGGCGCGACTCCACCACCTCGCCCACCGTGCCGCCGATCATCACCTCGCCCAGGGGCTGCGGCTGGGCGTAGCTCTTGCTTTCGTTCATGCGGCCACGCATGTACGGGTCGAGACTGAGGTAGTGGTGGCGCACCAGAACTTCGCCGTCTTTCAGCGCCGGCGTGTCGTTGGCGACAAGCTTGAAGTTGGCAGCGGTGGCTTCGCCCTGCGGGCGGTTGTCAAGCAGGATTTGCTGGTTGCGGGGCATGGGGCACTCCTTGGAAAAAAATCAATCGAATCGGCGCGGCGCGGGCTGGCCGACGCCCAGAATCCTGGGTTAGGCCGTCAGTCGGTTTTGAGCGTGGACGAGCCGTCGCGCGCGACGGCGGCCGTGACGTACTTGAACGTGCCGGTGCCGTGCGCGCACAGCTCGCCATGCACGTCGAACACCGAGCCCTGCACGAAGGCCGTGCTGCGCGTGCGGTGCATCAGCTGGCCCCGGGCCACGACGGGCAGGCCGGTCTGCACCTGGACGGGGCGCAGAAAGCTGGTTTTCATCTCGATGGTGACGATGCCGCTGGTGCGCTGCACGCTGCGCGCGGCGGTGGCCATGCAGATGTCCAGCAAGGTCATGATGGCCCCGCCGTGCGCCACGCCGAAGGAGTTGCAGTGCTCGGGCCGGGCCGGAAAATGCAGCACGGATTGACCGTCCTCGAACTTCTCCAGCGTCACGCCGAGCAGGCGGACAAAAGGAATCTCCACGCCATAGTCGATGCTCATGTTTGTCCGCCCTCCTCAACCGCCGGTGATCACGCTCACGCCGCCGTCCACCGCCAGCCACTGGCCGGTGATGTGCTTGCCAGCGTCGCTGGCGTACAGCAGGGTGATGCCCTTCAAGTCTTCGTCGTCGCCCAGACGCCGCAACGGGGCGTGGGCGGCCAGTTTTTCCTCGCCCAACGCCTCCAGCGTGCCGCGCGTCATCTTGCTGGGGAAAAACCCCGGGCAGATGGCGTTGACGGTGATCCCGTAGTGCCCCCATTCGGTGGCCAGGGCGCGGGTGAAGTTGATGACGGCGCCCTTGCTGGTGTTGTAGGCAATGGTCTGCATGCCGGGCGGGTTGCCGCCCAGCCCGGCAATGCTGGCCAGGTTGATGATGCGGCCCTGGCGACGTTCGATCATGCTTTTCTTGGCCAGGCGCTGGCTGAGCATGAAATAGCCGCGCACGTTCAGGTTCATCACCTTGTCCCAGGCGTCCAGGGGGTGGTCCTCGGCCGGTGCGCCCCAGGCGGCGCCGGCGTTGTTGACCAGGATGTCGACCGGGCCCATGCGCTCCAGGGTTTCGTCGGCCAGGCGGTGGATGTCGGCCTCTTTCGCCGCGTCGGCGGCGATCCAGCGCGCGTCGATGCCGGCGGCCTGCAGCTCGGCCACGGCCTGCTCCAGGTCCTCGGCCTTGCGCGAACTGATCATCAGGCGCGCGCCGGCCTCGCCCAGCGCCTGGGCCATCTGCAGGCCCAGGCCGCGCGAGCCGCCGGTGACCAGCGCGGTCTTGCCGGTCAGGTCGAAAAGTTGGGAAACGGTGCGGGTCATGGGGGCTCCTGCCAGTTTAGGGGGTCAAAACGCCGACTCGGGCAGATCGGCGCAGGTCATGTCGCGGCTTTCGACCACGCGCAGCCAGGCGTCGATCTTGGGCAGCTCATACCGGTAAAAATAGGTGCAGGCCGGCGTCTGCAAATCCTGACCAGCTATCGATTTTGAAGCACCCTGGGTCACGGCCAAGTCCAGCCAGATCCAGGCGATCACCACGTGGCCCGCCGCCTGCATGTAGGGCACGGCGTTGGCCAGGGCTTCGGTGGGTTCGCCGTTGGCCCAGGCGGCTTGGGTGGCGCTGCCCAGGCGCGCCAGCGCGGCGGCCAGCGCCTTGGCGTGCTCGGCCAGCCCGGGTTGCGCCCGCGCCCGCTCCAGGGTGGCCTGAATGCGCGCGCCCAGCAGCTTGAGGCCGCGCCCGCCTTCCATCAGCACCTTGCGGCCCAGCAGGTCCATGGCCTGGATGCCGTGCGTGCCCTCGTGGATCATGTTCAGGCGGTTGTCGCGCCAGTACTGCTCGACCGGAAAGTCGCGCGTGTAGCCATAACCGCCATGGATCTGAATGGCCAGGCTGTTGGCCTCCAGGCAGTTCTCGCTGGGCCAGCTCTTGGCGATGGGGGTCAGCACCTCGAGCAGCAGGCGCGCCTCGTCGGCCTGGGCGGCGTCCGCCGTGTGCTGCTCGTCCACCAGCTTGGCGCAGTACAGCAGCAGGGCCAGCGCGCCTTCGCAAGTGGCTTTTTGCGCCAGCAGCATGCGCTTGATGTCGGTGTGCTCGATCAGGCGCACCTGGGGCGCGGCGGCGTCCTTGCCGCCCACGCCGACGGGGCGGCCCTGGGTGCGGGTCTTGGCGTAGTCCAGCGACGCCTCGTAGCCGGCCAGCCCCAGCATGGTGGCGGCCATGCCGATGGCGATGCGCGCCTCGTTCATCATGTGGAACATGGCCCGCAAGCCCTCGCCCGGCTTGCCGACCAGGTAGCCCACGGCGCCGGCTTGGCCATCGACCGGAAACTGGCCCTCGCCGAAGTTCAGCAGCGTGTTGGTGGTGCCGCGCCAGCCCAGCTTGTGGTTCAGGCCGGCCAGGGCCACGTCGTTGCGCACGCCGGTCAGGCGCCCGTCGGTATCCACCAGCTTCTTGGGCACGATGAACAGCGAAATGCCCTTGACGCCCGGCACCAGTTTGCCGTCCTCGCCCGGAATCTTGGCCAGCACCAGGTGCACGATGTTCTCGGCCAGCTCGTGCTCGCCGCCCGAAATCCACATCTTGTTGCCGCGCAGGCGGTAGCGTGGCCCCAGCGGGTCGGTGGCGTTTTCCAGCACGGCGCGGGTGGTGACGTCGGACAGCGACGAGCCGGCCTGCGGCTCGGACAGGCACATGGTGCCGGTCCAGCGGCCATTGAATTCGTTGGCGGCAAACACCTGCTGTTGCAGCGCGCTGCCATGGGCCATCAGCAGGTTGGCGTTGCCCACGGTGAGCAGGTTGGCGCCGATGCTGATCGAGGCCTTGCCGAAAAAGGCGTTGGCCGCCGCCTCCAGCAGATAGGGCAGTTGCATGCCGCCCTGCTCGTAGTCCTGCGCGGCGGCCAGCATGCCGGATTCGGCATAGGCCAGGCGGGCTTCGTGCGTGGCCTTGGGCAAGACCACGCGCAGGCTGCCGTCGGCGTCGGTCTCGGTGCGCGGCTCCTCGGTATCGACCAGGCGGTTGAACGGCGCGTACTTCTCGCGCGCGATGCGCTCGCAGGTGTCGAGCACGGCGTCGAAGGTTTCGCGCGAGTGCTCCGCGAAGCGCTCACGCCCGGTCAGCGCTTGGGCGTTCAGCCAGTCGTAGAGCAGAAAGTCGAGGGTATCGCGCAGTGCCATCGGTTCAATGATCCAGAAATTTGATGGGTGGCCGGCGCGAACAGGGACGGTTCAGCGATCAAAAGACCAGCCTCACCGGCTGGGCGCGGGCAACGCGTGACACCAGGCGCACGCCCTGCCCGAACAGCCCGACCTCACCCATCGGGTGCGGGCCGCCACGGCCCAGGGGCGTCAAAGCACCTCGAACACGCCGGCCGCGCCCATGCCGCCGCCGATGCACATGGTCACGCAGACGCGCTTGGCGCCGCGGCGCTTGCCTTCGATGAGGGCGTGGCCCGTGAGGCGCTGACCGCTCACGCCATAAGGGTGGCCCAGGGCAATGGCGCCGCCGTTGACGTTCAGCCGGTCGGCCGGAATGCCCAGCTTGTCGCGGCAGTAAAGCACCTGCACCGCGAAGGCTTCGTTCAGCTCCCACAGGTCGATGTCGCTGACCTTCAGGCCCAGCTTGGCCAGCACCTTGGGCACGGCGAACACCGGGCCGATGCCCATTTCGTCGGGCTCGCAGCCGGCCACGGCAAAGCCCAGGAAACGGCCCAGGGGATGAATGCCCTTCTTGCTGGCGTAGTCTTCGCTGACCACCACGCAGGCACCGGCGCCGTCGCTGAACTGGCTGGCGTTGCCGGCCGAAATCAGGCCACCGGGCAGCGCCGGGCGAATGCCGGCGATGCCTTCCTTGGTCGTGCCTTCGCGGATGCCTTCGTCCTGGCTGACGGTGACTTCCTTGGTGATCAGGCCCAGGGTCTTGTCGGCCACGCCCATGGTGACGGTGATGGGAGCGATCTCGTCGTCGAACTTGCCGGCGGCGCGCGCGGCGGCGGCCCTTTGCTGGCTGGCGGCACCGTACTCGTCCATCACGTCGCGGCCGATGCCGTAGCGCTTGGCCACCTGTTCGGCGGTTTGCAGCATGCTCCAGTAGATCTCGGGTTTCTTCTTGGCCAGCGTCAGGTCCCGGAGCATGTGCAGGTTCATTTCCTGCTGCACGCAGGAAATGCTCTCCACGCCGCCGGCGACGAACACGTCGGCCTCGCCGGCAATGATGCGCTGCGCGGCCAGGGCGATGGTCTGCAGCCCGGACGAGCAGAAACGGTTCACCGTCATGCCCGAGGTGGTGACCGGGCAGCCGGCCATCAGCGCGATCTGGCGGCCGATGTTGGCGCCGGTGGCGCCTTCGGGGTTGGCGCAGCCCATGATGACGTCGTCCACCGCGCCGGCTTCGATACCGGCGCGCTGGATGGCCTGCGCCACGGCGTGCCCGCCCAGGGTGGCGCCGTGGGTCATGTTGAAGGCGCCCTTCCAGCTTTTGGCAAGCGGCGTGCGGGCGGTCGAGACAATGACGGCTGAAGTCATGGATTTACTCCTGAATAAATAGCGGCTCTGGCAATCTGGACGCCGGCCTTAGGCTGTTTTCTTTGAAAATTAGCAATAAGAGGAGTTGGTGTCAGCCACCAAAGCCCTTGCCCTCGGCCACCAACTGCTGGATCAGCGCCGCCGGCTGCCAGAACTCGGCATCGTCGTGCGGGTTCTTGGCAAAGCGCTGCATGGCGTGCGCCACGTTGAACAGGCCCACCTCGCTGGCGTACTGCATGGGGCCGCCGCGCCAGATCGGGAAACCGTAACCGGTCAGGTAGACCATGTCGATGTCGCCGGACTTGCTGGCGATACCGTCCTCGAGGATGCGCGCGCCCTCGTTGACCAGCGAGAACACCAGGCGCTGCACGATTTCCTCGTCGCTGATCTTGCGCGGGGTGATGCCCTGGTCCTTGCGGTACTTCTCGATCAGCTCGCCCACCACCGGGCTGGGGATGGCGTCGCGCTTGCCGGCCTGGTAGTCGTACCAGCCGGCGCCGGTCTTTTGGCCGAAGCGGCTGAGCTCACACAGCCGGTCGGCCGTGCCGCTGTACTTCATGCCAGGTTTTTCGACCGCGCGGCGCTTGCGGATGGCCCAGCCGATGTCGTTGCCGGCCAGATCGCCCATGCGGAACGGGCCCATGGCAAAACCAAACTTCTCGATGGCCTTGTCGACCTGCTGGGGCGTGGCGCCCTCGTCCAGCAAAAAGCCGGCCTGGCGGCTGTACTGCTCGATCATGCGGTTGCCGATGAAGCCGTCGCACACGCCCGAGACCACGGCCGTCTTCTTGATCTTCTTGGCGATCACCATCACGGTGGCCAGCACGTCCTTGGCGGTCTTGGCACCGCGCACCACCTCCAGCAGCCGCATCACGTTGGCCGGGCTGAAGAAGTGCATGCCGACCACGTCCTGCGGGCGCTTGGTGAAGGCGGCGATCTTGTCCACGTCCAGCGTGGAGGTGTTGGAAGCCAGGATGGCGCCGGGTTTGGCGACTTCGTCCAGCTTCTTGAACACCTGCTCCTTGACGCCCAGCTCCTCGAACACGGCCTCGATGATCAGGTCGGCGCCCTTCAAGTCGTCGTAGCTCAGCGTGGACTTGAGCAAGGCCATGCGCTGCTCGTACTTGTCCTGCTTCAACTTGCCCTTCTTGACCTGGGCCTCGTAGTTCTTGCGGATGGTGGCCAGGCCGCGGTCCAGCGCGTCCTGCTTGGTCTCCAGAATGGTGACCGGGATGCCGGCGTTGAGGAAGTTCATGGCAATGCCGCCACCCATGGTGCCGGCACCGATCACGGCCACCGACTTGATGTCGCGCGGTTTGACGTCGTCACCGACGTCGGGAATCTTGGAGGCGGCGCGCTCGGCCGCGAACAGGTGGCGCAGCGCGCGGCACTCGGGCGTGAGCATGAGGTTGAGAAAGATCTCGCGCTCGTAGGCCATGCCGTCCTCGAACTTGCGCTTGGTGGCGGCCTCGACGGCGTCCACGCACTTGGCCGGCGCCGGGAAGTTCTTGGCCATGCCCTTGACCATGTTGCGCGCGAACTGGAAGTAGCCGTCGCCCTGCGGGTGCTTGGCCGGCAGGTTGCGCACCAGCGGCAAGGCCGAGCCGTCGGCGTGCTTGGCGGCGACCTCGCGCGCCAGGGCCAGGGCCTCCTCGGCCAGTTTCTCGGGCGAAGCGGCGATCTTGTCGAACAGTTTCTGGCCTGGGATCATGGCCAGCATCTCGGCCGGCACCGGCTCGCCGCTGACGATCATGTTCAGCGCCGGCTCCACGCCCAGCACGCGCGGCAGGCGCTGCGTGCCGCCCGCGCCGGGGATCAGGCCCAGCTTGACCTCGGGCAAGGCCACCTTGGTGCCGGGCGCGGCGATGCGGTAGTGCGCACCCAGGGCCAGCTCCAGCCCACCGCCCATGGCGATGCTGTGCACGGCCGCCACCACCGGCTTGTCGGACAGCTCCAGCGCGCGGATGACGGACAGCAGGTTCGGCTCTTGCACCGCCTTGGGCGAGCCGAACTCGCGGATATCGGCGCCGCCCGAGAAGGCCTTGCCGGCGCCGGTCAGCACGATGGCCTTGACGGCCGGGTCGGCATTGGCCTTGTCCAGCGCCTGGGCAATGCCCACGCGCGTGCTCAAACCCAGGCCGTTGACGGGGGGATTGTTCAAGGTGATGACGGCGACGTCGCCTTCGACTTTGTATTCAGCGATCATGTGCTCTCCTGTAGCCACGAAAACGCCCGGCGCGCGGCCGGACCGGGAAACGGCGCAGGCCGGCCCCTTGCGCGGACCGGTCGCCACTGCGCTTGAGTTTATTGGGTTTGCGTGCCGGATGCGCGGCCTTGGGGCGCCGAAGGTGTCGCCGTCGGGACGACTGGCCGTGGCCGAGCCGGGCTCGACCTCAGACTTCCAGCCATTCCTTGCGCACCGCGGAATCGGCGCGCAACGCATCCGGCGTGCCCTCGAACACGATGCTGCCGTGGCCCATGACCAGCACCCGGTCGGAGATGGCCATGGCAATCGTCAGCTTCTGCTCGATCAGCAGCACCGAGATGCCCCGGTCCTTGAGCTTCTTGAGGTACTCGCCCACCAACTCGACGATTTTGGGCGCCAGCCCCTCGGTCGGCTCGTCGATGATGATCAGGTCCGGATCGCCCATCAGCGTGCGGCACAAGGTCAGCATCTGCTGCTCGCCGCCCGACAGCACGCCGGCCTCGGTGTGCTCGCGCTCCTTCAGGCGCGGGAACATGGCGTACATGTCGTCAAAGCTCCAGCGGCTGCCCTTGCCGCTGCCTTTTTGTCCCAGCAGCAGGTTCTGGTGCACCGTCAGCTTGGGGAAGATGTCGCGGCTTTCCGGCACGTAACCCAAGCCCAGGTGGGCGATTTCGAAGGGCTTCTTGCCCAGCAGGTGGCGGCCCTTCCAGTCGACCAGCCCCTCGGCCTGGACCATGCCCATGATGGCCTTGGCGGTGGTGGAGCGGCCCGAGCCGTTGCGGCCCAGCAAGGCCACGATTTCGCCCTGCCCCACGCCGAAGCGCACGCCGTGCAGCACGTGGCTCTTGCCATAGTACGCGTGTAGGTTGTCGATGGTCAGCATCAGCTTTTCTCGCTCGATCAATGGCCGGCGGCCTGGCTTTCGGCCACGTGCGAGCCCAGGTAGGCCTCCTGCACGCGCGGGTTGGCGCGCACCGCCTCGGGGGTGTCGAAAGCCAGCACCTCACCGTACACCACCACGGCAATCTTGTCGGCCAGGCCGAACACCACGCCCATGTCGTGCTCCACGGTCAGCAGGGTCTTGCCCACGGTCACCTCACGGATCAGGTCGATGAAGTGCGCCGTTTCGCTGCGGCTCATGCCGGCCGTCGGCTCGTCGAGCAGGACCACGCCGGCGCCGCCGGCGATGGTCACGCCGATCTCCAGCGCGCGCTGCTCGGCGTAGGTCAGGTTCACGGCCAGCACGTCGTGCTTGTGTTCCAGGTGGATCATGCGCATCAGTTCCTCGGCGCGCGCGTTGGCGTCGGTCAGGTTGGCCAGGAACTTGAGGAAGGTGTAGCGGTAGCCCAGACTCCAGAGCACCCCGCAGCGCAGGTTCTCGAACACGCTGAGCTTGGGGAAGATGTTGGTGATCTGGAAGCTGCGCGACAGGCCCATCCGGTTGATCTCGTAGGGCTTCTTGCCGTCGATGCGGTGCTGGCCCAGCCAGATTTCCCCGCTGCTCGGCGCGAAGCGCCCGCTGATCAGGTTGAAC
Organism: Pseudomonadota bacterium; assembly: GCA_020161215.1. Classification (GTDB taxonomy): domain Bacteria; phylum Pseudomonadota; class Gammaproteobacteria; order Burkholderiales; family Burkholderiaceae_C; genus Ottowia. Next base: position 25,682 of record JAIUOM010000005.1, read on the forward strand.
AGGGTCGATTTGCCGGCGCCGTTCGGGCCGATCACCGCCACCCGCTCGCCCGGCTGCACCGCCAGGTCGACGCCGCGGATGATCTCGGTCTTGCCGAAGCTCTTGCGCAGGTTTTTCAGTTGCAGGGCGTGGGTCATACGGCGTGCTCCCGCTTTTTCAGTTCCTGTTGCTCGACGTACTCCTGCACCACGTGCCAGCGCTGGGCAAAACCGCGCCGCACCCATTCGAACAGGCCGACGCCAAGCACCGCCACGGCCAGCGCGCTCAGCCAGTGTGTGGCGTTGCCGTCGTCGAGCGCCATGCCCAGGAAGTTCAGGGTGGCACCGGTGGCGCCGTCGAGTTGGCGGTGGTAGACCATCTCGGTCAGGGCCGACAGCCCCAGCAGCGCGATCAACGCGGTCACCGCCAGCAGCAGGTACTGCGGCAGCAGGCCACGCAAACGGCCGTAGGCGGCCACGCGCACGTTCATCATGATCAGGCTGGCGATGCCGCCGGGCGCGTACATCACCATGAACATGAAGATCAGGCCCAGGTACAGCAGCCAGGCCTTGGTGAGCTCGGAGAACAGCACGAAGGCCAACACCATCAGCACCGCGCCGATGATCGGCCCGAAGAAGAAGGTGGCGCCGCCCAGGAAGGTGAACAGCAGGTACGAACCCGAACGCGCCGCGCCCACCACCTCGGCGGTGACGATTTCGAAGTTCAACGCCGCCAGCCCGCCCGATATGCCGGCAAAGAAGCCGGCCACGATAAAGGCCATGTAACGGATGCGCTGGGCGTTGTAGCCCACGAACTCAACGCGCTCGGGGTTGTCGCGCACGGCGTTCAGCATGCGGCCCAGCGGCGTGCGCGTGAAGGCGTACATGGTCACCACCGACAGGAAGGTGTAGACGGCGATCAGGTAGTACACCTGCCGCTGCGGCCCGAAGGTGATGCCCAGCAGCGGCTCGGTCATGCGGTTGCCGGAGATGCCGCCTTCGCCACCGAAGAACTCGGGCACCATCAGCGACATGGCGAACACCAGCTCGCCAATGCCCAGCGTGATCATGGCGAAGGTGGTGCCGGATTTCTTGGTGGTCACATAGCCCAGCAGCACGGCAAAAAACAGCCCGGCCAGACCGCCCACCAAGGGCAGCAGCATCACCAGCAGGGCCGAAGGCTTGCCGCCAGTGAACGCGTTCAAGGCATGCATGGCGACGAAGGCGCCGAGGCCTGAATACACGGCGTGGCCGAAGCTCAGCATGCCGCCCTGCCCCAGCAGGATGTTGTAGGACAGGCAGGCGATGATGGCGATGCCGATCTGGCACAGGATGGTGATGCCCAGGTTGCCGGAGAACACCAGCGGGGCCAGCAGCAGTGTCAGCGCGAAGACCGACCAGATGATCCAGCGGGCGCGCTGGAGCGTGGATGCGCGAAAGTTCGTCATTGGCTCAACCCTCGCGCGAGCCCAGCAGCCCCTTGGGCCGGAAGATCAGCATCAGCACCAGGAACAGGTAGGGCAAGATGGGGGCGACCTGCGACACGGTCAGCTTGAACAGCGAGCTGCCCTGCAGCGCCGGGCTGAGGGCGATGCCGAGTTGCTCGGCCAGCACGCCCAGCGACCAGTCGAAGGCCACGGCGAAAGTCTGGATCACCCCGATCAGCACCGAGGCCAGGAAGGCCCCGGCCAGGGAGCCCATGCCACCGACCACGACCACCACGAAGATGATCGAGCCCACGGTGGCCGCCATGGCCGGCTCGGTCAGGAAGGTGCTGCCGCCGATCACCCCGGCCAGCCCGGCCAGGGCCGAGCCCGCGCCGAACACCAGCATGAACACCGCCGGCACGTTGTGGCCCAGCGATTCCACGGACTCCGGATGCGTCAGCGCCGCCTGGATGACCAGGCCGATGCGCGTGCGGGTGAGCAGCAGCCAGACCGAGATCAGCATCACCACGGCCGTCAGCATCATGAACGCCCGGGTGGCCGGAAATGGCGAACACGCCACGCGCACGGCGGCGTCGGCGGCGCGGCACAGCTCGGGCGCGGCCGCGCCCCAGACCACGCTCAGGCCCGTGGCGGAGCTCTTGATCAGGGTGATGGCCGGGCCCTGCAGCAGCTCGGGTGGCTTGAAATCCAGCGCCAGCCGGCCCCAGATCAGCTGCACCAGCTCCAGGATCACGTAGGACAGACCGAAGGTGATCAGCAGTTCCGGCACGTGGCCGAAGCGGTGCACGCGGCGCAGGCACAGGCGTTCGAACAAAGCCCCGAGCAAGCCGACCACCAGCGGCGCCAGCACCAGCGCCGCCCAAAAGCCGGTGACGCGCGAAATGCTGTAGCCCAGGTAGGCCCCCAGCATGTAGAAGCTGGCGTGCGCGAAGTTGAGCACGCCCATCATGCTGAAGATGAGCGTCAGCCCCGAGCTGAGCATGAACAGCAGCAAGCCGTAACTCAGCCCGTTGAGCATCGAGATGACGAAGAATTCCATGTGCCTTTGATCTCTTTGGCAAAAAAAGAGCCCGATACGGTACACCCCCGCTCGGGCTCCAGCTTAAGCGCAATGCGCCTGACGGGCTCGGCGCGTGGCGCGCCGAGCGGCGTTCAGCCTGGTCGCTTCATCTGACAGCTGGTGGGCGTGCTGGACACGTAGTTGGCGTATTCCTTGACCGGCACCAGCGTCATGCCGGTGTTCTCCGGGCTGTAGGGGTACTTGCCGCCGGCTTTTTGCCAGACCGTGATGTACAGCGGCTGCTGCAGCTGGTGATCGCTCTTGCGCACCTCGATCTCGCCATTGAACGAGTCCACCTTCAGCCCTTCCATCGCGGCCGCCACCTTGACCGGGTCGGTCGACTTGGCCTTGGCCATGGCCGCGCCCAGCACCTGGTAGATGCGCGGGATCGAGCCGGTGTAGAAGTCGTCGTTGTACTTGGCCTTGAACTCGCTCATCCACTTGTCCATCTGGCCGCCCATGTTGTAGTGGGCGTAACCCACCTGGTAGACGCGGCCCTCGCCGTTCTTGCCCAGGGCCGAGGGCGTACCAGTGACCCCGGTGTAGTAGGTGAAGAAGCGGCCGTTGTAGCCGCCCTCGTTGGCGGCCTTGATTAGCAACGCCAGATCGGAGCCCCAGTTGCCGGTGATCACCGTGTCGGCGCCAGAGGCCTTGATCTTGGCGATGTAGGGCGCGAAATCGCGCACCTGACCCAGCGGGTGCAGGTCTTCGCCGACGACCTGGATGTCGGGGCGCTTGCGTGCCAGGGTCTCCTTGGCGAACTTGACGACCTGGTGGCCGTGCGAGTAGTTCTGGTTCAGCAGGAACACCTTCTTGACTTCGGGCATGTCCTTGATGAAGCTGGACATGGCCTCCATCTTCATCGAGGTGTCGGCGTCGAAGCGGAAATGCCAGTAGCTGCACTTGCTGCCAGTGAGATCCGGGTCAACGGCCGAATCGTTCAGGTACAGCACTTCCTTGCCAGGATTGCGCTCGTTGTGCTTGCTGATGGCATCCGACAGCGCCAGCGCCACCGACGAGCCATTGCCCTGGGCGATGTAGCGCACGCCTTTGTCCAGCGCGGCCTTCAGCGCATTCAGGCTCTCGGTCGGGCTGAGCTTGTTGTCGATGGTCTCGAACTCGAAGATCACGCCGGCCGGATTGCCCTTGCCGCTGAACTTCTCGGCGAAGTACTTGTAACTCTTGTCCTGGTTCACGCCCACCGGGCCGAGCAGGCCCGTCAGCGGATCGATGCGCACGATCTTGACGACCTGCCCCTGTTGAGCCACCGCCCAATTCGCGGCCATGGCCACCAGACTTCCAACCAAAAGCTTGCTTGCCAGTTTCACGTGGTATCTCCTGCAAAAAACAGCCCGCAGGGTAAAACGCGAAACCGAAAAACCAAGCAGGGTTTGCCCCAGGCCTGTGTCGCCAATGCGGCTTTATTTTGCCCAGCCGCAAAAAAACCCGCGTCCGCGGGCCTTGCGCAAGCGCCTGAAAGAGGGTTACAGCGAGGGCAGCTTGTACTCCTTGAGCTGCTCGCGCAGCTTGGTCTTGAGCATCTTGCCGGTGGCGCCGAGCGGAATGGCGTCGACGAATACCACGTCGTCCGGTGTCTGCCACTTGGCGACCTTGCCTTCGTAGAAGGCCAGCAGTTCCTCGCGCGTGACCTCCTGCCCAGGCTTCTTGACCACCACCACGATGGGGCGTTCGTCCCATTTCGGGTGGAACATGCCGACGCAAGCGGCCATGGCCACGGCCGGATGCGCCATGGCCACGTTCTCGATGTCGATGGAGCTGATCCATTCACCACCCGACTTGATCACGTCCTTGCTGCGGTCGGTGATCTGCATGAAGCCGTCGGCGTCGATGGTGGCCACGTCGCCGGTGGGGAACCAGCCGTCCACCAGCGGGTCGCCCCCCTCGGCCTTGAAGTAGCTGGCCACCACCCAGGAGCCGCGCACGTGCAGGTCGCCCGACACGCCGGTGCCCCAGGGCAGTTCCTTGCCGTCGGCGTCAACGATCTTCATGTCCACGCCGCAGATGGCACGGCCCTGCTTGAGGCGCAGCTTGAGCTGCTCCTCGGGCGGCAGCTTGCGGTGCTTCTCCTTCAGGGTGCACAAGGTACCAAGAGGGCTCATCTCGGTCATGCCCCAGGCGTGCAGCACGTCCACGCCGTACTGGTCGCGGAAGGTGTTGATCATGGCCGGTGGCGCCGCCGAGCCGCCGATCACGGTGCGCTGCAGGGTGCCAAAGCGCAGTTTGTTCGGCCCCATGTGGCTCAGCAGCATCTGCCAGACGGTGGGCACGCCGGCGGCAAAGGTCACGCCCTCGGCCTCCATCAGCTCGTAGATCGACTTGCCGTCCATCGCCGGTCCGGGAAACACCAGCTTGCAGCCCGTCATGGCCGCCGAATACGGAATGCCCCAGGCGTTGACGTGGAACATGGGCACCACCGGCAGCACCGCATCGCGCGCCGACAGGCACATCACGTCGGGCATGGCGGCCGCGTAGGCGTGCAGCACGGTCGAGCGGTGGCTGTACAGGGCCGCCTTGGGGTTGCCCGTGGTGCCGCTGGTGTAGCACATGCTGGAGGCGGTGTTTTCGTCGAACACCGGCCAGTCGTAGTCGGTGGATTGGGCACCAATCCAGGTTTCGTAGCTGACCAGGTTGGGAATGCCAGTGTCCTGGGGCAGTTTGTCGGCGTCGCACAGGGCCACCCACTGGCGCACGCCCGGGCAGTGGCTGTGAATGCCCTGGACGATGGGCAGGAAGGTGGTGTCGAAGCAGACGATCTGGTCTTCCGCGTGGTTGACGATCCAGGCGATCTGCTCGGGCAGCAGGCGCGGGTTGATGGTGTGCAGCACGCGTTCGGCGCCGCTCACGCCAAAGTACAGCTCGAGATGGCGGTAGCCGTTCCAGGCCAGCGATCCGACCCGCTCGCCCGGCTTGACCTGGGTGGCCTCCAGCGCGTTGGCGACCTGCTTGGCACGCTTATGCACATCGGCCCAGGTGTAGCGGTGGATATCGCCCTCCACCCGGCGCGAGACGATTTCGCCATCGCCATGGTGGCGCGCGGCGAAATCGATCAGCGACGAGATCAGAAGGGGGGGGCTTTGCATCAAACCGAGCATGCTGGCAGTCTCCTTGGGATGGGTCGAGGGGCGACCTGAAAGCGTTGGGCGCAAATACCCAAGCATGCCAGCTCGGCACACGCCGGACAAGCACGCCGGGCGGCCGGGCCGGGCCCGCCTTCAGGTTCCCCCCGGATCATGACAGAAGCCGGCCCCACCTCCCGCAGGGAGACGCCGCATTGGGGACAATTCGGACATGGATCAAAAAGTCTCCCCCGCGACGTTGGACGCGCGGTCGCTGCCCGCCGTGACCGAGGCCGCCTTCGCCGCCCTGGGCCCGGCCTTCTTCACCCGCCTGTCACCCCAGCCGGTGCCGGCCCCCTACTGGGTGGCGCGCAGCCCGGACATGGCGCGCGAACTGGGCTGGGCCGAGGACTGGTGGCGGCCCGACGCGGCGCTGGAGCTGTTCAGCGGCAACCGTCTGCCGGCCGGCAGTCGGCCGCTGGCCAGCGTCTACAGCGGCCACCAGTTCGGCGTCTGGGCCGGCCAGTTGGGCGATGGGCGCGCCATTTTGCTGGGGGAGACCCGGGACAGAAACGACCAGGCGCTGGAAGTGCAACTCAAGGGCAGCGGCCTGACGCCCTACTCGCGCATGGGCGACGGCCGGGCCGTGCTGCGCTCGTCGATCCGCGAGTTCTTGTGCAGCGAGGCCCTGCACGGCTTGGGCATCCCGACCACGCGCGCGCTGTGCCTCACCGGCTCCGACCTGCCGGTGCGGCGCGAAACCCTGGAAACCGCCGCCGTGGTCACGCGCCTGGCGCCCAGTTTCATACGTTTCGGCCATTTCGAGCACTTCAGCCACCACGGCCTGCCCGAGCCCTTGCGCCAGCTGACCGATTTCGTCATCGACCACCACTACCCCGATTGCCGCGCCGCCGCCAACCCACCGGCCGCGTTGCTGGAGGCCGTCACGCGCCGCACCGCCGCCCTGATGGCGCAGTGGCAGGCGGTGGGTTTCAGCCATGGGGTGATGAACACCGACAACATGAGCATTCTGGGCCTGACCATCGACTATGGTCCGTTCCAGTTCCTGGACGGGTTCGATCCCGGCCACATTCCGAACCACAGCGACCACGAGGGTCGCTACGCCTTCGGCCGCCAGCCGGCCGTGGCGCGCTGGAACCTGTTCGCCCTGGGTCAGGCCCTGCTGCCGCTGATTGGCGCCGAGGACGCCACTCTGGCCGCGCTTGAGCCCTATCTGGGCGTGTTCGAGGCCGAATACGCCCGCTGCCTGGCCGCCAAGCTGGGTTTTGCCCAGGCCAGCGGCCGCACCACCGAGCTGGCGCAGGGGCTGCTCCAGCTGATGGCCACCGAGCACACCGACTACACCCTGGCCTGGCGCGCGCTCAGCCGCCACATGGCCGGCGGGCCACAGGAAGATCTGCGCGCGCATTTCATCGACCAGGCCGCCCTGGGCGCCTGGCTGGGCGACTACCAGGCGCTGGCGCGGCAGGCCGGGGCCGAACACAGCCCCGAGCACATGCTGCGCACCAACCCGGCCTTCGTGCTGCGCAATTACATGGCCGAGGAAGCCATCGAAAAGGCGAAACTAAAAGACTTATCGGTGCTCCAAGCCCTGCATGCCGTGCTGACCCGTCCGTTCGACGAGCAACCCGAGCACGCCACCTGGGCCGGCCTGCCGCCGGACTGGGCCTCCCGCATCACCCTCAGCTGCTCCTCATGACCTACCCCGTGCACAAGACCGACGCCGAATGGCGTGCCCTGCTGGAGGGCAAAGGCGCCGAAGCGCCCGCCTTCCAGGTCACCCGCCATGCCGCCACCGAGCGCCCCTTCAGCGGCAAATTTGAACGTCACTGGGCCCACGGCAGCTACCACTGCGTCTGCTGCAACGCCAAACTGTTCGAATCCGACACCAAATTCGACGCCGGCTGCGGCTGGCCCAGCTTCTGGCAGGCCGCCGTGCCCGGCGCCATCGAGGAGCGGCGCGACTCAAGCCACGGCATGGTGCGCGTGGAGACCCTGTGCGCCAGCTGTGGCGCGCATCTGGGCCATGTATTTCCCGACGGCCCGGGCCCCACTGGACTGCGCTATTGCATGAATTCGGCCTCGCTCGACTTCACGCCGCGATAATGGCGGGTTGATGAAAGCCCTGCTCGACTTCCTTCCGATCCTGCTGTTCTTCGGCGCCTACAAGCTGCAAGGCATCTACGTGGCCACCGGCGTGCTGATGGCCGCCACCGTGCTGCAGATGGCCGTCGTCTACGCCATCGACAAGAAACTCACGGCCATGCACAAGGTCACGCTGGCGTTGATCCTGGTGTTCGGCACGCTCACCCTGGTGCTGCAGGACGAGCGCTTCATCAAATGGAAGCCGACCGTGCTCTACACCGCCATGGCGCTGGCGCTGGCGGTAGCGCTGTGGGCCTTCCACAAGAACTTCCTGCGCATCATGCTGGGCAGCCAGCTGAGCCTGCCGGATCCGGTCTGGAACCGGCTCACCGTGGCCTGGATCGGCTACTGCCTGTTCATGGCCGCGCTCAACGGCTACGTGGCGGCCTACTACTCGACCGACGCCTGGGCCAATTTCAAGCTCTGGGGCTATGTGTTCCCGATCGCCTTCATCATCGGCCAGGGCCTGTACGTGGCGCGGCACCTGAAGGACGAGCCCGGCCCCGACACCCCACCCGGAGAATCCCCATGAGCGATGCGTCCCTGGCCGACCGCATGGCCGAGCGCTTGCGCCAGCGCCTGCAGCCCGCGCAGCTCGAGGTGCTGGACGAAAGCTGGCAGCACGAAGGCCATGCCGGCGCCAACGGCACCGGTTTCGGCACCCACTTTCGGGTCCGCATCGCCTCGCCGCTGTTCGCCGGCAAGCCGCGCGTGGCGCGTCATCGGCTTGTGTATGATGCGCTGCGCGATTTCATCGCCGAGCAAGGCGTGCACGCACTGGCCATCGAGACGCACTGATTTGTACCCCGGCCTGATCCTCGCCAACCAGTGTTTTCAACCGTCCCACACGGGATCCGTTTCACCCACCCCACCATGAAAAAAACCTTCCTGGCCGCCACCTCCGCGGCACTGCTGGCCGGCGCGCTGGCCCTGCCCGCCGCCGCGCAGAACATCGCCATCGTCAACGGCAAGCCGGTGCCCAAGGCGCGCCTGACCGCGCTGGAGGAGCAGATCAAAGCCCAGGCCGAGCGCACTGGCCGCCCGGTGCCGCCGGAAATTGCCACCCAGCTGCGCCAGGAGCTGATCGCGCGCGAAATCTTCATGCAGGAAGCCCAGCGCCGCGGCCTGGAAGCCTCGGCCGACTACCGCGCCAAGATGGAACTGGCGCGCCAGAGCGTGCTGATCGGTGAGCTGTTCGCCGATTACCAGAAGAAGAACCCCGTCACCGACGCCGAGGCCAAGGCCGAATACGACCGCCTGGTCGGCGCCCAGACCCCGCCGGCCGGCGCCAAGGAGTACAAGGCACGCCACATCCTGGTCGAAAAGGAAGACGAAGCCAAGGCCATCATTGCCGAGCTGAAGAAAGGCGGCAACTTCGAGGAGATCGCCAAGAAGCAGTCCAAGGACCCCGGCTCTGGCGCCCAGGGCGGCGATCTGGGCTGGGCCAACCCGTCCGGCTACGTGCCCGAGTTCTCCGACGCCATGAAAAAGCTCGACAAGGGCCAGACCACCGAGGCGCCGGTCAAGTCACAGTTCGGCTACCACGTGATCCGCGTCGACGACGTGCGCGACGCGAAGGGCCCGGAAGCGCCCAAGTTCGACGACGTCAAGCCACAGATCGTGCAGCAGATGCAGCAGCAGAAACTGGCGCAGTTCCAGGAAGAGCTGCGCGCCAAGGCCAAGGTCGAATAACCCCCCGCGCGCGCAGCACCCAGGCGGCCCGGCATTGTCCGGGCCGTTTTTCTTTTAAGCTTCTATTTTGATAGCAAACCAAGATTGGTCCACGCCGGCTGGTGCTCAAAACACCCGCCAAACCGGTCAATTCAGGCTGCGGCCGTAGTACGCATCGGCGGCGGGCGCCGCGCGGCGGGCTCGCAGGACGAAAGCTCAGGGGCGCGGCAACCGCCAGAACGCTTGTTACGACGGACGCACCGCGCGCCAAACCATCAGCAGCCCAATCAGCACCGGCTGGTGCAGCATGTAGTAGCTGAGGCTCCAGCGGCCCAGCACGGCCAGTGGGCGCCCCAGCGGCCCCACCGGCCCGGCCAGCCAGCTCCCCGGGCGCGCCAGCCATTGCGCCAGGCCCACACCCCACAGCAGCACGCCCAGCCAGGGCAGTAGCGGCACGTAATCCTCGGTGGCCGGTTTGCCGCTGACCACGCCCAGCCAGTTCAGCCCGCGGCTGTCGAACACCGGCCAGGCGGCGGGTGCTTGCTGCAAAGCCGTGTTCAACAGTGGGGCCAGCAGCACCAGGGCCGTGCCCAGCAACCAGGGCGTGGCGCCCTGCAGCCCCCCGCGCACCAGCCCCAGGCGGGCGATCAACAGCATCGCCGCCAGGGCATGCAACACGCCAAAGCTGATCCAACTGAAGGGAAACATGAACCACGAGGCCAGCGTCACCAGCATGGCGCAGCCCAGCACCTGGGCCCAGCGGCGCGCAAAACGCGGCCAGGCCTGCCCTTGCCGCGCGGCCAGCGCCTGGCCCATGCCGGCGCACAGCAGGAACAGGCCGACAATGCCCGTGCGCTGCCAGGTCCAGAATGGGTCGACATAGAAGTCCTGCGGCCTCGTCAACCCGAAGTGGTTCAGATCGAAGCACAGGTGGTAGGCCGTCATCCACACCATCGCCAGCCCACGCAAGGCGTCGACGCGGTCGAAGCGGGTCGGGGCGTTGGCGGCTACAGGCATGGAGGCGGGATTCGAGGATCGGGTGGCAGGCGGCGATCCTAGCCCAGCCCGGACAATCGCCCCCATGGCCAACGCCCCCCCACCACCTTGAACTGCTCGCGCCCGCGCGCGACGCCGACATCGGCATCGAAGCCGTGAACCATGGCGCCGACGCCGTGTACATCGGTGGCCCGGGTTTTGGCGCGCGCGCCAGCGCCGGCAACACAGTGGCCGACATCGAGCGCCTGGCCCACCACGCGCACCGTTTCGACGCCCGCATCTTCGTCACCCTCAACACCATCCCGCGCGACGACGAGCTGGAGCCGGCGCGCCGCCTGGCCTGGCGGATGTACGAGGCCGGCGTCGACGCGCTCATCATCCAGGACATGGGTCTGCTGCAACTGGATCTGCCGCCCATCCAGCTGCACGCCAGCACGCAGACCGACATCCGCACGCCCGAGAAAGCGCGCTTTCTGCAAGACGCCGGCCTGTCGCGGATCGTGTTGGCGCGCGAGCTGACGCTGGCGCGGATCGCCGACATCCGGGAGGCGCTGGACCCTGGGCGCTGCACCATCGAGTTCTTCATCCACGGCGCGCTGTGCGTGGCCTACAGCGGCCAGAGCTGCATCAGCCACGCCCACACTGGCCGCAGCGCCAACCGTGGCGACTGCTCGCAGGCCTGCCGCCTGCATTACCAAGTGCCTTCACCCCCCTCGACATCGCGCTCAATCTGCCGCGCGCCGTGCCGGTGCAGCCGCCCACGCCCTACCCCGAAGACACGCTCAGTTACCTGGCCAACGTGTTCAACCACGCCGCGTGCGACTTCTACGCCCGCCACGGCGTGAAGGTGATCGACGCCGCCTACGAAAGCCAGCAAGAGGAAGGCGAGGTCAGCCTGATGATCACCAAGCACTGCGTGCGCTTCTCCTTGAACCCGTGCCCCAAGCAGGCCAAGGGCGTCACCGGCGTGCAGGGCACGGTGCGTGCCGAGCCGCTGCAGCTCATCAATGGCAAGGAAAAGCTCACCCTGCGCTTCGACTGCAAGCCCTGCGAGATGCACGTGGTCGGCAAGATCAAGCCCGGCGTGCTGCAGCGCGGCGCGCGCGAGGCCGCTGAACAGGCGCTGCGCTTTTACCGCGCTGAGCCCGTTCCGGCCCAGGTTTCGGATTGAAGCCTGCCGTGGCTGGGGTCAAGCCATCGGTCGAAGGGCAAGCCGGCGGACAGGCACCGCGGTCACGTTGAACGCTCCTGATAGAGTAGCTGACCAGGCAATATTGACGCCGGCCAAGCGTCAGAAACATGTCTCAATTCCACCTGTGTATCGGCATCAGGACGCACCGACTTGCCGCCACGTGCCGCTGGCGGCCAACTTCACCGCCGGTGACAGTTTGTGGCTGGCGCTCGGGTTTTGCCGATCAGTCCCTCCGCGCCCTGGTTCGCCCGCACCTGGATCTGCTGCAGCCCTGCGCCCCCGGGCGGCGCGTGCTGGTGCTGCCGCGCGGCTCTGGCCCGCCAGGCCGAAACCAGTTCAACCCGAACTTTTGAATCAGAATATGCTTTGGCCGGCACCCACAAATCCAGTCAAGCTCTTATTTTTGTAGCAATTCGAGAACCGACCCATGAAAATCCTGCTTCCCGTCGACGGCACCGAGCTGTCCCTGCATGAAACCCGCTTCGCCCTGCAGCTGGTGCGCGAGGGCCTGCGCGCCAGCTTCGTGCTGGCCAATGTGCAGGAGCCGGCCAGCTTCTACGAAATCGTCACCGCGCAAGACCCGGCGCTGATCGAGGACGCCGCCCTGGAAGCCGCCGACGACCTGATGGCCCCCTCGGCCGAGCTGCTGCGCCAGGCCGGCGTGAGCTTCGAGACGGCCGTCGTCTCGGGCGATCCGGCCCAGGGCATGCTGGAGCTGATCGAAATCCACCGCTGCGACATGGTGGTGATGGGCGAGCGTGCGCTCGGCCCGCTGCGCCGGATGATCGAAGGCGCCTCGGTCTCGCGCCGCCTGGTCGAGGACTCGCCCGTGCCGGTGCTGCTGATCAAGCCGCCCACCGAGGACTGACGCCCATGGATCTGCCCCGCCACCAGCTGAGCATGACGGTGCTGATGACGCCGGACACCGCCAATTTCTCGGGCAACGTGCACGGCGGGCACCTGCTCAAGCTGCTGGACCAGGTGGCCTACGCCTGCGCCAGCCGCTACGCCGGGCGCTACGTGGTCACGCTGTCGGTGGATCAGGTGATGTTTCTTCAGCCCATCGTGGTGGGCGAGCTGGTCACTTTTCTGGCCAGCGTGAACCACACCGGGCGCAGCTCGATGGAAATCGGCATCAAGGTGTTGGCCGAGGACATTCGCGAGCAAAGCGTGCGGCATGTCAACAGCTGCTTCTTTTCGATGGTGGCCGTGGACGAAAACCGCAAGACCGTGGCCGTGCCGCCGCTGGAGCCCAGCACCCCCGAAGAGCGCCGCCGCTTCAAGGCCGCCGAACTGCGCCGCACCCTGCGCAGCGAAATCAAGGCGCGCTACGCCGCGCTCGGGGTGGGCGGCGATGCGGTGACGGCCAGGACCTAGTACTGCAACCCCGAAGTATCGAAACATGAAATCGTGTCTTCGCACGCATGGCGGCGTTGCAAATCCTCGCCATAGCGATGGCTATGGCTGCGGTTTGCGCCTTGCCCTGCGCACGAATCCATCGATTTCACTGCGTTCCTCTACTTCCGGGTCGCAGTGCTGGCCCTCTGCGCGGCCGATCTCAGGCGGTCTGAAGTTCGGGCGACTTTCGCGCCAACGCACCGGCGTCGGCGGTTGTGCGCTTCACCCCACCCACTTGCGCGCGTTGCGCCAGATTTGCATCCAGGGACTCAGCGCGCTTTTGTCCAGCGGGCTCCAGCTCATCTGGATGTTGCGGAACACCCGTTCGGGGTGCGGCATCAGGGCGGTAAAGCGGCCGTCGGCGGTGGTCACGGCCGTCAGGCCACCGGGGCTGCCGTTCGGGTTGAAGGGGTAGGCCTCGGTCGCCGCGCCCTGGTGGTCGACGTAGCGCATGGCGCCGATGACCGCCGCCGCGTCGCCCCGCGCCGAGAAGTTGGCAAAACCTTCGCCGTGCGCCACCGCGATGGGCAGGCGGCTGCCGGCCATGCCCGCAAAGAACAGGCTGGGTGAATCCAGCACCTCGACCAGGGACAGGCGGGCCTCGAAACGCTCGCTCTGGTTGGTGGTGAAGCGCGGCCAGTGCTCGGCGCCGGGGATGATGTCGGCCAGTTCGGCAAACATCTGGCAGCCGTTGCACACGCCCAGGCCGAAGGTGTCGCCCCGGGCAAAGAAGGCCTGGAACTGCTCGGCCAGCGGCGCGTTGAAGGTGATGGAGCGCGCCCAGCCCACGCCGGCGCCCAGGGTGTCGCCGTAGCTGAAGCCGCCGCACGCCACCAGGCCGGCGTAGTCGGCCAGGCGCGCGCGGCCGCTTTGCAGGTCGGTCATGTGCACGTCGTGGGCCTCGAAACCGGCCGCCGTGAAGGCGTAGGCCATCTCGACGTGCGAGTTCACGCCCTGCTCGCGCAGCACGACGACCTTTGGGCGGGCGCCGCCGATAACTACATTTTTGATAGCTGACGAGGAAGTTCCGGCGCCGGCCTCGTCCATATTTTTATGTAAATCCGGGGACAGCAAGACGCTCAGGCCAGGGTCGCCCGGTTGGCCGGCCGCGGCGTGCTCGGCGTCGGCGCAGGCGGGGTTGTCGCGCTCGCGGGCGATTTTCCAGCTGACGCTGTCCCAGACCTGCTGCAGATCGTGCAGGCTGGCGGAAAAAATCTCCTTGGCATCGCGCCAGACGCTGAGCTGGCCCTTGCCGTAGTCCATGGGGCTGCTGGACGGGCGAGTCTTGCCGACGAAGTGGCTGTGGGAAGCCAGCCCATGCTCGCGCAGGGTCTGCATCACCTGGTTGCGTTCGGCGGTGCGCACCTGCAGCACCACACCCAGCTCTTCGGCGAACAGGGCTTTCAGGGTCAGCTCGTCGCGCCGCGTGCCGACTTGCTGCGCCCAGTTCTTGGCGTCGCCGGTTTCCATGCGGCTGTCGCTGATGCCGTCGCCCTCGGTCACCAGCAGATCGATGTTCAGCGCCACGCCGACCTGGCCGGCGAAGGCCATTTCGGCCACCGCCGCCAGCAGGCCGCCGTCGCTGCGGTCGTGGTAGGCCAGGATGCGCCCTTCGGCGCGCAGCCGGTTGACGGCGGCCACCAGGGCTTTCAGGTCTTGCGGGTCGTCCAGATCGGGCACGCCGTCTTGGCGCGGGCAGCCGCTCTGGCCCAGGCTCTGCGCCAGCACGCTGCCGGCCAGGCGGTGGCGGCCGCGGCCCAGATCGACCAGGACCAGGGTGGTGTCGGCTTCGTCGCGATCCAGCTGGGGGGTGAGCGTGCCGCGCACATCACCCAGGGCCGCGAAAGCGGTGACGATCAGGCTGACCGGGCTGACGACCTTGCGCGCCTGCCCGTCCTCGCCTGTCCACTGGGTGCGCATGCTCAGGCTGTCCTTGCCGACCGGGATACCGACGCCCAGGGCCGGGCACAGCTCCATGCCGACGGCCTGCACGGTGGCGTACAGGGCGGCGTCCTCACCCGCCTCGCCGCAGGCGGCCATCCAGTTGGCGCTGAGCTTGACGCGCGGCAGCTCGATGGGCGCGGCCAGCAGGTTGGTGATGCTTTCGGCCACCGCCATGCGGCCCGACGCGGGCGCGTCCAGCGCGGCCAACGGCGTGCGCTCGCCCATGGCCATGGCTTCACCCGCAAAACCGGAAAAATCGGCCAGGGTGACGGCGCAGTCGGCCACCGGCACCTGCCATGGCCCGACCATCTGGTCGCGGTGCGTGAGGCCGCCCACAGTGCGGTCGCCAATGGTGACCAAAAAACGCTTGCTGGCCACGGTGGGGTGGCTCAGCACCTTGATGGCCGCATCCTGCAGGGTCAGACCGTCCAGGTTGAGGGGCGTGAACTGCCGCTCCACGGTCTTCACGTCGCGGTGCATCTTGGGCGGCTTGCCGAGCAGCACGTCCATGGGCATGTAAACCGGTGCCCCCACGCTCCGCACTGGCGTGTCTTCGCTGCCCCCCGAGGGGGCTGCGCTTGCTCGGGGCGGCCCGTCGCTGCGCGCGGGCTGGTCTACGTCCGGCGCCATGCTGTCGGTCACGATCAGCATGCGCTCCTCGGTAGCCTGGCCGACCACGGCAAAGGGACAGCGTTCGCGCGCGCAAAGCTGCTCGAACAGGGGCAGCGACTCGGGCGCGATGGCCATCACGTAGCGCTCCTGGCTCTCGTTCGACCAGATTTCCTTGGGCGCCAGGCCGGATTCCTCCAGCGGCACGGCGCGCAAATCGAACCGGGCGCCGCGGCCGGCGTCGTGGGTCAGCTCCGGGAAGGCGTTGGACAGACCGCCCGCCCCCACGTCGTGGATCGCCAGGATGGGGTTGGCCTCACCCAGCGCCTGGCACTGGGTGATGACCTCTTGCGCGCGGCGCTGGATCTCGGGGTTGCCGCGCTGCACCGAGTCAAAGTCCAGGTGCGCGGCATTGGTGCCGCTGGCCAGCGATGAGGCCGCGCCGCCGCCCATGCCGATGCGCATGCCGGGGCCGCCGAGCTGGATCAGCAGGCTACCGGCGGGGAACTCGATCTTGCTGGTGAGGCGCGCGTCGATGTGGCCCAGGCCGCCGGCGATCATGATCGGCTTGTGGTAGCCGCGCAGCACGGCGCTGTCACCCTCGCCCACCGGTAACTCGTATTCGCGGAAATAGCCCAGCAGGTTGGGCCGGCCAAACTCGTTGTTGAACGCGGCGCCGCCCAGCGGCCCCTCGGTCATGATCTGCAGCGCGCTGGCCATGTGGCTGGGGCGGCCGTTCGGGCTGTCCCACAGCTGGCTGACGGTGAAACCCGTCAGGCCCGCCTTGGGGCGCGAGCCGCGGCCGGTGGCGCCCTCGTCGCGGATCTCACCGCCCGCGCCGGTGCTGGCGCCCGGAAACGGGCTGATGGCCGTGGGGTGGTTGTGGGTTTCCACCTTCATCAGCACGTGGCGCAAAGCGCTCTCGAATTCATAGCTAGGCACGCTTTGTTCGCGCCGGCCTATGGCAGATTTTGCTGAAAAATACTCGACCGTGCCCCCCTCCATCACCGCCGCGTTGTCGCTGTACGCCACCACCGTGTGCTGGGGGCTGGTCTGCTCGGTGTGGCGGATCATGCCGAACAGGCTTTTGTCCTGCGCCACGCCGTCCACACGCCAGTCGGCGTTGAAGATCTTGTGGCGGCAGTGCTCGCTGTTGGCCTGGGCGAACATCATCAGCTCGACGTCGGTCGGGTTGCGGCCCAGCTGGGTGAAGCCGGCCACCAGGTAGTCGATCTCGTCGTCGGCCAGGGCCAGGCCCCAGTCGGTGTTGGCGCGCAGCAGCGCGGCACGGCCCCCGCCCAGCACGTCGACGTGCGCTAACGGCTCGGGACGCAGCTCGGTGAACAGGGTGCGCGCGGCGTCGCGGTCGGCCAGCACGCTTTCCGTCATGCGGTCGTGCAGCAGCGCGGCGATGGCGGTACGCGCCTCGGCGCTGAGCTGGGCGCGCCCCAGCAGACGCGACTTCAGGCCGACGCGGTACTCGACGATGCGCTCCACCCGGTGCAGGGCGATGCCGCAATTGCGGGCGATGTCGGTGGCCTTGCTGGCCCAGGGCGAGACGGTGCCCAGGCGCGGCGCGGCCACCACCAGATCGCCCTCGGTGGGGCCGGCGTAGGGCTCGCCGTAGGTCAACAGCGCAGTCAGGTGCGCCAGCGTGTCGCCGCTGGGCGGGGCGTCAAAGCTGGCCAGGTGCACGTAGCGCGCGGCGACGGCGTTGACCACCGGCTCAACGGTCTGAAGACGGGGCAAAAGCTGGCGGGCGCGAAAGTCGCTGAGGGCGTTGCCGCCGTCGAAGAACTGGATATGCTGGGTCACGGGCTGGGGGCTGAGTGGCCTGGAAAGTGCGCCGTGCAGGCGCTGGGGTTGAGTTGACAGACCGCCGCTGACTGGGGCGGGCACACGCCAAGACTCGGATTTTATCTGCCACGCCCCAAGGCCACGCCAGCGGCGGGCCGATCGGCGCCCGCGGCCAGCAAACGGCGGGGTGCGATGGGATAATTTGACCATGAGCATCACCATCAAGGACGCCGCTGGCATCGCCGGCATGCGCGAGGCCTGCCGCCTGGCCTCGGAAGTGCTGGACCAGATCACCCCGCACATCGTGCCGGGCATCACCACACTGGACATCGACCGCCTGAGCGCCGAGGCCATGGCCCGCCAGGGCACGCGCTCGGCTACCGTGGGCTACCAGCCGCCGGGCTACCCGCCCTACCCCGGCCATGTCTGCACCTCGGTCAATCAGGTGGTGTGCCACGGCATCCCCAACGACAAGCCGCTGAAAAAAGGCGACATCGTCAACGTCGACGTCACCGTCATCACCGCCGATGGCTGGTACGGCGACAACAGCCGCATGTTCGAGATCGGCGAGGTGTCGATCGCCGCGCACCGCCTGTGCGCCCTGACCTTCGACGCCATGTGGCTGGGCATCGACCAGGTCAGGCCCGGCGCCCGGCTGGGCGACATCGGCCACGCCATCCAGAAGTTCGTCGAGGGGCATGGTCTGTCGGTGGTGCGCGAATTCTGCGGCCACGGCATCGGCCAGAAGTTCCACGAAGACCCGCAGGTGCTGCACTACGGCCGCCCCGGCACGGGCGAGGAGCTGGTGCCGGGCATGACCTTCACCATCGAGCCCATGGTCAACGTCGGCCGGCGCGACATCAAGGAGATGAACGACGGCTGGACCATCGTCACCAAGGACCGTTCGTTGTCGGCCCAATGGGAGCACACGGTGCTGGTCACGCCCAGCGGCTACGAGGTGCTGACCTTGTCGGCCGGCAGCCCGGCCACGCCCGATTTCGTCAAGGGCATGGCGCAGGCCACGGCCTGACCCGGCCCTCGCCCATGCCCGACACCACCGCCCTTGCCGCCCCCCTGCCGGCCCTGGTCAACCCTTACCGACAAAAAAAGGCCGCGCTGCTGGACGCCCTGCGCCACAGCGGCTCGGCGCTGCGCGGCGCGCGCGCCGGGCTGACGCGGCTGTCCAAGCTGGCCGACGAAACCCTGATCACCTTGTGGCGCCAGGCCGGTTTCGACAAGCACACGGCGCTGGCCGCCGTGGGCGGTTATGGCCGCGCAGAGCTGTACCCCCATTCCGACGTGGACGTGCTGGTGCTGCTGCCGGCCGGCGCCGACCCGCGGCGGGACGAAAAGCTGCGCCAGGGCATCGAGCAGTTCATCGCCAGTTGCTGGGACGCCGGGCTGGAGATCGGTTCCAGCGTGCGCACGGCGCAGGAATGCCTGAGCGTGGCGCGCGACGACATCACGGTGCAGACGGCGCTGCTGGAAGCGCGCCTGATCACTGGCAGCCGCGCCCTGTTTCGCGACTTTCACCAGCGCTTCGTGGCCGAGCTGGACCCGCTGGAGTTCTTCAACGCCAAGCGCCTGGAGATGCGCCAGCGCCACGCCAAGTACGAGGACACGCCCTATGCGCTGGAGCCCAATTGCAAGGAGTCGCCGGGCGGCCTGCGCGATCTGCAGATGGTGTTGTGGACGGCGCGCGCGGCCGGCATCGGCAAGCGCTGGGAAGACCTGCGCCAGGCCGACCTGCTGAGCGCCCACGAGATGCGCCAACTGCGCTACAACGAATCGCTGCTGGCGGCGGTACGCACCCGACTGCACCTGATCGCCGGGCGGCGCGAGGACCGGCTGGTGTTCGATCTGCAGAACGCCGTGGCCGACTCCTTCGGCTTCAAGCACCGCCTCACGCCGGAAGGGCGCGTGGCGCTGCGCGCCAGCGAAATCCTGATGCGCCGCTACTACTGGGCGGCCAAGGCGGTGATGCAGCTCAACCAGGTGCTGCTGCAGGGCATCGAGGAACGCCTGCGCGCCAAGCGCGGCGAGCCGGCGCCGGCGCCACGGCGCATCAACGAGCGCTTTCTCGACCTGGGGGGCCTGATCGAGATCGCCAGCGACGATCTGTACGAGCGCGAGCCCCCGGCCATCCTGGAAACCTTCTTGCTGTACGCGCGCACGCCGGGCCTGAAGGGCTTGTCGATGCGCACCCTGCGCGCGCTGTACAACGCGCGCCACGTGATGGACCACGCGTTCCGGGTCGATCCAGCCAACCACAAGACCTTTCTGGCCATCCTGCAGCAGCCGCAGGGCCTGACGCACGCCTTCCGGCTGATGAACCACACCTCGGTGCTGGGGCGCTACCTGTGGGTGTTCCGCCGCATCGTCGGGCAGATGCAGCACGACCTGTTCCACGTCTACACCGTGGACCAGCACATCCTGATGGTGCTGCGCAACATGCGGCGCTTTTTCATGGCCGAGCACGCGCACGAATACCCCTTCTGCTCGCAGCTGGCGGCCGGCTGGGACAAGCCCTGGATCCTGTACACCGCCGCGCTGTTCCACGACATCGCCAAGGGCCGCGGCGGCGACCATTCGGAGCTGGGCGCGCGCGAGGCGCACCGCTTCTGCCAGCAGCATGGCATCGCCCGTCAAGACGCCCGGCTGATCGAGTTTCTGGTGCGCGAGCACCTGACCATGAGCCGCGTGGCGCAAAAGGAAGACCTGAGCGACCCCGAGGTGATCCAGACCTTTGCCCGACGCGTCGGCAACGAGCGCAACCTGACGGCGCTGTACCTGCTCACCGTGGCCGACGTGCGCGGCACCAGCCCGAAGGTCTGGAACGCCTGGAAGGGCAAGCTGCTGGAAGACCTGTACAAACTCACCGTGCGCGCGCTCGGCGGTCGGGCGCCCGACCCTGGCGCGCTGATCGAGTCGCGCAAGCGCGAGGCCTTGGTGCAGCTGGCGCGCGCCTCCGAGCCGCATGAGGCGCACCGGGCGCTGTGGGACACGCTGGACGTGAGCTACTTCATGCGCCACGACGCCGACGAGATCGCCTGGCACGCACGCATGCTCTCGCGCCACGTGCGCAAGCCTGGCGCGCCCGCATCCGCCGCGCCGCTGACCCTGGTGCGCGCGCGCATCTCGCCCTACGGTCCGGGCCTGCAGGTGGTGGTGTACGCCAGCGACCGGCCGGATCTGTTCGCGCGCATGTGCGGCTACTTCGACCGCGCCGGCTTCTCGGTGCTGGACGCCAAGATCCACACCACCCGCGACGGCCACGCGCTGGACACCTTCCAGCTCATCAGCGCCCTGGACGCGGAGCACTACCGCGAGTTCGTGAGCATGGTCGAGGCCGACATGCCCAAGGCCATCGACAACCCCGCGCCCCTGCCGGCACCGCGCCTGGGCCGCGTCTCGCGCCGAGTCAAGAGCTTTCCGATCGCCCCACGCATCGACCTGCGCCCGGACGACAAGGCCCAGCGCTGGCTGCTCACCGTCACCGCCAACGACCGTGTCGGCCTGCTCTACAGCATCGCCCGCGTGCTGGCCGAGCACCAGATCGCGGTCGACATGGCCAAGATCGCCACCCTGGGCGAGCGGGTGGAAGACAGCTTCTTGCTGCAGGGCGCCCAGCTGCAGCACGGTCCGACGCAGTTGGACATCGAGCAGGAATTGCAGGAGGTGCTGGAGGCGCAATAGCGCCACTCGGCCGTGTTCGGGGGCAGAATCGTCACTTGGATTTTTCCCCCTCGACCTTCGAAGCGGAGCCCCCTGATGAAAAGCACCCTTGGCCTCACGGCACTGCTGGCCCTCTCCAGCCTCGTCACCGCGGTACAGGCCGCGGGCGGCGACCCCCACTGGACTTACCAGGGCCAACACAGCGGGCCAGCGCATTGGGCCACGTTGGAGCCAGGCTTCGAGACCTGCGCAAAAGGTCGTGCGCAAAGCCCGATCAACATCCAGGCCGCGGTCAAGGCCGATTTGCCCGCCCTGCAGTTCGGCTATTCGGAAGCCGCGCCGACGCTGGTCAACAACGGCCACACCATCCAGGTAAACCTGCCGCCGGGCCAAACCTTGCGGGTGGGCGACAAGACCTACGCACTGCTGCAGTTCCATTTCCACACCCCCAGTGAAGAGCAGATCCACGGAAAACACGCCGCGATGGTGGTGCACTTCGTGCACAAGGACACCGAGGGCAAACTGGGCGTGGTGGGCGTGATGCTCCAGCCCGGCACGCGCAACGCGCACTACGCCCCCATCTTCGAGCACCTGCCGCGCCCCAGGGAGACGGTTACCGTCGAAGGCCTCAGTCTGAATCTGGCCGCCTTGCTGCCCTCCGATCTGGGCTATTACCGCTTTGCCGGCTCACTGACCACCCCACCCTGCTCGGAAAATGTCCAGTGGATGGTGCTGAAACAACCCGTGCGCCTGGGTGCGGAGCAGATCAAGGCCTTCCGTCGTCTCTTCAACGCCAACGCCCGCCCCATTCAGCCCGCCCATGGCCGAATGATCGAAGAATCCCGTTGAGCCAGCGGGAGCACGGGTCACCCCCCGCCCGACTTACGCCGCTACACGCCGGCCTTGAACCCCACCTTGACGTGGCTGCCGTCGCAGTACGGTTTGTTCTGTGAGTGGCCGCATCGGCACAGCCAGGTGTCTGTGACTCGGTTGACGGTGCGGCCGGTGCCGCTGACCACTTCCAGATTGCCGCTCACGTGCAACGGGCCGTTCAACACCGGCTCCACCGTCACCGGGCCGTCGCGCGCCGCCAGCGTCTCTGAGACCAACGGTGTCGGTTCGCCGCTGGCAGTGAAGCCGATTTCGGCGTGACTGCCATCGCAGTACGGTTTGCGCTTGGACGCCCCGCAACGACACAGGGTGGCACGCAGGCCGACCGCCTCCAGACCAACCGTCAACGGGGCGTGAAAGGCCAGCGGGCCGTTCTCGCGCACACGCACGGTGTTGACCTCGGGCGGTGCCTCCAGCGGGCTGCCGTCTGGCTTCTGGCACTGGATGGCGCCAGAGGGGCAGTTGTGGGCCAGCTCCAGCACCTGATCGGCACTGGCCCGCTCGGGATGAATCCACTCGCCCTGAACATTGGGCACGAACACATCGGGCCGCGACAGCACGCAGTTGCGCGCGTGAATGCAGCGCTCGCCATCAAACTCAATCACCACGTCGGTGGAACGGACGACTTCACGGGCCACGGCATGCTCCTCAGGGGGGTGAAAAATGGAGGAGGCATCATAGATCGCCGCCGCCTTGGCGCGGACATTTTTTGAGATTTAGGCCAGAGGTCGGCGTCGGAATTATCTGGTGCGCTATGTTTTTTATAGCACATCAACCCTTACGCCATCTGGGCACCAGCACCTCGGCGTTGCCGCGGTGGATGGCGTGGCGCTGCTCGGGCGTCAGCGGGTACTCGTCCAGCAGCCGCGCAAAGTGCAGCGAACGCGCGGCGGGTGCAAACGGCCAATCGCTGCCGTACAGAATACGCGTGGGGTCGGCAAAGGCCAGCAGCGAGGGCAGCGCGTAGGGGCTGCTGGACAGCGCCAGGTCGTAGTGAAAGCGCTTCAGGCGCGCCAGGCCCTGGGCTGTGTCCTCACCGCTGTCCGAGCAGGCGCGTGCCATGCGCTCGGCGGCAAACGGCACAAAGCCGCCCGCATGCGAGAGGATGATGCGCAGCTGGGGGTAGCGCTCGAACGTGCCCCCCCGCGCCAGATTGATCGCCGCACGCGTGGTGTCCAGCAGAAAATCGGCGACAAAGGGGGCGATGCCCGGCACCGGTGCCGCCGGCAACGCGCTGGGGTGAACAAAGACCACCGCGCTGCGCGTGTTCAGCTCGGCCATCAGCGGTTCCCATTCAGGGTCGCCCAGGTAGCGCCCGCCCACGTTGGCCAGCAGCACCACGCCGTCGGCGCCCAACTGGTCGAAGGCGTGGCGCGCCTCGGCGATGGCGCCCTGCACATCCGGCAGCGTGAGCGTGGCGAAGTAGCCCAGGCGCTCGGGGTGGCGCTGGGCCACGCCGGCTGAAAACTCGTTGACGGCGCGCGCCATCTCGCGCGCCTGGGCATCGTCGCCCAGGTGCACGCCGGGGGTCGAGACCGACAGCACGGCGCTGCCAATGCCGGCGCGGTTCATCAGGTCCAGGGCGCTGGCTTCGCTCCAGTCGGGGATGGCGCGGCCACCGGCGCTCAGGCCGCGCTCTGCCAGCCACGCGGCGTAGACCGGTGGCACGATGTGCTGGTGGGTGTCGATGCGCAGGGGTGTGGTGTTCATGGTTGGCCCTCCCCGCTCATTCGGCCTTCAAGCCGGCGCGCTGCACGGCCTGGGCCCACAGCTTTTGCTCTTGCGCCAGAAACTGGCGCGCCTCGGCCACGCTGCCGCCCACCGGGTAGGTGGCGGCGGTGCGCAGGCGCTGTACCAGTGCGGGTGACTGCAGCGCGGCATTGACGGCATCGTTCAGCTTTTGCACGCGCACGGCGGGCGTGCCCTTGCCGGCGAACAGCATGAACCAGCCTGAGATGTTCAGCCCAGGCACCGCGTCCTTGGCCAGTGGCAGACCTTCCAACCCTGGCAGCACGCGCGATGAGGTCACCCCCAGCGGCACCAGGCGACCGGCCTTGACCAGGGGTAGCAGCGGCGCGATGCCGTCCACCGACACCTGGGTGTCGCCACCCATCACCGACTGGATGGCCTGCCCGCTGGAGCCCATGGGCACGTTGCGCAGTTGCACACCGGCGGCCTGCTCCAGCAGCTCGCCCGCCAGATGCGGCACCGATCCGCGTGAGGGGCTGCCCAGGGTGATGTCGTCCGGCGACGCCTTGGCTTTGGCCAGCAGGTCGGCCAGGGTCTTGAAGCCGGCTTTCGGGTTGGCGACAAACAACATGGGCGTGTCGGCCACCACGGCCACGGTTTCAAAATCCTGCTGCATGTCGTACTTGGCCGCGCGGTACAGCAGCGGCGTGAGCGTGACCACCGCTGCTTGAGCCAGCAGCAGCGTGTTGGCCGGGTGCGCCGCCGTCTTGGCGGCCATGGTGGCCACGATGCCACCGGCGCCAGGGCGGTTGTCCACCACCACCGTCTGGCCCAGGCGCGGCCCCAGCTCATCGGCCAGCAGGCGCGCCACGATGTCGGGCGCGCTGCCCGCCTGCGAAGGCACCACCAGGGTCAGCGGTGCGCTGGATCCGGTCTGCGCCTGCGCCGTCGCGACCAGCGCGCCCAGCGCCATCACGCGCACCACGTGTGTCCATCTTGTCTTGCCCATGCGGTCTCCTTCGGGTTTTGGTTGGTGGGCCAAGCCTGACAGCGCGGCCACTGGCAATGAAATCTACGTGGCTGTCGATTTCGCGTCTACGGCATTCACTTAAAGACTAATATCTCCGTCATGGATATCAGATCGATCGACCTGAACCTGATCCCCGTGCTGGACGCCCTGCTGCGCCACCGCAGCGCCACGCTGGCCGCGCGTGAGCTGGACATGAGCCAGTCGGCGCTCAGCTCGGCCCTGGCGCGGCTGCGGCGCCTGCTGGGCGACGAGCTGTTTGTGCGCACTGGCCGCGGCCTGGCGCCCACGCCGCGCGCGGCGGCACTGGCCGAAGCGGTGGCGTCCATCGTCGATCAGGTGCGCGAGCGCATTCTGCAAAGCAGTGCCTTTGACGCCACCACGGCCCAGCGCAGCTTTCGCGTGCTGCTGTCGGACGTGGGCTCCTACGTGCTGCTGCCGCGCATCGTGCGCGCCGTGCGGGCCGAGGCGCCCGGCGTGGCGCTGACGCTCAAGCCCCTGACCGGCGCCGACATCGCTACCGATCTGGCCGAAGGCCGCACCGACCTGGCCATCGGCAGCTACCCCGACCTGCCGGCCACCTTGTTCCAGCGTCGGCTGTTCGAGCGCCACTACGTCGGTCTGGTACGCCAGGGGCATCCGCTGGCGGCGCAGCGCCTCACGGTGCGTGCCTTTGCCGAGGCGCCGCAACTGGTGGTGCGCATGACCTCAGGCATCCAGGACCGCGTGGACGAAGCCTTGACGCGCGCCGGCCTGGTGCGGCGCGACGCGCTGGAGCTGCCCTCGTACCTGATGCTGCCGCCGCTGCTGGAGGCGGCGGATTTTCTGGCCGTTGTCCCCGGCCAGTTGGCCACGGCTTTCGCCCAGGCGCATCGGTTTGCCCTACTGGAACTGCCCTTCGCCCTGCCGCGAAGCACGATCCGCATGCACTGGCACCGGCGCTTTCACGAGGACGCCGGCAATGTCTGGCTGCGCGAGGTGGTGGCGCGAGAGTTGGGCGACAGTTGAGAGTGGACGCGTGCGCGGGCTCTACTTGATGAACCGCACCTGCTGATTGATGCGTTCCAGAATCGGCTTTTTCTTCTCGTTGAAGACTTTCTTGTTTTCCTCAATCAGGTTGCGGCCTTGGGTGTCGATGGAAATGATGAGTGGGCCGAACTCGCGCACGCGGTTGATCCACAGGGTTTCGGGCATCCCCAAGTCCGCCCACTCGGCGCCTTCGATCTTTTCGACCTGCGTGGCCGCCAGCACGGCGCAGCCGCCGGGGAAGATGGCGTGCACGGCCTTGTTCTCGCGGCAACCTTCCTGCGTCTCGGGGCCCATACCGCCCTTGCCCACGATCAGCTTCACGCCGGTCTGCTTGATGAACTCCTTCTCGAACTTCTCCATCCGCATGCTGGTGGTGGGGCCGATGGAGACCATCTCGTACTCGCCGTCGGCCTTTTGCCGCACGATGGGGCCGGCGTGGAAGATGGCGCCGCCCTCCAGGTTCACGGGCAGCTCGCGGCCCAGCTCGATCAGGCGGCGGTGCGCCACGTCGCGACAGGTAACCAGCGTCCCGGTCAGGTAGACCACGTCGCCCACGTTCAGCGACTCCAGGTCTTCGTCCTTGATGGGGGTTTGCAGAATTTTCTTCACGGCTGAAATCCTTGGTGCGAGATGACTTCAAAGCTCAGGTCGGCATTGACCTTGATGCGGCCACGCCGGTGCGCCCAGCAGCCGGTGGACACGGCCACGCCAATGGTGGATGGGTGGCGCGCCGAGGCTTCGATGTTGACGCCCATCACGCTGGCGTTGCCGGTCAGGCCCTGCGGACCCAGGCCCAGCTCGTTCAGGCCGTCCTTCAACAAACCTTCCATCAACGCCGCGTTCTCGTTGGGGTTGCTGGAGGTGACCGGGCGCAGGATGGCCTTCTTGGACAGGCGCGCCGCCGTCTCGGCCGAGGTGGAAACGCCCACCCCCACCAGCAGCGGCGGACAGGCGTTGACGCCGCGCGAGGTGATGACGTCAAACACAAACTCGGCCACGCCCTCGTAACCCTGTCCCGGCATCAGCACCTTGGCCGCGCCGGGCAGCGTGCAGCCGCCGCCGGCCATGTAGACGTCAATGGTCACGCTGTCGCTGTCGGGCACGATCTCCCAGTCCAGCCAGGGAATTTTGGTGCCGGTGTTGGTGCCGGTGTTCTTCTCGACAAAGGTTTCCACCGCGTTGTGGCGCAACGGGCCGTCACGCGTGGCGCCTTCGGTGGCACCTTCGAGAATGCCTTCCAGCTCGCCCAACAGCGGAAAGCGCGCGCCGGCCGTCAAAAAGTACTGAATCACGCCTGTGTCCTGGCAGCTGGGGCGGTCCAGCTTGTCGGCAGCCTCCTGGTTCTGGCGCATGGATTCATACACCTGCTTGGCCAGAAAATTGACTTCCTTTTCGCGCAACTCGCCCAGTTTTTGCGTCACGTCGGTCGGCAAGCGCTTGCCGATATAGGCGGTGAAACGCGCCATGACGTCGGTCAGGCGTTGGACGGCGGTATCGCGGTCCAGGGTGGGGGCGGTGGTGGTGTTCATGGCGATCAGTCCAGCGCGATCCGGCCGGCCTTGATCAGCGCGGCGAATTTCTCGGTCTCGGCGCTGATCTGACGCGCCATCTCTTCAGGCGTGTTGCCCACCGGCTCGGCACCGATGTCGTGCATCTGCTTGACGAAGTCCGGGCTGCGCAAAATTTTCACCACTTCGGTGTTCAGGCGCGTCACCACGTCTTTGGGTGTTTTGGCCGGCACCAGCAGGCCGAACCAGGTGCCAATGTCCACGTTCACGCCCTGCTCCTTCAGCGTGGGCACGTTGGGCAGCGTGGGCGAGCGGGTGGCGGTGGTCACGGCCAGGGGCTTCAGGCGCCCTTCCTTGATGAAAGGCAGCACCGGCGTGATGGTGTCAAACGACATGTCCACCTGCCCGCCCAGCAAATCGGTGGTGAGCGGCGCGCTGCCTTTGTAGGGCACGTGCAGCAGCTCGGTGCCGGTCTCCAGCTGGAACTGCGTGCCAATCATGTGCTGCGCCGTGCCATTGCCGTTGGAGCCGTAGGACATCTTGCCCGGCTTGGCCTTGGCGGCGGCCACCAGGTCATTGACCGAGGCGTACGGCGCCTTGGCCGACACCACCATCACGTTGGGCACCATCGCCACGGTGGTGATGGGCGCAAAGTCTTTTTCAAAGTTGTAGCTCAGGTTTTTGTAGACGTTGGTGGCCACCGTGTGGTGCACCGCGCCCATCAGCAGCGTGTGGCCGCCGTCATTGACTTTGGCCACAATGGCCGCACCCAGCGTGGCGCCGGCGCCCGGCTTGTTCTCAACCACCACCGGCTGGCCGATGGCGGGCGACAGCTTGGTGGCAATGGCGCGTGCCAGCACATCGGTGGTGCCGCCAGCCGGAAACGGCACCACAATGCTCACCGGCTTGGTGGGCCAGTTCTGCGCCTGCGCGGCGGCGGCGGCCAGCGTCATCGCTGTGGCGATGCAAACCGAGGTCATCGACAGAAAGCGGCGGTGGGTCATGCGGCGAGTCTCCTGGTTTTGAGGTAGATACCGCACATGCGGTGCGTGCGGCTTGGTGGCAATGTAGGTCGCCATCACAATTAATAACCACGCCATATAGAAATGTTTTATTAACTAAAATTCAATAATTGAACGGTTCGAAGGTGCCCATGAGTGATGCCACCATCCTGCCCGCCGACCTGGGCTTTTTCTCCACGCTGGTGCACTGCGGCAGCTTGACCGCCGCGGCGCGTGAGCTGGGCCTGACGACGGCTGCCGTCAGCAAGCGCCTGGCCCAGATCGAGGCGCGCCTGGGCACCTTGCTCATCACCCGCACCACGCGGCGCATGGGCCTCACACCCGAGGGCGAGGTGTATCTGGAGCACGCCCGCCGCATCCTGGCCGATCTGAAGGCCATGGAGCAGCAACTGACCGACCTGCAAGGCGAGCCGCACGGCCTGCTGCGCGTCAACGCCACGCTGGGCTTTGGAAGGCGGCACATCGGGCCCTTGATCTCGGCCTTTGTGCAGCGTTACCCCAAGGTGGATGTGCAGCTGCAGCTCACCGTCGATCCGCCACCGCTGGCCGACAACGTCTACGACCTGTGCTTTCGCTTTGGCCAGCCACCCGATTCGCGTGGCATCGCCCGCTTCATCGCCCGCAACCAGCGCGTGCTGGTCGCCTCACCCGCCTACATCCAACGCGCCGGAGCGCCGCAAACGCCACGCGAGCTGCTGCGCCACGCCTGCATCGTGCTGCGCCAGGGCGACGATGCGTACGGGCAGTGGCGGTTTACGCCCGTGCGCGAGATGCGCGGTGGCACCGCAGAAGACGCCAGCCGCACCGAGTCCCTCAAAATTCGCGGCCATCTGACCACCAACGACGGCACCGCCGCCGTGCAATGGGCGCTTGATGGTCACGGCATCCTGCTGCGCGCCGCCTGGGACGTGGCGCCGTACCTGCAAAGCGGCGAGTTGGTGCAACTGCTGCAAGACCACCGCAGCCCCGAGGCGGACATCTACGCCGTCTACCCCGAGGCGCACCGGGTGTCGGTACGGGTCAGGGCGCTGGTGGAGTTTGTGTGTGAGCGGATGCCATGACGACAAGTCAGTGCCACCCTCCTGAGTTCTCTGGGCAGCTCTGTCTGTGCTTGTACCCAGGTGACGCGCACCCTGAATCCGCCACAGCCGCCCCGCTTCGGCTTTTAAGCCATGCGATAAGCCTCGCCAACGCCTCCCAGGGTTCTTGATAACTTCATTTTTAATAGCTGCACAGGCTTATTTTATGCCGGCATCAGCGTGTTTCTTTCAAAAATCTCAGCCTTCGGCGGTCAAGGCGCCGGGTACTCAATGCAGGTTCAAATCCTGCTCCAGCCCCCGCATCAACCGCTCGGGTGTATCGGCAAAGCGGATGAAGGCGACCTCGTCGGCGCGGATCACCTGGCGTCGGACCATGTCGTCCAGCCGTTCGGTCAGCGACTTCCAATGCCGTTCCCGGTCACCCAACAGGTATACCGGCACAGGGCGCAGCTGCCGGCTCTTGAGGGTTTCGACAACCTGAAAGGTCTCCCACTCGGTGCCGGTACCCCCGGGCGCGATCACCATCGCCGCGGAGTGCAAGATCATGGCCGCTTCGCGGGTCACCACGCTGGAAAACACCAGGCCGTGACTGACATGGACGTTCAATGCCTTGGCCACATCCGCCCCCATCGGCCGGTCGAGATCATTGCCCGTGGCCAGGCGATCGTAGTAGGTGGTGTAAGCGACGCTGAGGCCCCCCGCATCGCTGGCGCCCTGGTTGGCGGCCAGCATCAACCCCGGGCCGCCGCCGGTCATGATGGGGTAGCGGCGGCCATGGCGAGCCGTCCACAGCGCCGCGAAGCGCCTGACCTGGGCGTACACCACATCGTTGGCCTGCCGAGCCTCGGCATCACAGCTCGTGTCGGCCGCGACGCAGGCCGGGCTGCTCTCGCCGATCCGCGAGCTGCCGAAGACAGTGAGGTAGCCCTCGGGAGCCAGGCGCGCCTGCGCGGCTTGCGCGCACGCCATGTCGTGGGCGAAAGCCGAAGGCGGCACCAGGTTCTCGACACCATAGTACGGGCCGGCGTAAAGGACCGCTGGCCATTCGGCCGGCGCTGGACAGGACATGTCACCCGCCCCGGTCAGCCACGGCGACGAGGTGCCGCAGCCGCTGATCAGCAGGGCCAACAAGAGGACGGCAAATCTGCGCATGGCTGAAGTCCTTCGAGGCTGGGCTGCCAAAATCGCCACAAGCTGGGCGGGTCATAAACCACTGGCAGCCCGCAAGTTAACCTGAAAGTGACTGCCAAGGTCATGTACCTGGCCGACACGGCGTAAAAAACGCCGTCCTATGACGCCCGAGCCCCATTGAGCGGCCTCAAGACCGCTCGCCTCTGCGTAGCCGCTGAAAAAGCATCACCGCCCCCACCACCACACCGCCTGTGGCGACACCCACCACGGCGTTGAACAGCATCCCCACGGTGCCCGCCGCGAAACCCGACATCCCCTCGGTCCAGCCCTGGAGCAGGTGGTGCAGCCAGGGTACACCGTGGGCGATGATGCCGCCGCCGACCAGGAACATCGCGGCGGTGCCGGCGACGGAGAGGAACTTCATCAGCCACGGCGCCAGCGCCAGGATGCCGCGGCCGAGGCCTTGAGCGGCGGCGCTGGCGCGCTGGCTCAGGTACAGGCCCAGGTCGTCGAGCTTGACGATGCCGGCCACCAGGCCGTAGACGCCGACGGTCATGAGGAGGGACATGCCGACCAGCACGGCCAGCTGGGTCCAGATGTCCTGGCCGGCGACGGCGCCCAGGGTGATGGCGATGATCTCGGCCGAGAGGATGAAGTCGGTGCGCACGGCACCCTTGATCTTGTCGCGCTCCAGCGCGACCAGGTCGATCTGGGGGTCGGCCAGGGCGGCCTGCAGTTCGGCGGCGTGGGCCTGATCTTCTTCCGCGCTGTGCAGCAGCTTGTGGGCCACCTTTTCAAAGCCCTCGAAGCACAGGAAGGCGCCGCCCACCATCAGCAGCGGCGTGACGGCCCAGGGCGCAAAGGCGCTGATGGCCAGCGCCGCCGGCACGAGAATGGCCTTGTTGACGAGCGAGCCCTTGGCCACGCCCCACACCACCGGCAGCTCGCGCGCGGCCGAAACGCCGGTGACCTGCTGGGCGTTGAGCGCCAGGTCGTCGCCCAGCACGCCGGCGGTCTTCTGCGCCGAGATCTTGGTGAGCGTGGCCACGTCGTCGGCCATGGCCGAGCCCTTGCGGGCGGCCACCTTGGTGAGGACGGCGACGTCGTCGAGTACGGTGGCAATATCGTCGAGCAGGGCAAGCAGGCTGGTGGCCATGGTGGTCAAATCGCTATTAAAACAAGAGCTTCCTTGGCAATGTTCATGCCGGCAAGAAGTCGATTTTCTTGAGAATATCGGAAGTCTGCGCGTTCGCCGCGGACGCACCGGCTTGGGCGGCCAATTGGGCCAGCGCCTGCGCAACCAGGTCTGGGTCGTGCACCAGGCGCAGGTGCTCGAACGCCGCCTCGGCTTCCGGATAGGTTTGGCGCAAGCTGCCCAGCCATTGCTTCAGGCGACCGGCGCGGTGGCGGCGCTCGACGCGGGCGCACACGTCTTCCCAAAAGTCCTGCAACAGGGGAACAAGCCGCGGCCAGGGCAGCAGCGCGCGCGGATCGGCATCGCCAGCCCGAACCGCCAGCGCCAGACCAGGGCTGCGCACCATGCCGCGGCCCAGCATCAAGCTGTCGCATCCGGTCACGGCACGGCAACGCCGGGCGTCGGCAGGGCTGAAGATGTCGCCGTTGGCGATCAGTGGCAGACGCAGCTGGGCGCGGATTTCGGCGATGCGCTCCCAGTGCACGGGCGGGCGGTAGGCCTGGGCCCTGGTGCGGGCGTGCACCGTCAGCTCGCTGGCGCCGGCCGATTCGATGGCCCGGGCACAGTCCAGCATGCGCGCGCTGTCTTGATTGCCCAGGCGCATCTTGGCGGACACCGGCACCGCCCCGGGCACCACCCGGCGCACGGCGCCGACGATGGCATACAGCAATTCCGGCTCGTCCAGCAGCACGGCGCCGCCGCGGTGGCGGTTCACCGTCTTGGCTGGGCAGCCGAAGTTCAGGTCGATGCCGGCCGGCCGCAGTTCGGCAAGGCGCGCGGCGTTTTCGGCCAAACACACCGGATCGGAGCCCAGCAGCTGCGGGCGCACCGGGACGCCAGCGCGGGTGCACCCGCCCCGCAGCAGTTCGGGCACCACACGGGTGAAGCTGCGCACGGGCAGCAGTTGGTCGGTGATGCGAATGAACTCGGACACGCAACGGTCGACCCCGCCCACGCGGGTCAGGATGTCGCGCAGGCCGTGGTCGAGCAGACCTTCCATGGGGGCAAGAACCAGCATCGTTCGTTGAAGGGGTGGCGGTGGCCGTAAAAAAAGCCGCCGTTCCGCGAGAAATATAGAAGAACATCAATTTTCGCAGCAAGACCTCGGCCTCTCTGCTGGCCTTGGGGTAGTATGCGAACTGAGATAGGCCGGCTGCTGCGGCACCCATGCGGCACGAACAACATCACAGGGAAGCTGTACATATGATGCACATTCGACATGTCTCTGCAGTGAGCGTCCGACTCTTGTGGGGCGTGCTCTGTGCCCTGCTACTGGGCGTGGGGGCCGCCATGGCCCAGGCCGCGTCAGACACCGGCGCCCCCCAGGGCGACAACCGTCAAGGCACGTTCAAGACCGTGCAGGGCGAGGTGGTCGTGGAACGCGGCGGCAAGCGTGTGCCGGTCAGCTCCGGCGCGCCACTGATGGCCTTGGACCGCATCGTCACCGGCCCGCGCAGCGCCGCGTCGGTCATCCTGCGCGACGGCACCGTGCTGGCGCTGGGGCCCGACAGCAGCGTCAATCTGGCCGAATTCCGCTTCGATCCGACGACGCAAGAGGGCAACATCCTGATCTCCATGGCCAAGGGCAGCCTGCGCATGGTCTCCGGGCTGATTGCCAAGCTCAAGCCCGAGCAGGTCAAGATCACCACCCCGACCTCGGTGATTGGCGTGCGTGGCACCGACTTCATCGTGGAGACCCATTCCTGATGCGGCGCCTGCTGGTTCTTGTTGCCACGCTGGTGTGGCTGCTTGCCGGCTGCGCCCCGGCCACGCGGGTCATCCTGCTGCCTGATGGACCGGACGCCAAGCCGACCGCGGTGGTGGTCAGTACCGACCGCGGTTCACAGACCATCGACAAACCCTATCAAAGTGCCACGGTCAACGCCCAGGGCCAAGTCGATTCCGAGCAGTTGCGCGCCCGTGACGTGCGCCAGCGTTACCCCCAACTGCTGGCCGCCCAACCCCCCGTCTCGCGCAGTTTCACGCTGTATTTCAAGCCCGGCACCTCCGAGCTGGCGGACGAGTCGGCGGCGCAGTTGGCCACGGTACTGGAGCAAGCCACCGTTCGTGACGGCGGCGAAGTCGTGATCACCGGCCACACCGATCGCGTCGGCACGGTCGAGTCCAACGATGCGCTGTCGCTGCGCCGCGCCGCCGCCATCCGCGAGCTGGTGGTGAAACGCGGCTTTGACCCCACGCGGGTGTACGCCATCGGCCGCGGCGAGCGCGAGCCGGTGGTGCCCACCGCCGACGAGGTGGATGAACCCAAAAACCGGCGTGCCGAAGTCGTCGTGCGTTGACGCCTTGCCGGTCCGCTTGGCCCCCCCGCTTTTCACCACCCGTCCGCGCCACCCTCGCGGCAGCTTGTGGGTGCGCGTTGCCGCCTTGTTGCTGGTATTGGCAGCGCCCGCCGCTCAAGCCGCCCCGGCCTTCGAGGACAGCATCGCCCAGCGCACCCAGGCCTGCACGGCCTGCCATGGCGAACAAGGTCGCGCCGGACCGGACGGCTACTACCCTCGCCTGGCCGGCAAACCGGCCGCCTACCTGTACCACCAGTTGCTCAATTTTCGCGAGGGCCGCCGCCACTACGGCCTGATGACGCGCATGGTGGACATGCTGAGCGACGCCTATCTGTGGGAAATCGCCCAGCATTTCGCGGCCCTGCAAGTGCCCTACGCACCGCCTGCGCCGTGGGCCAGGCCGCCCGAGGCGGCTGTGCTGGCGCGTGGCCGCGAACTGGCGCTGCACGGCAACCCGACCACGCGCCTGCCGGCCTGCGTTCAGTGCCACGGCCAGAAGCTCACCGGCGTCCTGCCCGCCGTCCCCGGCTTGCTCGGGCTGCCGGCCGATTACCTGACGGCGCAGTTGGGCGGCTGGCGCACCGGGGAACGGCGCGCGCACGCCCCGGATTGCATGGCCAGCGTGGTGCGGCGCCTGTCCGACCGCGACGCCCACGCCGTGGTGGTCTGGCTGGCCAGTCAGCCAGTGCCGACCGATGCACACCCGGCGCCTGGCCGACCCGACACCGCGCCGAACGCACCCGATCTCCGATGTGGCGTCGCTGCCCTGCCTGGCGGGGCCCGTCCGTGAGACAGCGTCTGATCCGCCTGGGCGCGGCGCTGCTTGGCCTGCTCCTGCTGGCCGCAGGCTGGCTCTGGCACGTCAATTACAACGATGGCGTGGTGCTGGACGCCGCCGCCCCGACAGGCGATGGCGAGCAATTGCGCCTGCGCGGCGCCTACCTGGCGCGGGTAGGCAACTGCCTGGGCTGCCACACCGCGCGCGGCGGCATCCCTGGAGCCGGTGGCCAGCCCATCGCCACGCCTTTTGGCACCGTGTACACCAGCAACCTCACCCCCGATGCGGACACCGGCATCGGGCGCTGGCACGCCGCCAGCTTCTGGCGCGCCCTGCACCATGGCCGCTCGGCCGACGGTCGGCTGCTGGTGCCGGTTTTCCCCTATACGCACACCACCTTGCTCACACGCCAGGATGCCGACGCGCTGTACACCTACTTCAGCAGCCTGCCCCCCACGCGCGCGTCCACGCCTCGGCACGAATTGCGCTGGCCCTACGGCAGCCAGTTGGCGCTGGCGGTGTGGCGCGCGCTGTACTTCCGCCCCGGCAGCTACCAGCCCAACCCGGACCAGAGCGCCGACTGGAACCGTGGGGCTTACCTGGTACGGGGCGTGGCGCATTGCTCGGCCTGTCACGCCCCACGCGACCGGCTGGGTGGCGCCAACTGGCAAAACCTGGACGGTGGCGTGATGACGGCCCAGGGTTGGTACGCGCCCTCGCTCACCTCCCCGCACGAAGCCGGTCTGCACGACTGGTCACGGCAGGACATCGCGGCCCTGCTGAAGACCGGGGTAGCGCCCGGCGCCAGCGTCAGCGGTCCGATGGCCGAGGTGGTGCTGCAAGGCACGCAACACCTGAGAACCGACGATGTGCTGGCCATGGCCAGTTACCTCAAGACCCAGCCCCTGACCGAGGCCGCGCCGCCGCCCACCTCCCCAGCGCCGCCCAGCGCCCGCTCCGCCAATGGAGAAAAACTGTACGAACGGCACTGCGCCGCCTGCCATGGCGAGCGCGGTCAGGGCGTGCCTGGCGCCTACCCGGCCCTGGCTGGCAACCGGGCCGTGACGCAACCGCACACCGAAAACCTGGTGCAAATCGTGCTGCACGGCGGCTTCGCCCCCGCCACCGCGGGCAATCCGCGCCCCTACGGCATGCCGCCGTTCACGCTCAGCCTGAACGACGGCGAACTCGCCGCCGTGCTCAGCCACCTACGCCGCAGCTGGGGCAACCAGGCCAGTGAGCTGAGCGCGCTGGACGTGTACCGCGCCAGGGCCGACACCGACGCCCGGCTGCGTTAGCCCTCTGCCAGTTGCCGGGCCGTACAGATCTGCAACCCGGCGCGATCGCGCAGAATTCATGCATGCAAGAGCACATCTCCCGCCAGGGCCGGGCGCTGCAGGCGCTGCTCCTGGAGCGCCGCGTCGCCGCCCTGGCGACCTTGAACGACAACGGCGCGCCAAGCGCTTCGATGGTGCCGTTCGCCATCGACGCCGAGCGCGGCCGCCTGGTGCTGCACGTGAGCGCCCTGGCCGCCCACACCGGCCACATGGCGCGCGATGCCCGGGTCGGCCTGCTGGTTTGCGCCGCCGACCGGCCCGACGCGCCGGTGCACGATCTGGCCCGCCTCAGCCTGGAAGGCCGGGCCGAGACACCTGCACCCGACTCGCCTGAATGGCGCGCCGCCCGCTCGGTCTACCTGGCCCGGTTTCCGGACGCCGAACCGATGACCGACCTGCCCGATTTCCGCTTCGTCACCGTCACCCCCCACAGCGCGCGCCAGATCAGCGGCTTTGGCAGTGCGCGCGCGGTCGACGCCGACGAACTGCACCAGCTGCTTCGCAGCCTGCCGCGCGCATGAGCGCCGAGAGCGCCTACCCCTCCAGCACCTTGCACGAGCCCCTCGACGTGGTGCACGAAGACGCCTGGCTGCTGGCCTTGGTGAAACCGGCTGGTTTGCTGGCCGTGCCCGGGCGCGGCCCGGACAAGGCCGACTGCCTGAGCGCCCGCGCCCAGCACCGCTGGCCCGGCGCCCTGGTCGTGCACCGGCTGGACCAAGCCACCAGCGGGCTGATGTTGCTGGCGCGCGATGCGAGTACCCAGCGCCGGCTCAGCACCGCCTTTGCCGAGCGGCGCGTGCACAAACGCTACGAAGCCCTGGTGCACGGGCGGTTGACGGCGCCCACTGCCCCGGACGGCTGGGGTGACATCGACCTGCCCCTGATCGTGGACTGGCCGAACCGGCCGCGCAGCAAGGTCGATGCCAGCCTGGGCAAGCCCAGCCGCACGCGCTGGCGGCCGCTGGCGCACGATTTGATCGGCCACACCACGCGCCTGGCGCTGGAGCCGGTCACCGGCCGTTCCCACCAGTTGCGTGTGCACCTGCTGGCCCTGGGCCACCCGATCGTCGGCGACACCTTGTACGGCCAGCCCGATGGGGCCGACCGGCTGATGCTGCATGCCTGCGCACTGAGCTTGGCGCACCCGGCGCACGGTGCCCCGCTGACACTGCACAGTACGGCGCCGTTTTAGGCGGATTGACCATGAATCGTGAAGAATTCGCCGTCCATGCACCCTTCAGCTTCGACGCCAGGCAGCGACAAGCCGGAGGGCATCCGTCCTACGTCACAATCCGCACCGACTCGATAAATTTCCCCTATCCCGTTCATTCATCAAGGAATCCCTCATGAGCACTTCTCCCTTCCGCACCCTGGGTCTGGCCGTTGCACTCGGCCTCGGTTTGAGCAGCGTGGCCCTGGTCGGCTGCACCACCACCACGCCGCAGTCCGAGGCCTCCGGGCCCACCGCCCGGGCCGCCATGGAGCGCGATGTGGACTCCACCCTGACCCGCCTGTACACCACCGTGCCCGGTTCGCGCGAGATGGTGCAACGCTCGGCCGCCGTGCTGGTGTTCCCATCGGTGGTTGGCGGCAGCTTCGTGGTCGGTGCCCAGCATGGCAAGGGTGCGCTGCGTGAAGGCGGCCGCACCAGCGGCTACTACAGCACCACGGCCGGTTCGCTGGGCCTGCAGGCGGGCGGCCAGTCGAAGGCCATCATCTACGTGTTCAACACGCGCACCGCGCTGAACAAATTCAAGGCCAGCGAAGGCTGGAGCGCCGGTGCCGATGCCGGCGTGGCGGTCGGCAAGGTGGGTGCCAATGGCTCGGTCGATACCCAGACCATCCAGCAGCCGGTGGCCAGCTTCACCCTGACCAATGTCGGCCTGGAAGCTGGCGCGGCCGTCGAGGCCGGCAAGGTCACCAAGATCACCCTCTGATCCCGAGGCCCGAAGCTCCGGGCCACGGGGCCCGGCGACCGATTCCACCCCTGGGTAGAGTCGGTTTTTTGTTTCCAGCCCGTCGATGCCCAACAGGCCGTGACATCATGCCGGCATGCCCTACACCGCCAGCTTTACCCCAGAAGCCTTGACCCGTGCCGAGGTCGATGCCCGGCCCGGCCCCTTGGTGCTGGAGTTCGGCACCCACTGGTGCGGCTGGTGCCAGGGCGCGCAGCCGCTGATTCAGGCCGCTTTCTCGCTGGCCGGGGCCGAGGTGGCGCACGTCAAGGTCGAGGACGGCCCAGGCCGCGCGCTGGGCCGCAGTTTTGGCGTCAAGCTGTGGCCGACACTGGTGTTCCTGCGCGACGGCCAGGAGATGGCTCGCTTGGTGCGGCCCCAGGACCAGGCCGCGCTCGTCCAAGCCTTGCGCGGGTTGCAGGGCGCCGCCGCCACCGCTGCCGACGCCTCTACTCCACCCAGTGCGTGAACCCTTCCGTCGGCTCGCGCGGCGTGAAGAAGCTGTTCACCGGCGCCGATTCGTCGGCATAGCCCAGCGACATGCCGCAGACCAGCATTTCCTCGGCGGTGGCGCCGACGTGGGGTAGCACGATGCTGGCGAAGTTGTTCCAGGCCGCCTGCGGACAGGTGTGCAGGCCGCGCGCGCGCGCGGCCACCATCACGCTCTGCAGAAACATGCCGTAGTCCACCAGACTGCCCTGCCCCATCACGCGATCCAGCGTGAAGATCAGCCCGACCGGGGCATCAAAGAAGCGGAAATTGCGCTGGTGCTGGGCATGCATCTTGTCCTTGTCCTGCTTGCCGATGCCCAGCAAGCCGTACAGGCTCCAGCCGTTCTGGCGCCGCCGCCCCAGGTAGGGCTCGACCCAGTGGCGGGGGTAGTAGTCGTAGTCGGCACGGTACCGGGTGTCCAGCTCGGGGTGTTCGCGCCGCGCGTCGTGCGCCTCGCACACCTTCTGCACCAATTCGTCCTTCTTGGCGTTCTGCAGCACGTACACCTTCCAGGGCTGGGCGTTGGTGCCGCTGGGCGCGCGGCTGGCCACGCGCAGAATGTTCTCCAGCAGTTGGCGGGGCACTGGCGTGGGCAAAAAGGCGCGCGCGGAGAAGCGGTTCTCGATGGCCGCATCCACGCTGGCCGTATCGGGGATGGGGGCACTCACCTGGGACATTGGAGACGCTCCAGAACAGATTTGAGGGTGGCCGGCAGCGACACCGGCCGTTGCGTGGCGCGATCCACGTACACGTGCACGAAATGTCCCCTGGCCGCGCTCATCGGCGCCCCCTCGGCGAACAGGCCCACCTCGTAGCGCACGCTGGACGAGCCCAGCGTCGCCACGCGGATGCCGGCCTCGATGTTCTGCGGGAACGCCAGCGGCGCGAAGTAGTGGCACTGCGTCTCCACCACCAGGCCGATGGTCTGGCCCTTGGCGGTGTCGAGCACGCCCTGCTCGATCAGGTGCGCGTTCACCGCCGTGTCGAACCAGCTGTAATAGACGACGTTGTTGACATGACCATATTGGTCATTGTCCATCCAGCGGGTAGTAAGGGTGCGAAACACGCGGTAACTTTCGCGCGGTTCGGGGCGTGGGCGTGCGGGAGCAGTCATCGCATGGCATTCTGCCAGCGCCGCGAATACCCCAGCGCGATCTGAAACGTGTGGAGCTGCACCTGCACGGTGGCCTCGATGTCGTGCCCGTAGCCGCCGGCCATGGTCAGCACCAACGGCAGGCGGCGGCGCCAGGCCCAGTCGAACACGCACAGGTCGCGCGCCCGCAGGCCGTCGAAGCTGAGTTTCAGCCGCCCCAGCCGATCGCCCTCGTGCGGGTCGGCGCCCGCCAGGTAGAACACCCGGTCGGCGTCGAAACGGTTGTCGAGCTCGGCCAGGGCCAGCTCCAGCGCCGCCAGGTAGGCGTCGTCGCCCGTGCCATCGGGCAGGCCCACGTCCAGGTCGCCGGCCACCTTGCGGAACGGAAAATTCTTCTCACCGTGCAGCGACAGCGTGAACACCGACTCGTCGCGCGCGAAGATGGCCGCCGTGCCATTGCCCTGGTGCACGTCCAGATCGATCACCGCCACGCGCGGCCGACGCGCCCCCGGGTGGCTGCGCAGGTGCTCGCGCTGCAGCAGGCGCGCGGCCACCGCCACGTCGTTGAACACGCAAAAGCCCCCGCCCTGATCGGCGTTGGCGTGGTGCGTGCCCCCGGCCAGGTTGGCCGCCACGCCCTCGTGCAGGGCGACGCGCGCGGCCTGGACGGTGGCGCCCACCGAACGGCGCGAACGGTCCACCATGGCCGGGCTCCACGGAAAGCCGATCTCGCGCTGACGCGCTGGCGCCAGCGTGCCCCCAGCCACCGCCGCGATGTAGGACGGCGCGTGCACCAACGCCAGCTCGGCATCGGTCGCCGCCTCGGCCGGGGTCTGCTCAAGCGACGGCAGCTCGGCCGCCAAACGCGCGCGCAGCTGCTCGTACTTGCCGATCGGAAAACGATGGCCGGTGGGCAGCGGCAAAGTCCGTTGCGTGGAGTAGAACGCTTTCATTTCAGGAGCACGCCAGTCGCGCCAGTACGGAAGTTAGACCGCCACGTCTAAAAACGCCGCGCCGCGCCAAAACACCTTGTAATCGCCGCCCGATCCCCTAAAATTCGTACCCATGCTGCACCGCAACAAAAGCAGAGCGGCACACAAGAAACCGTCCCTCATTGAACCATCCACCATCCTTTAGGAGTAGACACATGCTGACCCCCGAACAACTCGTTGCTTCCCAGAAAGCCAACATGGAAACCCTGTACGGCCTGACCACCAAGGCGTTTGAAGGCGTCGAGAAGCTGGTCGAGCTGAACCTGCAAGCCACCAAGGCCGCGCTGGACGAGTCCGCCGTGCACACGCAAGCCGTGCTGTCCGTCAAGGACGCCCAGGAACTGATCGCCCTGCAAGCCAGCCTGTTCCAGCCCCTGGCCGAGAAAACCGCCGCCTACAGCCGTCATCTGTACGACATCGCTTCGGGCACCGGCGTTGAATTCAGCAAGGCCTTCGAAGGCAAGGTTGCCGAAGGCCAAGCCCAGTTTGCCGCCATCGTCGACAACGCCGCCAAGAACGCCCCCGCTGGCTCCGAGACCGCCGTCGCCATGATGAAGAGCGCCGTGGCCGCCGCCAACAACGCGTTCGAGTCCGTGCAAAAGGCCGTCAAGCAAGCCTCCGACGTGGCCGAAGCCAACTTCAACACCATGACCACCACCGCCACCAACGCCGCCAAGTCGGCCGGTGCCGCTGCCAAGAAGCGTTGATTGCGCCCCCTTTCGAGGGTACGCACCGGCGCCCCATCCAGGGCGCTCGGTCACTATAATTGATCCGCAAGTCTCAGCGATTTGATGCGCTGAAAGCTGGCAAACCCCTTCATCGTGCGCCTGCGCACCGTCAACGGGTTGTACAGATTGCAAGGTATCTCAAGGTTGTCTCCTCGGGTCCTTTGTAACCCCAAGGGTTCGGGATCCCTTAAGGGCTGATCGCAAGATCAGCCCTTTTTTTGTGTGCGCCCGAGCAGGCACCGATTGCCCAAGAGGATGATTGAGAACCATTCTCGTTTGCGTTATCATCCGTGGCATCTTCATTGCACGCTCTACTTCGTCACTCATGATCCGCCGCCCCGCCCCGCTCATCCTGGCCGCCGCACTGGCGCTGCTGTCCACCTCGGCCGCACAGGCCCAGGAGCAGGTGCTGAACCTGTATTCCGCCCGCCACTACGCCACCGATGAGGCGCTGTACAACGACTTCACCAAGGCCACCGGCATCAAGATCAACCGCGTGGACGCCGACGACGCCGGCATCATCGCGCGCCTGAAGGCCGAAGG
>JAIUOM010000191.1 GCA_020161215.1 Pseudomonadota bacterium
TGTTGTTGGCCATCAGGAACCAGGTGAAGGCCGTCACGCCCAGCAGGCCCAGACCGACCACCAGCATGCCGGTGATGGCGCCGCCGCGGAAGGCCACGTCCAGCGCCGGGCCAATGCCCCGGGTGGCGGCCTGCGCGGTGCGCACGTTGGCGCGCACCGACACGTTCATGCCGATGAAGCCGCAGGCGCCCGAGAGCACCGCGCCGACCACGAAGCCGACCGCCGTGGTGGCGTCCAGGAACACGCCGATCAGGATCGCCAGCACCACGCCGACGATGGCAATCGATTTGTACTGGCGGGCCAGGTAGGCCGCCGCGCCGGCCTGGATGGCGGCGGCGATTTCCTGCATGCGGGCATTGCCCGGGTCTTGGGACAGAATCCATCCGCGGGCCCAGAAGCCGTATACGACGGCCAGCAGCCCGCAGACAAGCGCTAGAACGAGCGCCGAGGTACTTGACATTGATTTCTCCTCACAAAAGCGATTGCGCCTCGGAGGATCGGGCCGAACCGGCGATGAGGACAACGCAGCCAGATCCTCCACTGCGTTGCTTCCTCGTGCCCTCGCGCGGGGCTTCCGATTGGCCAACCGGGCGACTTTAGCCGAAACTGTGACGAATCTCGGGTCTGCAAGGGGCGCGAAAGTAAAATCAGGGTTAATCCGGACGGTTTTCCCTCCGACCATTAACCCACGTCAACAAAGAAAGAAGGCTGCTCATGTCCCTCGACAATGTCTCCCCCGGCGCCAAGGCTCCCGACGAGTTCAACGTCGTCATCGAGATCCCGATGAACGCCGACCCGATCAAGTACGAAGTCGACAAGGAAACCTCGGCCATCTTCGTGGACCGCTTCATGAGCACGTCCATGCACTACCCGACCAACTACGGCTACGTGCCCAAGACGCTGTCGGGCGACGGCGATCCGGTGGACGTGCTGGTGGTCACGCCGGTGCCGCTGATTCCCGGCGTGGTGGTCACCTGCCGCCCGGTCGGCATCCTGATGATGGAGGACGAGGCCGGCGACGACGCCAAGGTGCTGGCGGTGCCGATTCCCAAGATCCTGTCGCTGTACCGCTGGCAAAAACCCGAGGACATGAGCCCGGCGCGCCTGAACACCATCTCCCACTTCTTCGAGCACTACAAGGATCTGGAGCCGGGCAAGTGGGTCAAGGTGCTGGGCTGGGAAGGCCCGGATGCCGCGCGCAAGGAGATCGTGCAGGGCATGATCAACTACGAGCGCGCCAACGCCACCCACGTGGCCTGAGCCGGCGCAGCGCACCCAATTTTCCGTGTTTTTGGCGGTAGGCCGGCGCGGATATTGGGTGTAATGCTATTAAATTAAGAGTAATTTCGCGGCGCGCGGGGCCTGAGGGCCTTGCGCGCCGCGTGCGTGTTCCAGGGCCGCGCCGTGCTCAGGTGGCCGGCGCCGCGCCCGCGCCCAGCAGGCGCGCGTTGTCCTGGCCCAGCGACGGGCTGGCGCGCAGCGGCATCGGCGGCAGGCCGTCGAAGCGCAGCGGGCTGCCCGGCAGCACCACCGGGCCCAGTTCGGGGTGGTTGAAGTCGGTCAGCATGCCGCGCGCGTGCAGGTGCGGGTCGCGCACCACCTCGGCGCTTTGGCGCACCGGCGCGGCCGGAAAGCGGTGCTGCTTGGACAGCTCCATCAGCTCGTCGCGCGTCAGGCCCGCCGTCCAGGCGCCGACCATGGCGTCGACCTCTTCCATGCGCTCGCAGCGCGCCGCGTGGGTGGCGTAGTTGGCGTCGCCAATCAGCGCCTCGCGGCCCATGGCGCGGGCCACGCCCTGCCAGTGCTCTTCTTTCACGCAGATGATGGCCACGTAGCCGTCGCGGCTGGGGTAGACGTTGTAGGGCGCCATGGCCAGGCCGGCGTGGCGGCTGCCGGTGCGCGGGTTGGCGTCGGGATCGTCGAAGTGCAGGCCGATGGTGGAGGTCAGCGCCAGGTAGGCCGCGTCCAGCATGGCCACCTCGCAGATGCGCCCGGCGCCGGTCTGCGTGCGCTCCAGCAGGGCCGTGACGATGGCCCCGTACAGGTGCGCGCCACCCAGGAAGTCACAGATCGACGGGCCGGCCTTGACCGGCGGCTGGTCCGGGAAACCGGTGGCGTTGATCATGCCGGACATGGCCTGGATCGTCAGGTCCATGGCCAGCATGTCCTTGTACGGGCCGCTGCTGCCGTAGCCCGAGGCCGAGGCGAACACCAGGCGCGGGTTGCGCTGGAGCAGGGCCGGGCCGCCCAGGCCCAGGCGCTCCATCACGCCGGGCAGGAAGTTCTCCAGCACCACGTCGGCCTCGTCCACCAGGCGCAAGAAGGCCTCGCGTCCGGCCTCGCTCTTCAAATCCAGCGTGATGCCTTCCTTGTTCGAATTGAGCATGGCCAGCGGCACCGACACGCCGCGCCGCGAGCGCACCGGCTCGCCCTGCGGCGGCTCGATCTTGATGACCCGCGCGCCGGCCAGCGCCAGCAGCAGGCCGCAGTACGGCCCCTGGTAGATCTGGCCCAGGTCGAGCACGGTGATGCCGGAAAGTGGGTAGTGGGGAGCAGGTGTGGTCATGGCGGTGTCCTGGGTATCCACCTCTCGGAGCGAGGCGGTTCAAACAAAAAGGGCCGCGGAGTAGGCCACCTCGGCAGACGCCGCGGCCGGGGTCCCCCCGGCCGCTGGCGTCGCCCCCTTGAGGGGGGAGGCGCAACAGCGCGCAGCGCGTGGAGCCTGGGGGGGAGGGCGTCAGACCCCCCGGAAATTGGGCGGGCGCTTTTCCTTGAACGCCAGCGCCCCCTCGATGCGGTCCTGGCTGGCGTAGGGGTCGGGGCCGGCGTTCAGGCGCAGCGCGGTGGCCGTCGGCAGGCCCTGGCTGCGCAGCATGGTGGCCTTCATCTTGCGCACCGTCAGCGGGGCGTTGGCGGCGATGCTGTCGGCCAGGGTGTCGACGGTCTCGTCCAGCGCCGACGCCGGCACC
The DNA here is from genome assembly GCA_020161215.1 of Pseudomonadota bacterium. Taxonomy (GTDB): domain Bacteria; phylum Pseudomonadota; class Gammaproteobacteria; order Burkholderiales; family Burkholderiaceae_C; genus Ottowia. The sequence continues at coordinate 2,970 of JAIUOM010000191.1, forward strand.
ATCCGGTTCAGCAGGCCCCAGTCCAGCGCCTCCTGGGCCGAGAACAGGCGGCCGGTGTAGAGCAGCTCCATGGCCAGCGCGCGCGGCAGCAACTGGGGCAGCAGCACGGCGGCGAAGTTGCCGCCCATGCCGACCTTGGCCTCGGTCTGGCCAAACCGCGCGCCCTCGACGGCGATGCGCAGGTCGCAGGCCAGCGCGATCTCGCAGCCGGCGCCCACGGCCACGCCGTTGATGGCGGCAATGGTCGGTTTGTCCAGCTCCAGGATCAGCTCGTGCAGGTTGCGCTCCTCGCGCTTCATCGGGTGCACGAAAGCCCCTGACGTGGCGCCCAGCTCGACACCGGCGCAGAAGGCGCGCTCGCCGGCGCCGCGCACCACGATCACGCGCACCTCGGGGTCGCGTTCGGCCTGCAGAAAGGCCTCGGCCAGCGCGGCGGCGGTGGCGGGCGCCAGCGCGTTCATCACGCGCGGGCGGTCGATCAGGATGTGGGCGACGTGGCCGCGCCGGGTCAGGCGCACCTCGTCGGTGTGGGTTTCATTGGGGTTCGACACGGCCGACCTTCATGGCTTGGTGGTAATGCTGGATTTCCTGGCGCTGCAGCTTGGCCAGCTCCTCGGGGCTGCTGAACTGGCTCTGGGCGCCGGTCTTGGCGATGAAAGCCTGGTAGCCCGGCGCCTGCAGCGCCTTTTCGGTGGCTTCCGCCAGGCGCGCGATCACCGACGCCGGCGTGCCGGCGGGGGCGAACAGGCCGGTCCAGCTGGCCAGCACCGGCACGTCGAGTTTCAGGTCGGCCAGGCTGGGCGTGTCCGGCAAGCCGTCGATGCGGCGCTTGTCGAACACCAGCAGCGGGCGCAGGCGGCCGCCCTCGATCAGCGGGCGCAGCGTGCCGTAGTCGGCCATGGTGACCGTCACCTGCTGGCCCACCACATCGGTGATGGCCTGCGGCGTGCCCTTGTAGGGGACGATGTTGGCCTTCAGCCCCGAGGCGTGCGCCAGCAGGATGGCGGCCAGCCGGTAGCCGGTGGCGCCGACCCCGTAGCTGACCTCGCCCTTGGACGACTGCGAGCTGGCCAGCAGCTCCTTGAAGCTGCGGATCGGCGAATTGCCCGACACCACCACCACCCAGGCCGCGCGGCCAAGACCGGCCACCGGCGTGAAGTCCTGCACCGGGTCGTAGCCCAGGCTGCGGAAGAAGGCCGCGTTGGCCGCCATCGGCGAGTTGGTGCCGAAGAACAGGGTGTAGCCGTCGGCCGGCGCGCCCGTCACGGCCTTGGCGCCGATGACGTTGTTGCCGCCCGGCTTGTTGTCCACCACCACCGCCTGGCCCAGGGTGGTTTCCAGTTCATTGGCCAGGGTCCGCGCCGCGGCGTCGGCGCCTTGGCCGGCCGGGAAGGGCACCACCAGTTTGATGGTGCGGCTGGGGAACTCGTCGGCGGCGTGGGCCAGGGTCGGCGCCAGGCACAGCGTGAGGGCCAGGGCGCTGGCGGTGCCCATGAGGCGCCGACGGGTGGGAAGAGGGCGGGTAGGCATGGTGTCTCCTGATGAATGGGGGATTTTTGCGTTATTTTCGGTATGGGTTGATGATTGACCTATGCTCGAAACGTTATAAGCGAGATGCCCCATCCCACACCCCCGGCCAGCCCGGCGCCCGCCGCCGGCCTGCCGCCGCACACCCGGATCGATTTGCGCCGCCTGCGCCAGGTCGATCTGAACCTGCTGCTGGTGCTGCGCACCTTGCTGGAGACCACCAGCGTCTCCGAAACCGCGCGCCGGCTGGACAGCTCGCAGCCCACCGTCAGCCGCATGCTGGAGCGCCTGCGCCGCGAGCTGGACGATCCGCTGCTGGTGAAAAGCTCCAACGCCATGGTGCGCACCGCCCGCGCCAGCGCGCTGCGCCCGGTGCTGGACCAGCTGATCGAGGTGCTGCAAGAGGTCTACCGCCCGCCGCGCGACTACCGGCTGGCCGACGAGCACCGCAGCCTGACGATTGGCGCCAACGACGCCTTGCAGGCCATCTTCGCCGGGCCGCTGATCCGCGCGCTGGGCGAACGGGCGCCGCACGCGCTGCTGCGCTTCAAGCCGGTGCCCTACCCGAACCCGATGCGCGCGCTGCTCGACGGCGAGGTCGATCTGCTGCTGGCCATGAGCGAGGAGGAGGCGCCGGCGTTTCGCTCCAGCGTGCTGGTGCAAAGCGGCTTCTCCTGCCTGTGCGCGGCCGGCAACCCGGCGGTGGGCGCGCGCACCTCGATCGCCGAGATCGCGCCCTTGCCCTACCTGGACGTCTCGCACATGGGGCAGATTTCGGCCGCCACCGACGCCTTGTTCGCCGCCGCCGGGCAGCGCAAGAACACCGTGGCCGCCATGTCCAGCTTTCTGGCCGCGCCCGGCGTGCTGGCCGGCACGCCCATGGTCAGCCTGGTGCCGGCCTACCTGGCGCCCATCCTCGGCCACCACCCCGGCGTGCGCCTGGCGCCGCTGGCGCACGCCACGCCCCAGCACACCATCCGCATGCTGTGGCACAACGCCACCCACTTCGACGCCTTCATGGCCACGGTGCGCGCCATCGCCCAGGCGGTGGCGCAGGCCGGTCCGGCGGTTTTTTGAGTGTTTCAGGGCGTTGGCCGGCGTGGAATCTTCCACGTCAGCTATTTTTTTAATAGCAAAATGGTGCCCGCCACGCCCCCGGGACGGCCCGGGGATAATCCCAGCCAGCCGTATTTTTACCCGCCCATGCCCGCCACCCGACCCGACCCCGACACCGCCCCGCGCCGCACGCCGTGGCTGCAGGCCTGGGTGGCCGAGGCCGTCGAGCGCATCGAGGCCGATGGCCCGCTGCACGACGAGGCCGAGCTGCGCCAGGCCTTTCGCAGCCAGCCGACGCGCCAGGCGCAGTTTCTGGAGCGCGCCTGGCTGCTCGGCGAGCGCCTGGGCCTGCCGCGCGAGCTGGCGCGCTGGCGCCACGTCGGCGGCTGGGTGGTGCTGGCGCTGGCGCTGGCCATGGTGCTGTCGGGCTGGGCCGTGGCGCGCACCGTGCTGGGCCAGGGCCGGGACATCAACGCCATTGCCGCCTTCGTCGCCACGCTGGGGCTGCACGGGCTGACCTTGCTGCTGTGGGGGCTGGGCCTGCTGTGGTCGCTGCGCGGGCGGGCGGACGGCGGTGGCGGCCTGTCGCTCGGGCGGCTGGCGCTGTGGCTCACGGCCCGGCTGCCGCTGGAACGCGGCCCGCATTCGCTGACCCTGCTGCACGCCGGCGCCGCCTTGCTGCGCCGCCAGCGTCTGCTGCCCTGGGTGCTGGGCGCCGTCAGCCACGGCGTGTGGACCCTGGCTTTCGTGCTGATACTGGCGATGCTGGCCTTCGGCTTCGCTTTTCACGCCTACCAGCTGACCT
>JAIUOM010000006.1 GCA_020161215.1 Pseudomonadota bacterium
ACCGACCAGCCGATCCAGCGGGACGCTGGCTTGATACCGGGCGACGACGAACCTTGCAGTGAATGACGATGACCACGCTTGATATCCCGCACTACGTCAAACAGATCCAGCAGTTGGACGGATGGATCAGCACCTATCCGTTGACAGAAGAGTTCCGAGAGAAGACCACGTATCGGCAGTTCCATGAGTTGCTCAAAGCGAAGCAGGCCGAGCTGGGGCTGACGCGGGACGTCTGGGTGAAGTTGGGAGAGATTGAGGGAGACGAGGATCTGGACAGTGCCTGGATGGAATACGGCATGACGCTGGACAATCGAGAGCTCGTCTGCCCCACCTACATGCTCGACCTGCCGCTCAACGCGTATTGGATGGCCGAGTATGAGCCGACGCTCAAAGCGGTGGACGACTACATCGAGCAGCAGCCCCAGGGTCCGCTCAGCGACGAGGAATTGTTGGACGTTGTTCGCAAGAACATCCCCACCACCCACCGCCCGAACTGAGGAAGTGCGATGTGCTACAGCGCTGAAGCATGGACGCTCTACGACAACTTTGTGAAAGAGTTCGGGGCGGACATCGACATCCGCGAATTCTGGGAGGTCTACCTCAAGCGGGACGAGGCCTACCGCGTCCGCAAGCCAGCCAAGTTCACGCCCAAGATTCCCAAGGGCATGGATCTGAACTTCCTGCCCCCGAAGTCGGATCTGGAGCGGCAGATTCAGGAGCTCATCTCCGAGTGGAATGGGCGCAAGCTCGCTGAGAGCGAGGCCGAGCTTGACGCGCAAAGAGCACGCCTGGCCGCCGCCGAAGCGAAGCTGGCGAAGAAGGAGACCAAGGCCGCCCTCAACGATCAACGGGTTGCGGGCAACAAGATCAAGCAAATGGAGCGCTGGATCGCCGACGCGAAGCGCACCAAGCTGGAACCTGCGAAGGACAATCGCATTTATCCCGACTGGTATGTCCCAGTCCTCATTTCGGAAAATGGGCGCAAGGTCGTGCGACCCATGCGCTACCACTGCCGTCCCGCCGGCATGGATCCGTCGATCGACTGGACGAAGGACGGACGCGTGTCGGGCACCTACAACGCTCGGCGGGACAAACTGACCCTGTTCTGGCGAAAACTTTTTGGCCACACGCATGGGCTCATGCTGGCCGAGACGTTTTACGAGAACGTGGACGACGGGATGGGCGGATCGAAAGAAATCCAGTTCCGCCCCAGCACCGGCGAAACCATGTATATCGCTTGCCTCTACTCCCACTGGGTAGACCCTAAGGGGGAGGAGCCAGACCTCTGGTCCTTCGCTGCGATCACCGACGAGCCGGAACCCGAAGTGGCAGCGGCAGGGCACGACCGCACGATCATCAACATCAAGCCTGAGCACGTAGACGCCTGGCTCAATCCGGATCCCAACAAACTGGAAGCATTGTTCGCGATCTTCGACGACAAGCGCCATCCCTTCTACGAACTGGTCAAGGAAGCCGCGTAGGCGCATTCGCGGCCACGCCATTTGTTGCTATCGTTCCGAGGCCGCCAGGAAGGCGGTTTACAGGGGAATACTATGCGCCTGAAAAAACTGGGTTTGGCCGCCGTGCTGCTGGCCGTGTCCACCCCCGTTCTCGCCAAGCAAGGGGAGGTCTGCTCTTCCAAGCCTGTGCTGAAGGATGGGACCCTCACCAACGACACCGTGTTCGAGTGCAAGACCGCCGGCTCGCTCACCATCCCGCAGCTCTACGCCCAGGGGTGGCGGGTTATCAGCGTTCTGCCGCAGGCCACCATGGGGACGGATCCGAACACCGGGTTGCCGCAGGCCAGTTTCGCGTGGACGGTGGTGGTCGAGCGCGATTGACCAGAAGGGGCTGGGGATTACGCTAGGTTGTGGCCACCATTTGGCCAGAAACTAGCCTATGGGCTATAACCCTTCGATCCCCTGAATGGAGCAATCCCCTTGGCCCTGACCACGCTGCAGTCGATCAACGCCGAAATCAAACAACTGGAAGCCCAGCGCAAGCTGGTTGAGAAGCGCGACGGCGAAGTGCCCAAGGCGCTGGCCGTGCTCCAGAAGTATGCGAAGGTCCTCAGCCCCGCCCAGCGTCGCCAGGTGGCCAAGCTCATCGGGGAGACGCTCGACAACCCACCGGCGCGCGCGCCCAAGTCCGCAGCCGGCTCTCGCAAGGGCCGCAAGCTCGGCAAGGTGGCCCCGAAGTATCGACTCCCCACCGGGGAAACCTGGGCGGGCCGCGGGCTGACCCCCAAGGCGTTTGCCACGTGGGCGAAGTCCGCCGAGGGCAAGGCCTGGGCCCAGGCCAACCCGGGCAGCAAGTTCCCGCCGGCCAGTGGGGCGACGAAGGCCCCCGCGAAGGCGACAAGGAAGGTGGCCAAGAAGGTGAGAAAGGCGGCCAAGACAACCACCCGGAAGGCCGTCAAGAAGCCCGCGAAGAAGACCGCAAAGAAGGCGGTCAAGAAGGCCTGATCATGCGCGGAATAATCCCCTGGAAGAATTGCGCCAGCTACCTGGCCCAATAGCTCAAAGGAATAACCGTCGAGCAGTGTTTGATTGAAAGTAGAGGGGGTGGGAGTGCGTAATCTGCAAGAACAGCTTTTCGATGCGGCAAATGGCGGACGCGTGGGAACAGTCCGGGAGCTATTGAGTCGGGGAGTGGACCCGAACGTTGCTGTTGAAGTGGGAGACCAGTCGTTCGAAGGCAACGAGATGCCTCTGCACAGAGCTGCCATGAAAGGGCACTTGGAGGTCTGTGTGGCGTTGATTGCAGCGGGCGCCAGCGTGGAAGCCGAGAGCCGCTGGCACCATTCGGCGGAGGAGCCCGGCGATCGGCCGTTGCACGCGGCACTGCATGAAGATCATTTGGCAATAGTGGAACTGCTGTTGCTCGCCGATGCCGATGCAAACGCCGCTGGATACTTGGGGCATACGCCCGCCCACGAGGGTTTGATGAGCATAGACCCGCTGATATCGCTGAAACGGCACGGCGCCGACTTCAACGCGATGAACGACGCCGGGGATACCGTGTTGGCGGCGGCGGTGCGTGGGGGATTCTCCTATGCGGTGTGCGAATGGCTGCTGGCCAACGGTGCCGACCCGCGCTTGGTGGACCCAGGAGCCTTGGTGGACGAGGCGCCCTCGGAAGACACCTTTGAGCTGGTGGTGAAGGCGCGCGGAGAAACTTTGGGGGACTGGATAGGCCGCTGATCCCCGGACAAAGTCCGAGCCGAAGCGCGGGGTTTCCTGACCCCCATGTCGCGGTCGCCGCCGATCGACGTGGCCCGCGCGAGCAGGCACATTGTCTCCGTTGCCCAGGCCACTGCACCCGCAGGACGCGTAATCAGAACGGAAGCACCGCAGCTGACTCGCGCAGCGAGCCAGTTGCGGCCGGGAAGGGGGCCGGCGGAGCCATCACCCGCCACCAAGCGCAGGAGCGACAAAGCCCCGGACCTCCGGGGCTTTTCTATTGCGCGGCCGCTCGCCCCTGGCAACGGGCTGCGTGCTCGGCTAGGTAGGGCTTTGTTGTCAGTTTCGGTTGTAGCCGTGCTCGCGCGATAGCAGCACGGATTTCCAGTGGCTTTCGCGCTGGCAGATGTCGTCCTCGGTGGCGGACAGGTCGGCAATTTCCAGGACGGCGAAGCGCAAGGCGTGCCGGCGATCTTCGGTGGCTTCGATACCGAACTCCTTGCGCAGGGCAACGTTGCCGCCGTGCCCATTGGCCGCATACGCGCACCAGCGGCCCCAGATGCCGTCCGCGCCCGATGCCTTGCCCACGTAGAGCCGACCGGTGGCCGTGTCGGTGATGACGTAGATCCCCTTCACCGATGACAGGGCGGCGCGCCAGGCCGCCGTCTGGTTGCGCACCACTGTGTCCAATTGCGCTTTGGTCAGGTTCACGGCCTTGAAGCCCGGGAAGTCCGCGATGGTCAGCCGCTCAGCCAACAGCTCCGTCACGGTCAAGTCCTCGGCCAGGGTTTCACCCTTGGGATAGGAATGGCGCTCGGTGTATCGGCTTTCCAGGAAGAGGCGGCCCACCCATTCCTCGCACGACGGCACCCGTTCCAACGTGTAGTAGAAGTGAGGCTTGGGGTCGGCCTCTTCCACGCAGTCGAAGGAGCGGAACAGGCCCGCATAGAGCCAGCGGGTGGGCGAGCCCGCGCTGACCAAGGACACGACAAACTCGCGCTGGAAGTTTCGCTTGTTCTGCCAGCGCTGCCATTCGTCGAACTGACCCTCCAGGAACACGTCCAGTGGGCGTTCGTTGCCGTTGTAGCGCGCCAGGTGGACCTTGGCCTTCGTCGCCTCGAAGGTGGGTTCCCAAACCTTGAGCAAGTCGAACAACTTCATGGGTTCGAACCTCGGGTATGACGGGCCACGCACGCCGCCGCGTGCTCGGCAAGATGGGCGGGGTTGGGCCGATGGGCCGTCGTCGTGGGTAAGGCCAGTGGCTTGCCCACGAGCGTGGCGTAGTCGGTGGTGAGCAGCGACGGCGCCAGGGCCACGGTGTGCTCCGGGGTGATCCAGAGCAACTGGCAATCGAAGAGGGTGTGGAGGTCGGCGCGAAGGAGCAGGCCGTTGTCCAACCGGTTCGTGTGCTCGCCTCTGTAGGGCAGCACGTGGGCCGCTTCCAGCACCTCCAGCGCCGAGCACCCGGTGACGGCGCAGCGTCCGCCATAGGCGTCCAGTAGCTTGGCTCGGAAGAGCGGTTGACCACGGCGCTGGGCCACCGCGCGCATCGCCCACACGCGGGCGTCGTGGTCGCTGTTCAGCTGCGTGTCGAACGCGTCCGCCTGCGCCTCGGCTTCCACCCTGGTCTGGTCGTCCAAGGCCAGGGGCAGCGCTTGCCACTTCCTTTCGGCGATCGGGATCAGATCCCAGTGGCCGTGCTGGGCCGGGTTGAACAGCACATAGCGAGTGCGTCGCGGCGGGCCCATGTCCACCACTTTGAAGAGACGGTCGTGGGGATGGTCCTGATCGCTTCGCCAGTTCGTGCGGGCGTAGTTGTGGTGGGCACGGCTGGCGCTGTTGACGGTGAACAACTCCAGGTCGGCGCGCGCGTTGCCCAATGGGTCGTGGGGAAAGTGGGCGCGGTCCCAGGCTTCCACCTCGGCCAAGGTGGCACTGCCCACCTCGGCAATGGCATCCACTGCCCGCCAATACTTCACCCCGTCGCGCTTCGCGCGTGGCTGGGCCATCAGCTACCTCCTCCGTGCCCGCGATAGGAATGGGCCTGTTTTGTCCGGTGAGTGGGTTTTGGCGGCTTGTAGCCGCACAAAGGAAAATTGGAGCACGAGCGAAAATCCCCGTAGGGCCCTGTGCGCAGCACGAGCACGCCTTGCTTGCAGCCTGGGCAGGCTTCTTCCTGGACGGCTTTGCCCTCGGTGTCCGTGATCACCACGGCTCCGTCTTGTTCGAGCTCCCGAAGAAACGTCGAGCATTGGCCCTTGGCAGTGAACATCGCCACGCTTCGTCGGGCACGGGTCAGGGCGACGTAGAACAGCCGGCGTTCCTCGCCAAAGGTGAAGGTGTCTCCCTCGGGCATGGCCAAGGCGAGCACCGGATCGTCGGTGCGGGTGTTGGGGAAGCTGCGCCCTTTCAAGACGGAAAGCATCTCAGGCAGGATGACGTAGTCGGCTTCGCTGCCCTTGGAGCGATGTATGGTCAGGAACGACACGTCCACCCAGCGGTTGAACCGGCCCTGCTTCAGGGGCACATACTGCCGATCGGCGTTGTATCGCCCCAGCACGTAAACCGACACCTTGCCGTTGCGACCCGTAGGGATTGTCCCGTCCCTCACCTGTTCTCCCAGACCCACCACGAATCGGTCGATCGCATCGGCCAGCTTTTCCTTGCTGTCCACCTGGAACGCTTGAAGGACCGGGCCATGGGGAGGCGTAGTCGAATGCACGCGCTTGGCAATCTGGGCAGGGTTCTTGGAGACAAATGCGCTGGAAACATCGCACAGCGCCTGGGGGCATCGAAACGTTTGCTCCAGCTTCAGCACTTGGCCATGGCCAAACCACTGCCGAAACCCAGTCATCACCGACACGTCAGCACCGGCGAAGCGGTTGATGGACTGCCAGTCGTCGCCCACGGCGAAGAAGAAACGCCCCGGTGCCTTGACCAAGGCACGGCACAATCGTGCCCGCGCCCGTGACGCGTCCTGAAACTCATCGGCCATCACTAGATGGTAGGGCGATTCCACGCGGCCGCTTTCCAGATGCTCGGCGGCTTGGTTGAGCATGTCCTCGAAATCGATTCCATCCTCTGCGGCCAACGCCGCGTCCCAGGCGTCCATGATGGGACCAGCAATGTCGAGGAACATCTCGTAGCGCTGCTTAAAGGCATCTGCAGGAAGTGAACTCAGCCGTCGTTGGAGCGCCGGAATGGTGAGGCCGTTGCTCTTGGCATGGCTCATGAACGTGCGCACGAGCCCGATGAGCTCCACGGAATCCATGGGCTTCTGCCCACCTTGGGGGATTTCCCGTTCGGGGTTCGGATCCATCACCACCCCGCGGACCGTCAGTTCGGCCTCAAGGCGAGGGAGATCAACTTTGGTTCGCAGGCCGTGGGAGGTGGTTTCGAACAGCGCGGTGCCCATGTCCTTGTGCAGCAGCCGCTTCCACTGGACGCCCTCCAGATAGCCTTCGAATTCCGGTGGGGGAAGGCCTTGGGCATTGAGTGCGAAATGTTCGTGGTAGAGGTCCAGCTTGGGATAGTAGAAATCGGGCTTGTATTGGCGATGATGTTCATCGGCGGTGCGGTGCTGGTAGGCAGGCTCGTATTGGTAATCGACGCCATTCAAGAAGAGGAAGTTGGCGATCATCACCTCCTCTTGGCTTTTGACACGCTCGCCCTTTGTGGTGACAAGCGCGCCCTTGCCCTGGGCATCCCAGACGTCGGCCGATTCCGAAGCGCCGAACGCCGGTAAGTCTTTACCGAAGACGAAGCGGAACAGGTCCCACTGATTGCGGAATTCGGAGGAACGGTCCTTCAGCTGGTCCACAATCTCGGTGAGCTTGCGCACCCCACCAGCCGCATCAGTGGCCCAGTCTGGGATGTCGGGCTTCTCGCCGGTGGCCTTGCCGATGATGCGCAGGCCCAAGGCGTGGAAGGTGGATGATTCCACCGCCACATCCGCCATTCCCAGTCGCTCGAAAGCCTTGGTAGCGCGCTCCTTGAGCTCTTCAGCGGCCTGCTTGTTAAAGGCCAACAGAACAATCCACTTGGGATCCACGAACCCGCGGTGGATGGCGTAAGCCGCCTTGGCTACCATCGTGGAGGTCTTGCCCGAGCCGGCCGAGGCCACCACCTGCACGCGGTTGTCGAAGCACACCACGGCCCTAGCCTGTTCCGGGGTGAGCGGTTTGCTCTCCACCCGGTCCAGCAAGTCTTTGCAGTCCACCAATTCGCGTTCCACGTGGGCGGTATTGAGCGCCGCCCAGGCTTGCCGATGGTCTCCTTCCCAGGAAGCTATCGCTCGCTCGATCTCCTTTGCTGTCGGGCCCAATCGCATCTGGACGCCGGGCTTCTTGAGGCGAGCACGCATCCCTTGAGCATCAACGGTGGGGCGCGCTGCAATGACCGCAGCTTGTTCTTCGTGGGTGAACCAGCGACGCTGTTGGGCGCAGCGCTCTTCCTCACTGGCCATGAGCGCCAGCCACCGTTCAAGAGGTTGGCGTTCGGATTCCAGGAATGCCACGTCTTCTCGGAGTCGCTTGTCCGCTAAAGCCAGGTTCAACGCGTGGGCAAGGGCAGCGCCCTGGGCGTTGGGCAGCCCGTCGGCTTTCACCTCCTGGCCGCGCCCGGTGCGGAAAGTAATATCCGTCCAGAACGTGCCGGTGTGGACACGGTAAGTTGCCTCGTCCTCGACGTTGACCCGGTGGGTCCGGCCCTCCAGTGTCAAGGCGAGCTCCAAGCCCTCCAGGCGCAAGCGCCAATCCGATGATCCCGTTAAGTGCTGGCCCAGCCACGACGGGGCCCATTCCTTTGCCATTCCTTGTCCCATCTTTCCCCTGGAATGCCGGCGTGACAGATCGCGACAACCGGCTGCCCCATGGTAAATGGCATGGGCTCTTGCGGTAATGCCTGGTCTGGCCCTACATGCTGGGGCGCCGTCTCAGCCCGTGAGAGTGCCCACGGGCACGCTGGCGCCCGTAAACTGGGCCGGGGAACGGGCCTTGGGTCCGACAAGGGGGAAGGGATGAAGCACCGTGTATGGGCCGGCGCGTTGGCGCTGGCGTTGATGGCAGGGCACGCCCAAGCCGATCCGGCCAAGCTGGGTTCCACCCCTGCGCCGGTGGTGACGGTGAAAGGACGCAGCGTTCAGGACGTTCAAAACGCCATCGTGGCGATGATGCTGCCCGCGGGGAAAACCCCGACCCGGCAGGACCAGAACGTCATGGTCTATGAGTTCCCCCTCTCGTTCTGGCAATCCATTGGCGTGCAGATGGCGCAAGGGAACAGCGGGTGGCAGGAGCCCAAGGGGCGCTTGACCTTCACGATGGCCCAGATGGCTTCTGACGTGATGGTGAGCAACAAGTTCGAGACTGTGGCCACCAACATGTTCAACGCCAGCAATTCGGTGGAGATCACCAACCCGGTGGTCTACAACGAGAACCACCTGGGGTTGCAACTGGTAGCGGCCTTTGCCGAAGGGCGCATGGTGCCCGGGGACCACAACGCGCTGGGCATTCAGGCCTACGAGAAACCCACCCGAAAGACCCGCAAGGTTGGGGCCGTAATCGAAACCCTGGTGCCCGGCGCGCCAGCCGAACAGGCTGGACTACGCCCCGGCGACGTCATCACCCACATCGGTGGCGTCCCCCTGGCCGAGCAGAGCCCTGCCGCCATCCAGCTGCTCGGTTTCTTGCAGATCGGTGAAGCAAAGCTACAAGTCCTCAACAAGGGCGAAGTCGTCGTCCACAAGCGTCCGGCGCCCAATGCCCCTCCAGTGGCTCAAGCGACCGCCACTCCAGCACCCGCAGCGACCTCCGTTCCCACCGCCGCAGTTCCGCCTTCCGCGCCATCCTCACCTGCCTCGTCAACGCAAGAAAGCGGACAGGGCTGGTGGCAGAAACAGAAGCAGGGCGACTGATCACCATGCGAGGGATGGGATGGAGCCTCATCATCGTTCTGGTGGCTGCCGGCTGGCTGCTGGATACGATTGGGAAGACTGCATTCACAGTGGTGGTATGGGTCATCGTGGGCTTGGTCCTATTGGCCCAAGTCGCCGGATTGCTGGCAAAGATGGGGGTGCTTCGAATGCCGGCACCCCCTGCGTCCGGCCAGATGAGCCCCCAGGACGAACATCGGTGGCAGCGTTCCCGTCAGCAGCGCGAACGTGGTGTGGCTGCCTTATTGGCCGCCGTCGAGCAGCGTGACCACGCAGCGGTGGAGCAGTTGGTGCTCCAGGAGAACGTGAGCCCTTACGAATCAGGCCTGTTCAAGAACCAGCGGTTGCTCAGTGCCTACGCCCTGGCCAGCGAACAGGGGTTCGATCCGGCGATTCGATTTTTCGAAGCCTGGAAGAACCACGGAAGTGCCGCGCGCATGGAGCCCTGAATTACCAATCCCTACGGCCGTTCTTGGTCGCGCAGCCCCGTTGAATCCACGTCGTGATGTTGGCGTCGCACAGGGCGGTGTCATCGCCGTCCACGTTGGTCATTCCCGACGGTGGGGCCGACCACATGTTCTGGAGCACGTAGCGCGGCTCAATACCCATGCGCACCAGGTAACCAAAGACCTGGCGGTAGGGCTCGCTGTCAAACGGAATGGCTTGACCGTCGGTGGTGTAGATCTGGTGGAATCCGAGCTTGGGGTAGGGCGACCAGTTCTGCCGCTCGACACCGGCCATGAACACCAACGGGCACGCGGAATAGCAGTTGTTGAACAGGGTGGTGTCCAAGCCCTTGCTGCGGATGTAGGCGCCGGCCTCCATGGCTTCGTGGACGTAGCCCCCCCCGCTGCCCAAGGCCACGACCTCGACGGTGGGGTTGGCTTCGATGGCGTCCTGGATCTTCTGGGCGAACCCTTCCTCAATGTCGCCCAGCACTTTCAGGGCCTTGCCGTCGTTGGTCACGACGTAGAAGGAGGACTGCCCCTCCTGTTTGATGAAGGCCCGGGGCAACCCCAGTTGTCCTGCGCAATCCAGGTTCCAGGTCACCACCCTTTCGTCGTGGGACATGCCTAGGATGTGCTTGGCCACCCCGGCAAAGTTCCCCAGAGACACCGACATGATCCGAAGATCGGATGCGTTCTCCGTGGTCTGGGTCTCGTAGTCGGGCGCGTAGGTGATTTCCAGCCCCTTGACCAGGTCGGCCTTGCCCAGCAACTGACCGAGCACGAAACACTTGTGCTCGGGGATGTGGATCTCGTTGAACGCTGTTCCGGCTTGGGTGTATCCGTCGATCGCCACGCCCGCCTCAAACACTTTCGTGCCCAAGGCGTCCCGTTCGGCGGCCAGCTTCTCCAGCCAAGCCACCACCGCCGGATCGTCGGTATGGGCCTTCGGTGCTTCTGGAACGGGGGCGGGTTCTTCCACCGGAGCAGGATCAGGCTCGGGTTCGGTCACCGGCTCGGGAAGCGCGGCCGGTGGTTGCGGTGCCGCCATGGGCGGAGGAGTGGGCGCGTTGCATCCCGCGAGCATGGCCACGAGGGCCAGGCCAATGATCCGTTGGCTCATAAAGGTGTTCTTCCCCTGATGGGGAAAGGATACCCCGGAGGGTCCCGCCGGTTCGCATGGCCGGGGCAGCACCACCTGCCACCCCACCGCAAGGCCTTCGCAGCCCATGCCCCGTGCGGCCGCTCGATGTTCGACAGCTGAAACGCCAGGACCCTCCTCAACCGGTGAGCGAGGCGAAGACGGGTGGGGCAGGCCATGTCATGGCTCCATTGGGGTCGGTTGCTTCATCGCGGCACCTTGGGTTCACGCGTCCGAGCGCAAGTGCTTCGCACTCCTCCACGGTGTTTCGGCCTCTAGGGCTCCTGCGCTGCCGCTTGCTCGCTGACGAGGTGCTGCACGGCCTTTCGTCTCCCCGGATCGGTTCGCGAGCAATCCGCTCAAACCCAATCGGAGAAAGACCATGGCCAAGAAGAACCAGCCCGCCAACGACCGCCTCGACGCCTTCTTGGTGGAGGAATACGAAGTCCAGGGCGACAAGCGCAGCAACTGGTCGAAGATCGGCTCGGCCTGGCCGCACCAGGACGGCAAGGGCTACCGCCTCGTCCTCAACGCGGTGCCGGTGAGCGGAGTGGTGGTCCTGCGTCTTCCGGAGCCGAAGGAAGACTGACCTCACGGGGCCCTTCGGGGCCCCTTTCTTTTCCTCAGGGAGAACACCCATGAAAACCATCAATGCCCAGTGGCGCAACGGCTTCAACGCCGCTCTTCAGTCGCACTTCGCCATCACCATCGGCGACGCCGGCCTTACCGATACAGATCTCGTCAGGTATTCCGATCTCCCGCCCGAGCAAGCCGCTCTGCAGTTCGGCGAAGACTATGACCTGGACCGGGTCGACCAAGGGTGGCGCTGACACACGCACGGGGCCTTCGGGCCCCTCATCGGCGACTTGCCTAACAAAAATGCGCGCGGTGCTTCGCGGATTTGAACTTTAGTCTGCAACGTCCCCTTGCGCGTTTGTCGTGCAGGAGTATCCCAGAGGTATGACGAGGGTAATACCCGGGTCATACACCGACAAACGAAACGCTGGGGAGGAGCGAGATGTTTATCAATTTCAGAATGACGTGGAGGGGCATGGTCAATGTGTTGATCCTTGTCTACCTGGTGAGCTTGCTCTACCTAGGAATGAATCGCTGGGATCAATTCTCAAGCGATTGGAACCGAACGTTCGGCGCCAACATGCCCAACGCCAGCGCCATGAGCGACGGGGTCGATCACGCCCGTTCATACCTGCCGTCGGTAGCAGATGAATACATGGAAAAGGCAGAAGCGGATGCGAAGAACAGCCGTTCCCTTTTCGATGTGCTCAGGGGCACCTTGCACAGCCTGGGGTTGTCCGACACCCAACCGCAAGGGCTGCCCTACGGCATGAACGAGAACCTGGAGAGCCCCTATGACCATCTCGCCGATTAAGCCCCTCGCACGCATCACGCTGCGCGACTGGCGTGATCTCGCCGTGTTCCTCCTGGCAGGATTGAGCGGATGGGTCTTGCTCAAGCTCTGCGCGCAAACGCTGCTCGATCCCAATGCCAAGCTGGCGGATCTCGCAATCGGGGTGGGCGGACTGGTTATTACGTATGCCGTGATCAGCGCGTGGGTGATGGTGCCCGCGGTGATGCTGGCAGGTGGCGCATGATCACCTTCGGAGCCATCGTAACCACCGCCTGGGTGGTCCTCTTCCTCTTCATCGTCTTTTGCATCGCCGGCATCCATTGGGGAAGCGCGAAGCGACAGGCGGGGAATGCCCGCCGCCGTTCGCTGCTGAAAGCCGCGATCATCGCGGGATTGGCGGTGGCGGTGGTGCTGTCCTTGGCGTTGCCATGACCCGGCCGGCCTACGTTCAAATGGCCGTGAAGTTGCCCCCTGAGCTCAAGGAGCGTTTGGAGCGGGTGGCGGAAGAGGAGCAGCGGCCTGTCTCTGACCTAGTGCGCGAGCTGGTCAGGGAGGGGCTGGCCAAGCGTGCATTCATGCCGAATGGAAAAGGCACCTGAAACACGGCACCATCTGATCATCCAACCGGATGGGGTGGACGGTGGTTCAGCGGTATCCCTATGAGCCTCTAGGCGTGCACGTCACCAATGAGGAGACCGTCACCTGCCAGTTCCGCAAGGTCGAACTGAGCAATGATTTCGGAACCAGCGAAGCCATGCTGATGTTCTACAGCCAACACGGGCGTTGCGCGCGGTGCGATGGTCCGATGGACGACTGGGCACGGCACGAGGCCTGCAAGCCCGGACCCCGTCGATTCCGTAGCATCCAGGCCCCCGACCTGGAGGTGGCAATGCCGTCGGCTGTCTACGTGTCGGGCGGGGCATTGCGAGGCAAAGAGGGCCAGCTCCGTGCGGCGTTCCTACGGCAACAACGAACGAAAGCCGTCAGCGGGTCGCGCACTCGCGCAGAAGTCAGGACGCTGCTCGATCTGCAGGAGCAACGGTGCTACTACTGCTTCGCTTCGCTTGTCGGCCCAGGGGGCTCGGTGAACGCACCGGGGGAGCCGACAACCTGCCACGAAGATCATTACGTGTCGCTGAGGTGGGGTGGGAGTCATTCCATCTCCAACATCGTCCTGGCTTGTGTGGACTGCAATTCTCGGAAGCGTGACATGCACGGCGACGACTTTGCGCAGGAGTGCTTGGAGGCTGCGACAAGGGCTGTTCGCAAGGGCTTGCTGCGCATCCACCAAGCCAGGGCCGCTCACTTCAGCCGTTTGGTGGCCGTTGACGACCCTTCTGTCTCAGCTGGGGAGACGGGCACCCCGTAGCGTGCCGGAATGGATCAGCCTGTCCGTTATGTGCCCGCCGCAAAGCGATCTCACGATCTGGTCTGGGACCGGGTGAGCGGTGACACCCTCACCCTCGAAGGCTTCATGGAAGGCCGGGACTACGGGGAGGTGGTCCGGGATGGTCGTCTGGCAGCGGAGCTTGAGCTGCTCGACGGAACGCCGCGCTACGTCTGCCCCCACTGCAAGGATGCGATGGGGGTTAGGTCCAAGGCGATTCGGGCGCGCACGGAAAATCGGTTCTACTTCGATCACCTCACGGCGCGCTTGCGGGAGACTTGCACGGGTCGCAAAGGCCACTCGCCCGCGGCCATCCTGGCCCGCAAGTTCGGGCTACACAAGGAAGGGTCGCTCCACAAAGCCTTCAAGCAGTGGGTGAGCGACAGCCTGGCTGCCGATGCGTCCTTCTCCAATACCCAGCTGGAGCGGCGATGGTGGGACGTGGACGGCGCGAAGTGGCGCCAGCCCGACATTCAGACCCAGCGGGACGGTCAGCGGTGGGCCATCGAGATCCAGCTGTCCACCACGTTCGTGCACGTCATCGCCGAACGCATGAAGTTCTACCGCGAGAACACCGGGCACATGCTCTGGCTGTTCAAGGACCTGGACCTGTCGAAGTTCCGGTTGGCCGAAGACGATCTGTTCTTCTCCAACAACCGCAATGCATTCCGGGTCACCCCGCAAACGGTGGCACGGTCGCAGCGCGAGGGGCGCTTCTATCTGGAAGGCGCCTGGCTGGAGCCCCGCCTTACAAACGGGGTTGTGGAGGATGTGGAGGTGCGCCGGGAGGTGGCCTTCGACGAACTGACATTCGACACCTGCAGCCGCGGCGTTCCCAGGGCCTACGCCTTCGACTACGAGGGGAACAAAGCCCACGTCGAGAAGGAACAGGCGGCGTGGAAAGAGGAACAGGTGTGGGCCCAGCGACGGGAGGCTTTCGAGACGTTCTACGTCGCACTGCTGCGTGGGGAGATCGACGACTACAAGGAGCGGGATCGGCGCTGGGAAGGACTGCGCCGCTCCTTCGCGCAGGTGGGAATCACTCTGCCTCAAAACGCCAAGGGTCAAGGAGAACTGGACCGGCTGCTGATGGCCGGCTACTCGGCCAAGCATGGCCAGGGGAAACCCATCGGCATCGGATTCGAGACCATGGCTGAACTCGGTCACCACATCCACAAGGTCTGGCCCAAGACCCTCTGGTTTTACCGGTGCATGCTCCGCGCCCACGGCCAGTTGAAGACCGTGTTGGAACAGGACCGAACCGGGAAGCTCCAAGGCAAGATGAAAGCCGTGTTGTCCAGCCTGGCCAAGGGTGAGGCCAGCTTTCAGCCCGACCGGACGTGGGACGGGTTGCTGCTGCGCCTGTTCCCTGAAGTGGCGGACGTGTGGCGTGCCGATCCATCGCACGTCGCGGACGCGGTGCTGCGCCAATCGGCCTCGCAGGGGCGCTAGACCGCGAATGGCTGGAGGGCACGGTGAAGATCGCTTCGCAGGACTTCAAACTCGCCGTTGAGTAACCGGGCCGTTCGCCGCATGGTTTCCCAGTCAGGGGACTGCGCAGGGATCGTCCTTGCGTTGTCGAGGAGCGCGTCAGCGGCGCTCGAAAACCCAACGAGGCGCTGATGCAACTGATTCGGCAACGCGAGGTCTTGGGCGAGCAGTGCCCTGGCCTCCGCCGCATTGAGCTCGGTCATGTTCAGATCGACGAGGGCGGCGAGTTCAACCCTGGGTGAGGGTTGCGCCTGATCGGTGGGGGTGGGGCTCAGCAGACGGGAAATCCATTTCCACATCGGGATCATTCCTTGTTGTGACTGCTATTCCTTGGTGAGGTTCGACAACTGCTCGATGAGCACGTTGCGTTTTTTCGGTGGCAACTCTGAAAGCTTCTCCAAAACCTCCGCCAACCGGACTTGCTGGGCCTCGTTGTGCTCGCCCAGGGCCAAGATGGCGTTGGCCATGGCCGGAGAACTGGCCAACAGGTAGGCGGGTGGGACGTCCAAGGCCAGGGCCAGCTCGAACAGCGATTCCAGGCTGATGGCCATGCTCTCGCTTTCATAACGGCTGATCCGCGCGGACGCGGTGTCCTTGTCCAACCCCATGCGCACCCCGACCTCGCGTTGGCTCAGGCCTCGCAGCTGGCGGGCCTGGCGCAGGCGCGCCGCCACGACAGCCCGAGGGACCGGCGGGGGAGTGCTCACGGGCTGAACGGATGCAATGCAGGCATGCCGACAGGATGACCCAGGCCCTACGCCCCGGGTAGACTCTACGCACCACGTAAGTTCGTGGCAAGGAGCCAACAGGGGGTTCTATGGCAAGCAAAGGGTGGGCCGGCGCGCTGACGCTGGCCTTGGCGTTCCAGGCCCAGGCCGGGGACGGGAAGGGGTTGCTGGAGACCATCGGGAGGGCACTGGGCAACACCCCGCGGGTGGCTGCAGAGAAGGCGCGCAGTCCTTACCTGGAGCCGGCCGGGACCTACTGGGATCTGGACCAGGAGATGCTGGAGGGGGCGCAGCACCTCCGGGTGGGTCAAACAGCGACCGGTGGGGCGGGCTCGGACATGTGCGACATGGACCTGCTCGCGATGGCGCACTCTGACTACCAACAGGACGCCAAGCGGCGGCAGTGGTGCCTCTACCAGTGGTGGGTGGCCGAGACCAAGATCAACGGCCCCAACGGGATCGAGAAGACGCAAACGGACGCAATTGAACGCCGGTATGGGCCTGCAATCGACGCGCGACGGGACAAGTTCAAGACCACTCGCCGCTTCGCCGTTCGCCCGCAGTTTGCGTCGCTGGGCGGCATCGAATACAACGCTGCCCGAGGTGTCATGGAAGTCTACGTCCCCATGCCGCAGATCTCCGCCTCTGGACTGTCGGTGACGGGCAAAGGTTTCGTGCCCTGGCATCGGGTCACCCCCACTGGGGTCTCCAGTCCACCCCACGCCGGGCGATACGAGCTCTTGATCCGCATGGACCCGGCGGAAGCCGCCAGCCTCGCCAAGCAAGGCCGCGACGCCAGCGATGACCTTGTCGTCTTCACGGTCAACCGGGTATGGGTCGAGAACGCGGTCCCGAAAATGGACGTGACGGTTGAGCGGGTGCGCGTCGGCTACCGCAACGAAACGATCGAAGTGGATCTCACCAAGAAGCAAGGAGCAAGCTCATGAAGAACGCAGGAGTCGCACTGGCACTCGTGGCGCTGTCGCTGGCAGCGTGCGGAAGCAAGGCGGACATGCCCACGGCCGAGCAGGTGGCCAAGGCCTATGAAACGCACTTGAACGCCAACCTGGTCGCCCAGCTGGGGCAGCGGATGGAGGTTCGCGGCTGGGATGACCTGGAGGTGGATTGCACCGCCAGTGGTCCCGAACGTGTCACCTGCGTGACCGGTGGCACGCTGGACCTGGTGGGGTTCCAGGGTGGGGTGCAGTTGAAGCCCGAGCCGGTTCCCGTGCCGGCGCAGTTCGACCTCACGTTTGCGAAGCAGAACGACACGTGGGTGCCGGTCAGCGCCCAGAAGAAGAGCTGACCTTGCCAGTTCGCCAGGACGCGGTATGAGTAGGGGAAGCAACCCATAGAGGAGGTCCATATGAAGTCCACGTCGCATCACATGAACTGGGGCGCCCTGGTGCCCGCCTACGTCATCCTCGGCGGTGCAGCCTTGCTGTCCCTCGGAGCGGCGCAGGAGATCGGCCAGAACAACGGCTATCCCTTCGGTGTTGTCCTTGCACTGCTCGCGAGCGCTGGCCTTTTCGGTGTGCTGGCGCTGCTGACCTGGATGAACTGGCGTGCAGCGCGCTTCCGAGCCTCCCGTTGGGACAGGTTTGACCAGACGGGTCAGAAGGGTGGCTTCCTCAAGGGCTTCATGTGGGGACTGCTTGGCGTCTTCGCCCTTCACGTGGCCCTGTTCTTCGCTGCGTTCACTCCTGCAGCACCAGAAGCGGTGAGGGCCATCGCGTCCATCGCGTTGCTGCCGTTTGCCGTCCTCTACACCGTTGTGCCACTGGTGACCGGTTACTTGACGCGCTTCGTGCGAGCAACGCGAATCTGAGAGAAGAAAAACCAATGAGCCAGTTGAAGCCCCCGAAAGGGGGCTTTTTTGTGCCCAGCGAAAAGCATCTGAAAAGCACCACCTGGCGGTGGAAAGCACATCGCCTTCGGCGCGGGTTCGATGTTAGGAATATTTGCTTCGCGAGGCCGCAGATTTTCACTTTAGTCAAGAAGTGATCCATGGATCGCATGGACAAAATGGAATGGCGATCTACCTTGAAATAGTGGATTGGCAATCACGCCTTCCCAAGCCAAGGAGAACCCACATGAACGTCCAAATCGCCCAATCGATGAACAACGCCACCGATGACCAGGAGCGCTACGCCATCCTGGCCGGCTTCGCCCGCGGCAACGACGAGTTGCGCGCCAAGGGTGCTGCAGAAGAACTGGTGGACGCGCTCTACTACGCGGGCGCCGCCTTCAACCGCTGGAAGGCCATCGCCACCGTCCGCGAAGCTGCGGCGGCCTGAGGAGCTGGTGATGCTGCCCTTGCGCAACCCCCGCTTGGACAACCCCATGGGGCGCCTGCCGACGTCCTTCGTCAACACCGGCGATGCCGACGAGATCCGCCGGTTGGCCGAGAAGCACGGCATTTCGTTCAACGAAGCCGTGCGACAGATTGTGGCGCTCTACTTCCGCCAGCCATTCCCCCTATCAAGCAAGCGAATGGGCGACAGCAAGACAGATCGGCTGCCCGAGATGGTGGCCCCGCGCCACCTTGTCGAAAGCATTGGTGTTCTGGCGTCTTCGTTGGGCCACACCCGCGGCGAGGTGTTGCGACAGATTATCCGTGGCTCATTGAGGAAGCGTCATGGTCGTCATTGATCGCACCCCGCCACCGCCCGGCAGCCCCAGCGCGGAGCTGATTCACGCGTGCATCGAGGGCAACCTGGTGGGGGTGCTTGAGGCGCTACGACAGGGGGCCAATCCCAATGCGTGGCGGGAGAACGAAGGTCCGGCCATCCACTCGGCGCTGGCCTGGCCACGCATCGTTGAAGCCCTGATCGAAGCGGGGGCGGAGCCGCACGCCCGCAACTTCTGGAGTGAACGGCCGCTGGAAAAGCTCGCAGCGGACTACCAGTCCAGCGAGCATCCGGTGGAGCGGGGGCGCATGGAGCAGACTGCGCGTCTGCTGATGAGGCTTGGCGGCAACGCCTACCGCGCCAGCCCGTTCTGGCGAACAGGAACCCTGCGCGATGCGATGCCCCAGGTGGTGGCGAAAGTGGAAGCCGAACTGCGGCAGGAGTTGCTGCAGGACAGGCTGGTGACCGTAGTCGACACGCCGACGGTAAGCCGGCCGCGTCTTTAAGCAAGAGCAACTGCACGACGCCGCCACCGGCCGCTGCGCGACCGGCGATCTGATAAGCACTCAATGGAAGAAAGGCAGCAACGCCTTCGGCGCATATTCGATGTTAGGAATATTTGCGTGAAATTACGCAGTTTTTGATTTTAGTCTTGAAAAGATCCATTGCAGCCATGGACATTTTCATGTGGCGATCTACCTTGAATGTATGGAAGGCGCAGTGCTTTCCACTCACTGGACCGACAGCCATGACCCTCTCCATCCTCGCCATGCTTGCTCCCATCGTGCTGCCCCTGAGCGTTCTGCTCGGGGCTCGCATCTCGGACGCCATCGAAAACGCCGCCTGGGCGTTCTGAGGCCGCCATGGCAGCACGGCACTACTACTACGCTTACGAGCGCACGGACGGCGAGGTGTGCTACCTGCCGAAGCTTCTGCATGAAGGCATCCAGCGTTACCCCCACACCATCGGTCACTACCACCTGACCCAATGGCTGGGCGTGAGCAAGCTGCTGACACCCGAGCAATACAAAGCCATGGGGTGGCTGGGCACGAACCGACCGATGGCCAAGCGTGCCGCCGCAACAACGGCCTGATCTCGTCTCACCGACTGACACAAGCGCAAGGCAAAATGTGGGCATGAATCAGTCTGCCTCCCACGAACCCGACGACGTTTTCCTCCACGCTCCTGCTTACGGCCTCCTGCTTGGGCAGACCACCTGCCACTTCTGCCACGCCCAGACGCCCACGGCGGCGGTGTGGGTGCCGTCCTTTGAGGAGCGCGACGATGAAGGCGTAGTGGACCAGGGGGAGGGCGCCTTGCTGCGCTACATCGAGCACCTCGACGAGAGCGCCACCGCTTTCGTAACAGGCCACGCTCCCTGGCTTCGCTACGCGTCCACCCGGACATCCGGGCAGGTATATCTGGCCCACCACTGCACCACCTGCGGGGCCCTCCAGGGCGACCACTTCGTCTTTTCCCCAGATGGCCCGTATTGGCCCGAAGGCGACGTCCAACTGGCCTCCCTTCGGATCATCCGCGGCCTGGGCCAGCTCACCGCGCAGGCCTCTGCGAGGCAGGGCGCCTGGATGGACCGGGTGCCTTTGATCTGCACCCAGGTCTGACGGCTTCTCCAACTCGGACCGCGTATCGGTGTGCCGTTCGGCACGCCATAGGGGCTCCTTGCGCTTCGCGCGGCCCCATCGCCCAGCTTCTCCGGTCAAGGGCCATTCCAGGGCCCGTGTCCTCGCTTCGCTGCGGGCCGCGCCAGCCCTTCCATTTCCTCCCTTGACCGCGCCGAGCGGTGGGGCGGTGGGTTTCCCATTCCAGGACATCCCGACCGGATGCCCTGGGCGGGCCATTACTCACCAGCGAGGAGCAGCGCATGTTCGAACCTTCCGATCTCATTCATTCCTACACCCGAGCTCAGGCCATCGCGGACGGCGTCCTGGTGGACGTGTCCGACGTGGCGAAGGAAGCAGGCTTCAAGCTGCCCGTGGCCATCACGCACGCCGTGTGGGCACGCTACGTCGAAGTGCCCGCGGGGCTGGAGATGCGTGGGCAGTCCGTGGAGGGTCGGCTCTGGGACGTGCTCTTCATGCTCCACGTGGCGATCCAGCGGGAGAGCGGCAACACGTCCGAGATCCATTACCAACTCTTGGTGGCCATGCCCGATGGGGGCGACTGGCAGCCCAACGAAGCGGTTCCGGATGATCGGTCCGGCCTGACCCGGTCGACGCACCGGCTGGTCACCTTGAAAGCGGTGTGCGGGCCAGGGGATGACCCTGCGCCGGTGGTCACCATCATGCTGCCAAGCGAGGATTGACGAGGGGGCCGGGAAACCGGCCCTCATCTTTTTCCCGCCAAGGTCCCGCGGCTAACATGGAGGGACCACAAGGGAGGGGTTGGGGATGGAGAAGTTCGATTGGTCGAAGGTTGAGTTCGCGCGCACACCCTGGCGAAGCCAGGTCATTCCAGACGCGCTGCCCATCCTGATCCGGTGGGCCCAGGAGGGTGAGGCCCATTCCTACAGCGACCTGGCCCAGGAGCTGCACGACACCTTCGGGCACGAGATCAAACCCCGCAAGGACCTTTACGGCACCGTGGCCGGGGGCGTTGCCCAAGCCCTGGAGTGGCTCAGCGAGCAGTGGGAGGAACCCATCCCGCCACTCCACGCGATCGTGATCAACAAGGCCACCAAGCACCCCGGGGAAGGCGCCATTACCATCTCCCCGGCTTACTTCGCCGGCAAGAAGCTGGACACCGAAGACGAGCGACGCGCCCACCTGCGAGAGGCGATGGAAGACGTTTTCACCTACCCGGACTGGGACCGGGTCGCCCGCGCCCTGGGCGCCACGATGCTGACCCCAGCAACGGGAGCGTTGCTCGAGGTGGCGGCCGACGCGCCGCTGCCGCTACCGAAAGTCCAGGAAGGCGGGAAGCCGGAGAGCGACGAGCACAAAGCCTTGAAGGCGTGGGTGGCCAGCCACCCCGAGGAATTCGTGGACTACGGGAGTTTCCCCGCCGGCAGCAACGAGAAGTTGCTGAGCTCGGGTGATCGGCTGGACGCGCACTTCGACAACGGCAGGCAGCGGTTGGCCGTGGAGGTGAAAACCAGCCGATGCAGCGAAGACGAGCTGCAGCGGGGTGTCTACCAGGCGGTGAAGTATCGCGCGATCGTCCGAGCGGAGCAGAAAGCTATGCGTTTCGTGCCCAACGGGGAAGCGGTCCTGGTCTGCACGCGCGCGCCCAACGCGGAAACCCGAGCCCTCATCAAACGTCTGCAGGTCAGGTTCCAGCAGGCGCCGTTAGAGGCAGAGCAGAAGTGACCAGGGAAGAGCTGGATCAGCGGGTCAGGCAGGTCGACGGTTTCATTCGGGTGCTGACGCAGGAGTGCCACATCCTGGACGAGCGGCGGCACATTCTGGCGCCGCTCATTCAAGACGAGGACGTCAAAGCAGGGCTCAAGGCCAAGCTGGATAAGACGGTGGGAGCCGGCGCGTGGGGCCACTTGGTGCCGCTCCTGGCGCAGGATCTCGTGCGTGATCAGTCGCGGCTGTTTCTGGACCAGGACAAGAGGTCGGGAAGCCTGACCAATCTCTGGCGCAAGCTCAACGTTGATCCAGCCGTTGTGAGTCACTACCGGCGCAGCTATGGCCGCATGTTTGACAAGCTCCACGTGGGAAGCATTTCGAATATTCCAGCTGGAATGTCTGCTGTCTTTATGAGGAAGTTCAAGCAACAAGACAGGAAGAAGAACTACGCGTTCTTCGACAAGAGCTGGAAGAAGTTGAGCGCTGATATGGCGGCTCTAGCAACGAACCCTGTAGCGCTCAAGATCGGCACGTATCGGGACAAGTATCTTGCCCACCTGGAGATGCGCAAGATCGATGAAGAGCCCGGTGCATTCGATGTGAAGTCCGTTGGACTGACCTACAACGATGTGCTCTCCTTCGGCGACCAATGCCAGGTCATTGTGTCGGAGTTGGGATTGTTGTTGACACACACCTACTGGGATCCCAAGCAATTCGCCTCCACCCATTCAGAGCAGGGTGTGGCGATGTGGCGCGCATTGGCGGGCGTGGCAAAACGGAAGCCCACGGCCGAGTGACCGGTCATGGGTTCACTTCCATGCAGGTGAAAACCTGGTAGTCGCAATCCGGCCACGGCGCGTCCCACCGCTCGGCGTATCCGCTGGCGTAGGTGACCCCGTCATGGGCCGCGTCGCACACCTGTCCTCCGCAACCGTAGCCGTTGCCGTCGCCTTGGGAGCTGACGCAGATGGTGCCCCCGCTGCCCCCGCCTTGGGCTCCGCATCCACCAATGCTCTCACCGGTGAGCACCCACTCCCAACGCGACGAGCAGCTGGCGCGGTAGCCGAAGTTGTTCTCCATGCCGCCGCCCCAGTTCGTGTATTCGCTGAGCGCGTAATAGGCGCTAGCGTTCAAGGGCTGGCTCGGGATGGAGTCCTTGCAGGCATTGAACGCGCTCTGGTCAGTGATGCCGCTGCGACCGCCCCAGGAAGCATCGCATCCACCACCCAGGCCATCGTTGTAGGACACCGTCTCTCCATCCAGGTTGCCGAAGTTCGGCGCCAAGGAGTAGACGTCGAGCTCCCACGAACAGCTCGGGCCAGTGATCGGCGTGCAGTTGTCACTGACGGTCGTCCAAGGCGTGGTGGGTGCCCACGCCGACCACCCAGACCAGCCGTTCCAGGCGAAGGGCCCCGTGGGAGCGGGGCAATACGCCGATCGCGCGCGGGTGCGCTGCTCCTGGCGGCTTTGCACGATCTCGCCCACCTGGCCCGCGGGGCACGCGGCTGACTGAGAGGCGCTGCGGGTTTCGGTGTCGGTCTGCGTGCTGGGGGTGGGCAGGACGCACGCGGGCGCGCAGGTGTTGCTTGTCAGTGTCCACGCGCCCCAGCTTCCCGACCCTGAGCACACAAACGAGCGCTGCTCCTGGATCGCGCCGAGTTGGCCAGCGGGACAGGACAGGGTGCGGCTTTCAGGGCTAGGGCAGGGCGTGCAGGTGTTGCTGGTGTCCGTCCACGGTCCTGCCGTCGTCGCTCCAGCCCACGCTTCGTAAACCGAGGGGTCGGGCCCGCAATGGTGCCGGCGCGTTTGGAAGACCTGGCCCACCGATCCAGCAGGGCAGCTCTCCGTGCGGTTCTCCGAACTCTCCACGCACGCTGCCACGGTGGTGGGCGGAGGGAGTGGAGGTGTCGCTGGAGGCGCGGGCGGCGTGACTGGAACGACGGGAGTAGCTGTCGGAGGCACAGCCGGAGCCGGCGGTGGGGGCGGGAGGTAAGGAGCTGAATTGATCGGGCTTATGGGAGCAGCGGGGCCCACTGGCCCAGCAGGGCCCACGGGACCGCCAAGCGGTGGAGAGCCGGGAGGGGTGATTGTGGTCCGGGCGGGGGGAAGCTGCAGCGGTGAGGCCGCCACCGCAGCTCCCGCCACCAACCCGGTGTGGTAGACGAACGCAATGCGGCCATCGCCGCCCGCGCAGGCATCGGTCAGTGCTTGAAGGTCCAGGCGCCCCCCGTGGTTGCGGATCACCGACACGTCGGACACCTGGACGTCCCACGGATCGCGTGCGTTGACAGCAACGAAATCGGCGCACGAGCGCACGGGCACCTGGTGGTGGACGATGGAGAACCCATCCCCGAAGCGAGTCACCGTGTAGGGCTCGACGGTCACCGCACCGCCCCAGGCATTGGTCAGCAAGCCTTCTCCCTGGGTCAACCGGTCGGGGGCGAGGCCATCGCGAACGATCGCGTCGGCGCTGACGCCCGCGAAGGTGCCCAGCAATCCGAAGGAGCTCTCCACCCGTGTGGACAGCTCGCGCAGGTTATCGGTCTCGTCCGAGACCTTCGACTTAGCAGACACGTGCGAATAACTCGCGAAAGCGACGACGGAGAGCACGGTCAGCCCGGCCAGGGTGAGAAGCGTTTCCACCATGCCGAAGCCCAGCGCAGAGCGAACCCCGCTGGAAAGGCGAGAGGGGGAGGGAAGTTTGCGCAGAGAGGAACGTGTCTTCATGCATTTCAGCATGCGATGCACTGGTGGTTTGGCAAGCCCCTGTTTTTAGTCAGACTTTCTGCGATTTACCCCCTTGACTCGACCTGTCGGTGTGGTTGCATGGGGTTAAGCCGATTAAACGAGTGGGGCGACCTACTCATAAAAGGCCCAACCTCAACCGACAGGAATTGCCAACATGTATGAAATCGCATTGCCCGCGCCCCAGCCCCGCTCGGGCTTGTTCATGAACGCCGCCAACGAGCCTTGCCGAGGCTTCGTTGAAGCCGCCCACATCCCCAACTCGAAACGCCATCGGCTGGTTCGCCTGGCAAAAGAGAAAGCCCACTTCGAGCAGAAGAGCCGAAAGGAGGCCAAGTGGAAATGAGCGCCCTCAACCCCAAAGAGCGCTTCGCCCGCGAGCTCCACGCCGCGGTCCAGGCCAACAACCCGTTTCTGCTGCGCCACCTGGTGCGCCGCATCCATCAGGCCCGCATCGACGCCTGGTCGTCAAGGGACGACAACGCCATCTTCCCGTCCCTTGATGCCCCGGTGAGCCCGCAGGGCATCACCGCGTTCCATCTGGCTTGTATGGGATGGAAGGCGTATCGAGATAGTCCGCATCTTGCATACGAGTTCGACCAGATGGCCCTCATCCTGGCCGCCGCGGGCGCGGACCCCTTCGCCGAATACCGTATCGGCAATCAGCGCCGAACGATCTTTGAGGAACTGGAGGGCGATGTTCCACCCGCGTTGAAGGACTGGATGGCGAAGCAATCGTTCGACCTCCACGTATCGCCGTCCGAAGCCATGATCACCCAGCGGACGCTTCCCCCCATCAAGGGTGGGGTGAGGTCACCCCAGCAGTGCGCCATGTTCAAGGAAAAGAGTCCGGCGCCTTAACGGCTAAAAGATTCGCAAAAACATGCACTTGCGTTGCGATTGACTCTCTGTAGAGTCGGTTGGGCTACCCCTACCTACTCATTTGATGGAGTTTTCAATGCGCTTGTGCTGCTTCTCCCTGAAGGGCGGTGTCGGCCGCACCACGATGGCCCTCAACCTGGCCGGGTGCTATGCCCGTGACCCCAGGCTGCGTGTGCTGGTCAACGACCGGGATCCCCAGGGCGGCGCCAGCGCCTTTGCGGCCCTATCCGATGAAACCCCGTTCTCGGTGGGCCGTTCGCGCTCGCCGGGTTTCAACATCGAGATCACCGACACCCCGCCCAGGCTCCCGGACAATGAGGTGATCCCCGAGGCCGACCTCTACCTCGTCCCCACGTTGCTGGACGGTGCCAGCTTCCTCATCTTCCTGCGGACGGTGGAGTTGCTGGAGAAGAAGGGCAAGCGTTATCTGCCCATCGCCAATCGGGCCAACAAGGATAGAGCCTCCCACCGTCGCCGGCTGGAGCATCCTAAGATGGCCGGAGCAGTTCTTGTTCGTGACCGTGCCCTGATCGCCGACTGCTACGAGCAGGGCCAGACGGTGTTCGACGCTGCCGACCGGTGGGCCCTGAAAGCCCAGGAAGAGATCCACGGGTTGGCCGTGAGGGTGCGCCACACCCTCAAGCGTGACGCCAAGGGGAGGGCTGCGGCATGATGGACCTACCACTGGTTTCCCTCCCTGACCTACCCATGGCCACTCGCAAAGCTCCCGCCAAGAAGGCGGTGACGAAGAAGACTGCCAAACGCACGCTGGACGACGTGAAGAACGTCACCCACACGAAGCCGTCGCGGATGACGACCAAGGCTGAGCCGGCGATCGGGCGGATCCCGGAGCACATCTTGTTGGGGCCGGGCGACTACCCAGAGCGGAAGTCCTACTTCGACTACGACGACAGCCAGCGGGCTGGCACGGTCGGAGGCAAGCGCGTCCACATGGTCATGCCGCGGTCGGTCACCCTCCACGACTACCGTCGGCGGGAGGATGGCCTGCGCCACCACCGCGCGATGGTGACCATCCCCCCGAAGCTTCGAGAGAACATCGCCAAACTCTTCGGTTACGAGGACTCCGAAGACGCCGGCCGGGAAGTGGCCCTTACCACGGCCATGGTGGCGCTGGCGGACTACGCCGCCGCGACGCTCATCAAGGAGAAGACCCTGTTGGTCGTGAGCTCGCCGGCGGACGCGCACGCCGAGGACCGGAAAGCCGCCAGGGTGGCCGTGAGGAATCGGGGCAAGGCCAAGAACGGCAAGATCTACTGACCCCGGCAAACAGGGGTGACGAAGAAAGCGGCTACGGCCGCTTTTTTTTGTGCCCGGGTTTCGTGCCGGAGGAAAAGCAACAGCGGCTGAAAAGCATCCCCTGGCGGGGAATGGCACACGCCTACGGCGCAATAACGAACGTTGGGTGGGCCAAGGGCATAAACGTTCATTTAGTGAACTATAAAAGTGAGGTTCACCTGTTGCGCATTTTAAGCGGGCTCATAGCCTGGGGTTGAAGGGGCATCGACGCCCAACAACCGAAGGAGCTATGACGTGAATGAGAATGCGACCAGCGACGAGGAACTGATGAAGGTGATGGGGCTCAACGAATGCATGCTGGAAGGGTATTCGCACGTTTCCCTTGAGCCGGTGGGGTTTCGATACGAAGAGAACTGGGGGTGGGCGGACACCTGGTGCGCTCGGCATCGGGCTTACTCGCATCCCATGGGCGAGTGGATCGTGGTCGATGGCAGAAGGGTCGTTGTGCAGAAGGGACGTCCAAAGTCAAAGAAGGCGTTGCTCTTGAAATGGCGAGAAATGCAGAGCGAAGCCGAGAATGCCCAGCGTTGTTGGAATTACGAACAGCAGAATGAGAGATATTCCTGATGCGCGGATGGCTTTATGTTAGTAATAAATGCTTTATCTGGCCGCAGAAATTGCATTTAGTCGTAAAAAGTGATGGAAAAACTATTGCGCTATTTATGCGCTGTCGTAACTTGGATTTGAGGGAGGCAATCCTGCCAACCAACACCAAGGAACTGACATGTATATCCACGCCATCACCCACAACAACAAGCAGGCATTCGCCATCACTGAAGCGCAAGGAACGGGAGGAGCCCGCGCCTGGGGAATTTGGAGGAAATTGCGGCTCATCCGGTTCGACGTGGCGGCGGCTGAGAAAGTGGCCGACGAGTTGAGCAAGACCGGCCATCGCTGGGAGAAGTCGTTTGAAGTGCTCGAAGATATCGAAGTGGACGTGCGCAACGCTGGCCCCGCGTCCGGCTTTGGCAAGGCCTTTGCTGAAATTAAGCGCCAGCTGGAAGCCCAAGCAGGCGAAGGCGCGACGAAAGTGGAAGGCGATTCGATCAGCCACCTCAAAGCCCTGGTGAAACACTGATGGCTCACCGTCAAGCTACCCCCACTCTGCTCAAATCGGGCGAGTGGGGCGCTCGGGTCCTAGCCCCCAAGGTGGGCGTCGGCGATCAGCTGACAGTGGTTGCGAAGAATGGCAACACCTGGGAGGCACAGGTCGATGGCATTGTTTGGCAGGGAGCGGACGTAGCCCTCTGCCGGACCTCTCGATCGAGGATTGCGCGAGCCCAGACAGGCTACTGCTCGCAATGCGGACGGCGTGCAGTGGACTGCTCGTTTCACGCCGCGATGGGTGGGCTATGCGGCGAATGCGCTTTTGACGAATACGACATGTGACGTCCTTTCCGTGACTAACTCCTACGCGATTCCCTCAAAACCCCAGGACGATCACCGGCTGCCCATGGTGCGCCTAGATCCTGACAAGGCTGCCTCTTTCAGGAAACTGGCGCGACGCAAAGGGCTCTCGACCACGGCGGCATTGGCCGCGTTGGTCAACACTCATGCCCAAGTCCGCCAACCGTTGTCGCCCCGCATTCGGAAGGCCCACGGTGAATCAGCGAGGTTCACGGCCGCTCTTCCGGATTGCCGGGTGTCGGCGACGGCCAGCGATGCGTTGCGTGCCGACGCTCAAGCAGCGGGAGTCTCATTAACAGAAGCCCTTCGGCAACTCGTGGACCGAGGACTGACAACAAAAGACTGAGCCGGCACTTATAGCGCTGGGATGATTTCTGACTTGACTCGAGCCCTAGCCTTCAACCAGGCCTGAGCCAGATCGTCTACATCTGCCTGCAGCGCTGCTCGTTCCCCAGGCAGCCATGGCCGAACCTGGCCGGCTTCCACCGCGGCGTCTCGGTGTTCCAGCCGGTGACGTGCTTCCAGCCACCTGGCCTTCGTCTCCGCCTCCCGTGACGCTCGCCGTTTCTCTCGCATGCGCACTGAGCCGGCCTTATCGCTGTATGACCTGATATGACCATTGCCAGCCAGTGGCCAAGGTGTCTCGTGCGCGCCATTGCGCCGCTGGCGCACCTGTCGCAACGTCGGATACCGGGCCTTCCAACTGTCCTGTCCGGTTCGCTCGCCGTGGGTGGCATCGTCAGGGCTCAGGTCGATGACCAGGGCGTGGTGCTCGATGAGCTGCCAGACAGCGGCTTGAAAAACATCCTCTGATACGTCGAAGCCCACCACCTCGCCGTGCTCCATCCACCGGCCATGATGCACGTGGCGCAGCAGGGCGGCGGCTTCGTTGCGGGTCGTCTGGGTGCGCTGGCCCACCGGCCAACCCACGAACCATCCGTTCTCATGGCGTTCGACGTAGACGAGAAAGCGGGGATGCTTCCAGCGCTCATGGAGCAGGTTTAGCACGGTTCCGTCTTTCGCGTAGCGACCCACAGAGGTCAGGTGATTGTCCGAGCGTTGCAACACTCCCATCCGGGCTTCCTTAAGGGCTTCCAGGTGGTCGGCGGGCACCCGTTCCGCCAGCTCTTCCCACGCCAGAAGGTCGCGCGCGCCGCGTTCAACCGCACACGCCTTGCAGGCCATCCGCAGGTTTGACGGTTCGACGGGGCCGCCCTGGTTGAACGGAACAAGGGGTGACAGACCCCACGACTGCCGCCGGCTCACGTCGATGGGCGAGCAGCAGAACGCACACGTCGGGTTGTCTTGTCGCCGCAGTAGGTCAAGCGCCCAACGGGGGGTATCGGCTGCACGGGCGCGGTGTTTCTCCAGCAGCCGTTGGACGAATGCCTGGAAGTTTGAGGTGGTCATGGGGTGGCCTCCAACGAACGGAAAGCGATCCGGAGTGGGGTGTCATAGATGGGGCGCGAGCACTTCAACAGCTCCCTCACTGGATTGACTAAAACGATAAGGCGCCCGGAATTCCCAGCCATGTTTCGGGTTGCGAGGGTGACTGCTCTCGTGTGACTAAAACGACCGGTGCGGTGCATCCAGTGTCCCCATACTGGTTTGACTAAAACGATTGCCTCACGGGTTTTCGATTGCAACGCCGATGGGGTGCCGGGTTCATTGACGTGGGTTGGCCGGCGAGAAGAAACGGGTGGCCGAACGAACGCAACTGGCTTTCCGTGCGAGGGGCGACGGAAGGCGAGAGGGGCGGGGGAGCGTGGGGTCTGGGAAGGCATGGCGTGAACGTGGGGAGAGATGAACCGGTTGGGGATGAACTACCAATACCTCTGCACTGGGGAATCGCAAGGGGTGGCGAAAAGCAACGGCAACAGCTCCGCGTCGGTTGAAGCAGTGTCGGCCCAGGCACCAAAGCAGAAGCCTGGAGGGTGCCCTGGACTCGTCATACACATGACGCACTGAAGTGGGCGTGCGCTTCGCGCCCACAAATCGGTGTCACGACGGGCGAAGGCTCAATGCAATCAAGGCCTGACCGTGTCACCACGGCGTGGTGACAGCGTCAGCGGTTGTTAGCTCGTTTCGTCCCTGATTTTCAGGCTCCTGCCGTGGGGCCTTGCCAACTCGCAGATTCCAGGTATCGGTTGAGTAGAGCCAGATCTGGAGTCAACGACGAATGCGCTTCATCCGACAGAACATCAATCTCGACCACGAGCAATCAAAGGTTGCCCGACGTCTTGCTCGCGAGAGTGGGATTCCGTTCAACGCTTACGTGCGCGATGCCGTGGAGCGGCACAACGCAGGCGTCACCCTCACGAGCGCGCTGGAGAACTCGAACGCCCACCTGGAGTTCCTGCTCGATCAGCTGCGGGAGGAGAACGCGACGCTGCGCCGCTCCCTTCAGCTGGATCACCAAAAGCTGCGCGACGAGATGAAGGCCGAGCAGGCCCAGGCCATCGAGCGCTACGAAGAGGCGCTTCGCCGCGTCCTCTCCGCTGCGATCGCGCCCACGGCACCCAGCAAGGCCGCGGCCAAGACGCCCGCGGCCAATCCCATGCTCTCCCCCCGCGTCTGACC
Source organism: Pseudomonadota bacterium (assembly GCA_020161215.1). Lineage (GTDB taxonomy): Bacteria > Pseudomonadota > Gammaproteobacteria > Burkholderiales > Burkholderiaceae_C > Ottowia. Next base: position 30,547 of record JAIUOM010000006.1, read on the forward strand.
CTTCCCCCACAACTAGGAGATCCATCCCATGAAACGTCACTCCCTCCCCCTGACCGTGTGCCTGGTCGCCTTCCTTCCGTTGGCAGTCCCGCTGCAGGCCCTGGCCCAATCCACTCCCTCTCAACTCGGCAACAGCGAGGACGTCAAACCGAGGTCGGACAAGAAGCGCCTGTTCAGGGCCGGTGGCATCGGCTGCGTGGCCGGCGGTGCACTCGCTTTTGTCACCGGCAAGAAGGACAAGGCCCTCGCCGCTTGCGCTGCAGGTGCAGCCGTGGGCGCCACCGCGTCTTACGTGAAGCAGCAGCGCGAGCACGCCGAAGAGGCCGCTGACGCCGCGCGTGCCGCTGGCATGAAAGCCGAGGTTGTGACGAAGACCGAGACCGTCGAAGGCAAGCGAGAGGCGGTGCTGGATTCGCTGCGCTTGAACTACGACCCCGCCGATATGAAGCGGCTGGATGCCAGCACCCAGGCGTTCCTCGACAAGTTCACCGGATTGCTGACCAAGTCGACTAACGGGCTGACGGTCGTGTTCCAAGGCACCGACAAGGTCGCCTGCCAAGTCCCCATCGTGGAGCTCGCCAAGCGCGGTGCGCTCTTGAAGGTGACGGTGGACGACCGCTGCGGCAAGGGTGAGCACGTCATCACCGTCACGCCGGTGCCGGACGTCCGCTGAGCCGCCTGCCCGGGTGTCCTCGCGATGCCCGGGCTTCCTTCCCCTTCCCCCAGGAGATCCCATGTCCCCCGAAGAACTGATCCGCAAGCGCAAGCGCGACGAGCTGCTCAAGCGCGCCAATGCCGCGCAACCAACCACGCCAACCGATGGTGAGCAGTTGGTGTCCGAGAACACCAAGGAGACATTGAAGGCCGCCGGTCACTGGGCAGGGGTGATCGGCAAGCGCGCTGCCGAGTTGACCCAGAAAGGCGTTGCTGTTGCTGCAGAGAAGGCGAAGGAAGCCAAGGCACAACTGGACGCGAAGCGGGCAAAGACCGCAGAGGAACGGGTTCAGGCTACAGAAGCCAACTCGAGCACCCTGACAGTCCAGCCGGCCAAGGTCGATGTGGCGAAAACGTTTTTGAAGACCGAGACGGCGGGTTCTCTCGTGGCGGACGGAATGGCTCAGGACCTAACCTCTGTCGATGGCGAAGGTCGGGAAGGCAAAGCTCCTTTCGCTGAAATGGCAGTCGAGGACTTGGTCGAAGCATTGTCCGTCCAGGTGCCAGCAGCAATTGCCGGTGAAGGTGACGCACCCTTGGCCAACCCGTCGCAGCAGGACGTAACAGAAAGCCTGTCCGTTCAATCGGAATCGGATTCTCCATCTTTCGAGGGTGTCTCGTCCGAAGTCATCGAGGAAGTGCTGGCCCAGATAGCGGAAGCTGGAATACATGACGAACGCGGATTTCTCTCCCCAGAGCCACCAGGCGACACAGCGCGGGAGATGGCCCGATCAGTTCTTGAAGAGGCCGGTTACGCCAAGACGTCAGGTGCACGCGTGTCGGATTTGGCCGATGACTCCAAGTTCGCATCTCCTTTGGAAGACCCCTTGGGCGAACCCGTGCCGCCGCCGGATGACGCCTACAGCGAGGAGGTGACGCAGCCGTGCATTGGAACCGACGACACAACCCCAAGACGCAAGGCTTGGCCCTGGCTCGTGGGTAGCGTGGTGGCGGTGGCATTGGTCGCTGGAGTGATCTATTTCCTGCCGGGGAAGGACGACCAAACGTCCCCTAGCGCGCCCGCTCCCGTGGCACCGGTTGCCACTATCGTTGTTCCCGAGCAGGTGCCCGAGGTGGTGGAAGCTCACGTGGTCGCGCCCGCTCCAGCAGTGCTTCCAGAGCAGGCCAAGCCAGAACCCACGATCGAGGAGCCCATGCCTGCCGCCGCTCCGGCGGTGACGGCGTCGGCGCCGATTGCAACCCAGTCCATGCCTTCGCCGAAACGTTCGTCACCCCCGTTGCCGAAGAAGTCCCCCGCACCAGCTGCCGAGCAGAAGAACGATTGGCAGCAGAAGGCGAGCGACGACCTCGACGCTTGGGCGGAGAAATCCGGCATCAAGTGATCCCCCTTGCCAACTCGCGGATTCGATCTAGAAAGAAGTGACCTACTCATCATTCAAGGGGGAAACATGTTCCAGTGGCTCTTCACGCAATACCGGGAACCCGGAAAGCTCCACTTCGGCTCGAAGTGGATGAACCTTCATGGGCGACTGCTCATTGGCAGCCCGGAGTCGCTGGGCATGGGGCACCTGACTGAAGCCGTGAGGCGTTCGTTCTACTACTTGCGCGCCGATCGCGTGCCGCCGGTTGAAAACGACGCGGCCTATGAGGCCTGGACCAAGGATCGGCTCTACGCGAGCCAGGTGGAGCAGGTGGCTGAGCGCTGGGTAGCCCAAGCGGGCTTCCTGGTGATCGCGCCGTTGTGCGCGGTGCTCGCCGTCCTGTCGCACTGGCTTGGCAACTAAGGAGGAACAACACCATGGCATTGAACATCAACATTCTGAGCATCATCGACTGGACGAGCGGCCTGGGACGCAAGTTCCGCCGTAGGGAAGGCGAGGCCTCAACCATCCGCGAAACCATCATCGTTCAATCGAACGCACAGTTCGAAAATCTGGTGGGGCGCTTCGATCTGAGCGACCGGGTGCGCAGCCGCGTCCTGGACGTTCCTTCAGAGGACACCCAACTGGCTGCAGAGTGCGGCGCAGTGTGGAACGAGGAGAAGAACGCGTTCCTTGTGCCGGAAGGGATGAGAGAGGACGACTTTCAGGAGTGGTGGCCGAAGGTCCCGGAGGACCTGCGCGACAGCCAGTCCCGCATCACCATCACCAAGGACGGCCGCCGGGCCGAAGGCTTCCTTCAGGGCAACGACATGGGGCAGGGCAATGACAGCATTGCCACTCCCCTGATGTATCTCGCGTTCCCTGCCATCGGCGCGCTGACCTTGTTCCTGGTCTCCTGGATCGGCTGGGCCTTCCCTCACGAGGAGCCTTCAAGCGCCGGGCCTGTTTGGATCGGCTGGGCGGGCTTGGCCTTCCTGCTGACGACCATTCCCTACTTTATCGCCCTGAAGCAGGGCGAGAGCATGAAGGAAGCCTTGAAGGCCTTGGTGCTCCTCCAGTGGATTCCGATGGGCATGGCGGGCATGTCAAAGTTCAGCGCTCTAGGAGTCGGAGGTGCGGCAGCGGGTTCGGGTGGGCTCCAGGCTTACATGGCTTTCTTCACCAAGGCCGCGGTCATCGGCTTTGGCCTGGTGGGTGTGATCTTCGTGGTATGCCTGGTGGCCGCCGCTTCCCATCCCCACCGCGGCGTCATCGGTGGCACCGCCGCTCGGTTCATCCAGGCGATGAAGTGGGTGGGCATCATTCTGGGCGCGCTCCTGGTTGCCAAGGTTCTGCCTTGGGGCCTGGGCGATGCCGTGCCCTTCGTCCTGGCCTGCATGTATGCCATGCAGTTCGCCGAGGGCAACTTCGTCCAGACCGGCGCGCGCCTCTGCCTGCAGAACAACGACAACAACTTGGGCACCCAAGGGGCCTTGGTCAACTCGCACGTGAAGGCGCGTGAGCAGCAGGCTCAGAACGCGCTGAACGACACGACGCCGCTGATCACGATCGGCCGCGCCACCGGCCATCTCACCGACAAGGGTTACGGCTATTCTCCTGACAAGGGGACGATCATGAGGCTGTCCTTGCGTGACCTGACTCAAGGCCTGATCGTCTTTGGCATGCCCGGAACGGGCAAGTCATACAGCATCCTGCGCCCGATTGCGCGCCGCTATCGGCGGGCGGTAGAGGCCATTGCACGGAAGGCTGGCAAGAAGGGAATGGCGGGTGGTGCACTGATCGCTGATGGAAAGGACGGGGCCATCATCTCCGACCTGGAGGATTTGTTCGACATCGTGGTTAAGCCGGGTCTGGCCGTCGGTCCTTATGAGGGATTGGAGCCGGATCAGATCGTGAAGGCGTTGCGTGGTGCGTCCGGTGGCGTCGTGGATGAAAAGTCCAAGTTGTGGTCCGACGGTGGCGATGCGTTCATCTACCACACCGGAATCATCTTGAAGGCCTTGGTCGAGCACGAGAAAACCTACCGTGCTTGGTGCATGGCCAAGCTCGATGGGTTGGAACAATCCCAGCTGCTCCTGAAACTCGAAGAGCGTAAGCTCCGCAAACTTGGCCAGAACACCACCGAAGTGGAAGAACGGTTGGCGGAGGTGGTCCAGGAAATGGGTCTCTACTCCTGCGTCGTGGATTCCGATCGAGGCTGGGCCTACACCCCCTTGCACCACGCCAAGCTTCTGTCCAACGTCGAGCGCGTGATTCCCACCGGGACGATCCCCAAGCCCAACCCGAAGATCATGGAAGTGATCAAGTATCTGGGACTGGAAGAGCCGGACAACAGCCTGGATGAAGAAGGGCGTGCGACGCATGCCGCGTATCTGAACGCTTACCGGAAGCGCCAGCAGAACGAGCCGCAAACGATCCACCCGGATCTGAAACGTCCCATGTCGCAGCTTCAGAGCTCCCTGGAGTGGGCGCTGCTGGAAGTTCCGGCCATGAACGCCGAACAACGGCAGTCGTTCACGCTGAACTCCCGTGGTCTTCTGGAGAAGCTGTTGCGGGGTGAGAAGCTGCGCGACGCCAACGACATCCCCTGGCACTCGATCGAGAAGGGTGAGGTGGACGTGTCCAAGGCACTGTATGGCGAGATGGTGGGCCTGTTCCTGCCGCCTACCCAATACGGCGACGCGGGCGAGATGATGATGCGTCTGCTCAAGCAGCGGGTGATGAATGGCATCAAGGCCCGCGGTGCGCACGGTGACAAGTGGCGGCAAGCATTGCCAGGCCAGGTGGAGGTCATGCTGATGATGGATGAGGCCCACCTGTTGCTTACGGCCGACGACACGGACATGTTCTCCATTTCACGCTCGTTGGGCCTGATGCCCGTGTTGGCAACCCAAGGGTTCGAGAGTCTGGAGGATGCATTTGGCAGTCGCACGAAAGCTGAGCTTCTAGCGAACCTCATGCAATCGGTTGGCGCGCTGAGGTGCTCTTTCAACACCGTGGAGTATCTGATCAAGCGGTTCGGCCAAGCCATGCTGACGACCTTCAAGCAAAAGACGCGCGGCATCGACTACAAGGGTGGCCTGGAAAACTACCGTCACTCGGTCCTCAATGATCCGAACCACCCCCATGCGGCCGTCTTCGACAAGATGCGCCTGGAAGGTGCGGGCCGCCTGACCGCCTTGCGTGTGGATCCGGCCACGGGTCGCCGCTGGAGGATCGGCGCGGAGGACGTCATTGGTCAGGACGAGCTGGCCCGTGACATCGACATGCCCACCGGTGGGAAGCGAGAAGTCCAGCCTCTTTTCGGGCCGGAGGAGTATCAGGCCCTGCTGGAGCCCCGCGGTCACGCCATCGTTGCCTTGAACCGCGCCGGTCACAAGCGCATCGACCTGGCCGAGCTGGTTCCGGATCTGGACTGACGGAGAGCGGCAAGGGGGTTCGCCCCCTTGCCAATCCGCCGATTTGATCAACTCTCGATGTATCCCATCCCCACCGGAGAACCCCATATGAGCGACACCCTTACCCAACCCATGGAAACCCTGACCGACCTGCGCACCCTGCGGGCACAGCGCAACGAGAAGCTGTTGGGCGATCGCCCCCCCGTCCAGAAAGAAGAAGCCAGGGCGGCCTACGATCAGTCCGTGGGCAAGGACCAGCAGGCCATTGAGGAGCGCCGGCAGCGGTTGCTGGATTGGGCCGAGAAGGCCAGCCCGGAGCAGATCGAGGCCTTGCAGAAGAAGATTCAGGAGACCGACAAGGCCAGGGCCGAAAGCCAACCCGACAACCAGCACGAACAGGTGGCCTTTCAGACCGTCCAGCAGTGGCGCCAGCAGCGTCAGGGGGAAGAACAGCGCCCTCCCATGCTGACCCGTGAGCAGCGGATGGAGAACGGGCCGGGGCGCTTGGGCTACGCCGAGTATGCCCGCACGGCCCCGAAGGAGGCTGCCTTCATGAAGGAATATGAGAAGAACTTCGACTGGGACAAGCACGAGAAGCAGCGCCAGCGGAACGTTTTCAGTCAGTAACTCCGTCCTTTCCGACTAAAGTCAAAAATTGCCCGGTTCTTCACAGAATCGGGCTTTTTTGCGACTTGACACCCAGTTTTGGTGTGGTTTCCTGAAGGTGTAACAAGAGTAGACCGACCTACTCATAAACAACCAAGGAGACCGACATGACTTTCATTGCTAACTTCTACGAATGGGCCGTAGAGAACACCGCCCTTGCCATTCTGGTGGCTTTCTTCGCCATCATCATTCTAGCCCTCGCTTTCGCGCTGGCACCGTTCATGGCCAAGGCCGCTCTGGTGGGATTGTTCTTCGTCGGCGTCATCTACATGGGCGTCGAGACCATGTTCAACTGAGCATGAGTCGTTCTTACCGACAGGTGCGTGTCTACCTCCGGCGGAGCCTCCGCCGGTTCGATGGCGACGAGTTCATGTTCTGGCTGCACCCTCTCTGGGTTTTGACAGTGCTTGTCTGGATGGTCTTGGCACCCATCCCGGGTTGACCGTCGCGCCGAACGGCGGGGTTTCATAAGGGTCAGTAGTCCGGTGATGAAGCCGGGGCAGTCTGTAAAACTGATGGCATCGCGTCCCCTGTAGATTCAAGTCCTACCTGACCCACCAACGCTGATGTTTGCCGTTCGCTTGACGTCCGGCAATTCGTCTTTACAACCATGGGGATGGACGCCCGTGAATGTCTTCAACACCAACTGCACCCCCTGGGCCTCCACCGAACGGAAGTTCTGGTGGACGCCCTACTGCAGGAGTTCGGCAACGAGCCACAGCATGCTTCCGTTGTCCTGGCCCACGCCTATGCCTTGAGCTTGGCGCCCGTCGAGGGACGACGCGGCGATCTGGTCTGGCAGGTTTGCCACGGCGACGCCGACCGAGCTCCCCAGCTGGATCTCCGGTGGGGGCTTCACCGCTTGACCTTCGACGCTCCCGAGAGCGCTTCGACCCAGGACATGGTTCGGGCCTTCGAGCGGCGTCTAGGTGACAAGAACGAGCCCATGGCCTTCAGTGCCATCGCCGACAACGTGTCGCGCCTGACCTCCGCCCAACACACAGGGTTGTTCCATGACCTGTCCATGGCGGCTGAAGAAGCGCGCGCAGCTCACGCCGACGCGCTACGCCTCCAGGAACATGGCCCCTGGCAAGCGTGGTTGACCGGCGCCTCCCGAGCCGGCCACGAAGCCGCCCTGTTGGCTTGCATCGGCATGGGCGCCAGCGTGCGCATGCCCGACGTCAACGGGAACACGCCGCTTCACCAGGCGGCTCGGTTTGGGCACGCCCACCTGGTCAGCCCATTGGTGAAAGCCGGTGCGGACGTGTCGGCGTTGAACGGGCAGGGCTGGGCACCGCTCCACCTCGCATCGCTCCACAAGCACGCCCGCGCGTGCCTGCAGCTGATGGCCCACGGCGCTAACCCTGAGCAGCCCGGCTGGCGTGGACGCACCCCCACGCGCATGCACCATCGTCAGAACGGCTATGAGCAAGCCCAAGCCTTATGACGCCCTAGGCGAGGTGCCCGGCAACGTCGCCCCTTCGCAGCCGGTCCGCTATTGGCACCGCGCCTTGTTGGGCGGGGGATTCACGTTTGGGGTGGTCTACGTCAGCGCCATGGGCGTTGCCTGGCTCATCCCCAACCCGGATGTCCAGCTGATTCGCTTCGGGGATGCCTTGAAGGGCGGCCTGGTGACCGGCTACCACTTCCTAACCGCTGGCATTTCGGCTCGTGCTCCCGCGCGGGAGTTCATCGAGCTGGTGTCCTATCACCACCCGGTGGCCACCTGGACACGCATCGGGGTTTCGCTTGCGTTGGCGGGTTACTTGGCCGTCCGTGTGTTCCTGAAGGAGGCCAAGCCGGTGAGCAACACCTGGCACCTGGCAGGCGCGCAGATGCTGGAAGGCGAGGAGGCCATTGCCGAGGCACGGCGCCGATCACTCACACCCAAGGAGATTGAAGCCGACCCGTTCGCCTTGTCGTTGCATCCCGACCTGATGTTGTCGAAGAAGCAGTGGGCACGTCACGTGCTCCTCACGGGTTCGGTGGGCTCGGGCAAGAGCGTCATCCTTAAGCACATCTTGGAACAGCTGGCGCGGATGAAGGACGCGAAGCTGTTCCTCTACGACATCAAGGGGGATTTCACCTCGATCTTCAAACGGCCCATCCTCGTGTCGCCGTTTGACGCGCGGTCCTACGTGTGGGACGTGGCCGCAGACGTGCGCACGCCCACCCAGGCGGCTGCCTTCGCAGCTTCCCTCATTCCTGAAGGAGAGGGCAGCTCGAAGTTCTGGACCATGGCCGCCCAGGATCTCTTCATCGGGTGCGTGCGTGAGCTGCAGAACACTCAGCCGAGCGCCTGGGGCTTCCCCGAGCTGGCCCAGCTGCTGCGGCGGCCAGCGGTCGCCATGTGCGAGGGCATGCGCCACCACTACCCGCGCGGCGCGGCCTTGGTCGTCAACGCCGAGAGCCAGACCACCGCCAGCGTGCTGTCCACCCTCGGTGGCTTCACCCGCCTCATCGACGATCTGGCCACCGCCTGGCCCAAGGTGGGCAAACGCCGCTTCTCGATGACCGAATGGATTCGAGACGACTACACAGGCCGCAAGCAAATCATCGTTCAATCGGGGCCCGATCCCACGCTGACCAAGGCCTACATCGCCGCCATGATCAACGTGGCGGTTCCGGATCTCATCGGGCCTGCGCTGCCGGACAACGAAAGCGGGCGGGGGCTCTACTTCGTGTTCGACGAGCTCACCAGCGCTGGACGGCTGAACATCGACCCATTGTTGGCGCTGGGGCGCAGCAAGGGCGTGGTGGCCGTTATGGCGGTCCAGGACCATGCCCAGATCGAACTGGTCTACGGCGAAAAGACGGCGCAGGCATTCTCATCCCTGGTGGGCACCCATGTGGTGTGCCAAGTGCAGATGGGGGCGACCCGCGACAAGCTCGCCAACCAGCTTGGCAAGCGCAAGATCGCCTGGCGTTCGCACGAGGACAAGGCGACGGTCCATGAGGAGAGCCGAGCCTTGGTCTCCGGTGGGGAATTGACTGACCGACTGGGTTTCCGCAAGGGCAAGCGCTACGGACCTGAGAAGTGGGGCATTGAGGCGATCGTCCAGATGGGTGGGGACGTGCTCCTGCTCGCATGGCCAGGGAAGACCTACCCGCAGGTGCGCGAAGGGCAGGAGCCCGCAGAGTGGACCACCATGCCCGCTGGGCCTGTTGAAGGGGATGCGACGCAGTCGGCAACGTTGCCGGGCGGGGCGTTTGCCTTCCCCATCACCCAGGGGGGCGTCGAAGACGTTCAGCGCGTGCTGGCGATGACCCCCGAAGAAATCGACGCGCTGTTCAAGCGGTAAGCGGTCTTGCCAACTCTCCGATTTCTGGGACCTTGGATCAGTCAAGGTTTCGGAGCTCCCCATGATCAATTGCACGCGAATCGATGCCCGCGGCAACAACAAGCGCAACGGGAACATGTTCGACTACATGCTCGCCACCGAGCGCCTGTCCATCGACAGCGCGGTGGCTTACTACGCCGGCAGCGGTCCCGATCCCCGTCAGACGATCAACTGGGGCGGCAGCCTCGCCGCCGAACTCGGCCTGGAAGGGCAGCCGGTCACCCGCGAGGTGATGGAACTGCTGGGCAAGGGCTTTTCACCCACCGGAAGACCGTTGTGCAAGAACGCGGGCGAGGAACCCCTACTGGTTATCAAAAAGGATCGCTGGGACAACGTGCGCCTGGACGACGATGGCAAGCCGATGGAGAAGTGGGAGGGCGGCCATCGGGTGGGGTTCGATCTGACCATTTCCGCCCCCGGGGATGTGAGCGTGGCCTTTGCGCTGGCGGACGAGCGCGAGAAGCTGGCCATCCTGGAGGCCCACCGCCAGGCCTGCGCCGTGGCCATGGGCTACATCGAGAGCAAGGTGGAAACCCGCCGGGAGAAGGGAGGAAAAGAAGTCATCGGAACGCAGGGCCTGGTGTGGACCGCCGCCGACCATGTAAGCAACAGGAACGTGCAAAGTGACCTTCACACCCATCACCTGGTCTACGGGATCTCGAAGGGCGAGGACGGCAAATGGGGCACCTTCGACGCCATCGAAATCTACCGTCACCGCCACGCCGCTGATCACCTCTACAAGGCCGAGCTCTACAGCGCGATGAAGGCGCTGGGCTACGGGATCCAGCGGGAGCGCGAGGTGGACGTGATGGGGCGCGAGACGGGCCAGATTCTCACTACCATCGCGGGCATCGACCGGGAACTGGTGCTCCAGGCGAAGACCCGTCGCCAGGAAATCCTGGACTACGTCAAGGAACACCCTTCGGCCAGCCACGACGAGGCCTGTAAGGCCACCCGCAAGAAGAAGGAAGAACCGCCGTTCGAGCAGGTGGTCAAGGACTGGCAGCAGACTTTCGCCAACATCGCCAAGGAAAGACCGGATCTGGTCCCCACCACCCAGTCCCTCAAGCAGACCAAAGGGCAACACCTGGACCCACATACATTCGATGAGGTCTTGAAGCGCATGCACGAGAACGAGGCGATGTTCTGCGAGCATGACCTGGTTCGGGAGCTGGGTATGGAATTCGCCGGGCAGAAGAACGCCGAACAGGTGCTCAAGATGGTGAAGGAGTTCACCGAACAGGACGACTTGGTGCGCGTGAAAGCCGAACACCTCCACGAAGACGATCGGGGAAATCGGTTGGCGCGCAAGCACCGCGAGGACCGATTCGCCGCCACCTGGATGGTCGAATGGGAAGCCGAGATCATCCGCCGCTCGAAGGAGCGGGAGAACGAGACGGACCTGAAGCTGTTCCGCTCTACGGTTGACCGGGAGATCGCCGCGTATGAGAAGCGAAAGGGGTTCACCCTCACCGAGGAGCAGAAGGCCGCCATCGGTCACCTGACCTATGGAACCGCAGGTGTCGGCGTCATGTCGGGGTTGGCCGGCACGGGCAAGACCACCGTGGCTGAAGTCTACAAGCAGTGCTTCGAAGCGGAAGGAAAGCAGCTGATGGGGCTGGCAGTCGGTGGCAAGGCCGCCAAGAAGCTGGAGGAAGAGTCCGGCATGCCTTGCATGTCCGTGGCGAAGTTCTTCTCCCAGGTGCGGCAGGGCAAGGTGGCCCTGACGAAGAAGGACGTGGTCGTGCTCGACGAGGCTGGGATGATCGCCACCGGCGATACCTTAAAGCTGATGACCTATTGTCAGCAGATTGGCTGCAAGCTATTGGTCCAAGGAGATTCGGATCAGCTCCAACCCATTGCGGCCGGCAACGGCTTCGAGCTGGCAAAGATGGCCCTGGGCGACACGAAGTTGACCGAGATCCGTCGGCAGAAGAACGCCGGTGACCTTGTCACCGCGAACAGCTTCTACGAACGGGACCACCACGGGAGGGTCAAGGACATGCGCCGAGGGCACCGGAGCCGCCAAGGCACCCTCGATATGGGTGCGCAGATCCTTCGCAATCTCAAGGAGCGAAATTGCATCGACGACTTCGGCACGGACAAACAGGCCATCAAGGCGTTGGTAGACGACTACCTGAAAGACCCCACCCCGATGGACGAGAAGCTGGTGCTGGCCCACACACGGGGCGAGGTCACCATGCTCAACATGGCCATCCGGAAAGGGCTGCAGGAGCAGGGTGTCCTGGACAAGGAGGAGTTCACCTTCCGGTCGATCGTGAAGGGGAAGTGGGAAGACCTGACGCTGTCCCGTCGGGACCGGGTGATGTTCACTGCGACGAACAACGATTTTGGCGTCATAAACGGCACGGAAGGCACCGTGGAAAGCATCCGTAAGGACAAGGCGGGCGGCTACGACCTGGTGGTGCGCATCGAGGCCTCGAACCCGAAGGAGAACGGGCGCCTCGTGCGGTTCAACACGAGCGAGCACAACGCGCTGGCCCACCGGTATGCCATGACCGTCCACAAGTCCCAAGGGCAAGGCAAGGCAGAGATCTACCACCTGGCCACCAACATGGGCATGCTCGACCAGCAATCGGCCCTGGTGGCGTTCACGCGCCTGACCAAAGGCAGCTACCGAATGTATACGACGGACGACGTCATGGAGCGCATGGCCGAACGCCTGGGCACCGAACGCCATAAGGAGATGGCACTGAGCGTCGGACTGTCCGAGACCCAGGCCGCTCCCGTGCGCAACCTGGTCCAGGACGTCGAAGAACTGCTGGCAGGATTGAAGCCGAAACCCCAGGTGCCGGTGGAAAAGCAGAAAGGGCCCGTTCTTACCCTATGACGCATCGGGCGAGCAGCAAGAGGCTGGCTCCCACGAGAATCCACGGCCACCAACGCACGTGTTTCACAGCACGCGTTACCGGTTTGCCTAGCGTCCACTGGCATTGGTGTGCCAGCCATCGCACGTGGGGCGTAGCCCGACGGTGGGGGTTGATGACGATGCCCGGGGGCTTGGCGTAGACACGCCAGCCTTCCTTCGACGCCCTCACTCGCCAGGCCTGTTCATGGGCTTCGGCTTCCGCACGGGTGGCTGTCACCACGTTCAGCACATGAAACTGGAAGGGGCGGTGCCAGCCGCCCTGGCGTGAGCGGTGTTGCTTCTCCCGCTGCTGCGGGTTAGAGCTCTGGCCGATGTAGCAGCCCCCGTCGTCGAACAGTAGGGCGTAAAGGGTGCGGGGCAGGGCGTGATACTTCTCGCTGCGTCCGAGGTTGTGGCGGTGGGTCATGGTCTCTCCGTGAGTGAAACGACCCACTCACGAATAGATCAGATTCGAGGACTGGCAACCCCTTGCGCGTTTCCGATGCCGATCTACCGTGGCTTATCGACCTCGAGAGGGAGCAGGCCTTGGACAACCGATGGATGCGCGCGGCCCGCGTGGGCGACACCGACGAGCTGAGCCGGCTCCTGCATTTGGGCATGGATCCTGGCCGCTATGTGCTGGTCGATCAGGGCATGGTGTCCACGATGGCTGAGCAGGTGACGGCGCTCCACCTCGCCGCATTCGGGGGCCACCTCGATGCCTGCCGAATGCTCATTGCGAATGGCGCGGAAGTGGATGCCCTGACATTGCCCTTGGAGCGCAGGGAAAGCGGAGACACGCCGTTGATGCGTGCCGTCTGGGGGCGCTCGCTCGCGGTGGCCGAATTGCTGCTGGAGGCAGGGGCGGACGTGGACGACGTCGACGGAATGACGGGGGACACGCCGTTGCTGGCGGCGGCTCGCTCGGGCCAACCGACCTTGTGCGAGTTGCTCCTGGAGCACGGAGCGGACCTAGAAGCGTTCAATCAGGACGGCGAGGGGCCCCTGGACCTGGCTGACGATTCGGAAACGCTTGAAGTTCTTCAGGTCTGGCGAGCGACCAAGAAGGCGGAGCGCCTGGCACAAGCATGGGCGATGCCGCCTCCTGATCCGGCGACCCGTGCTCGGCTGTAACCGCATAAAAGAAAAGCCCGGGACTAGCCCGGGCTTTTCGTGTGGGTCAGCAGGGAGCGGGGCTCACCGTGCACTGACCAGTTGTAGTAATAGGAGCGCGCTTGCTCCAACAGCAATTGCCGTGTCGTAGCTGACTTTGAGGCCCACGCCGAGAGCTCTGCAAAGGGGGTGCTTTTTCAAGCGGGTTACTACAATTCCATTTTCTTCTCTATCCATGATGTCGTTCCTCGAGCTGTCAGTAATGCATGGGTTCTTATCCTTTGCGTTGGGGTTGACACATCCCCTGACGGCTTCCAGGGCGATGGCAAACAGCGGCGCTACTACGACGGCGACAGTCACTGCAGGTGGGGTTGTCAGCCCGGCTCCTACACTGAGTTCGTTGGGAGCCGATTATACGCTGTCCAGCATCCCTAATCAAGTTTAAGTAATTGAATTTAAAGAAATCACGGCCACGAACAAGGGCCCCGAAGGGCCCCTGCCGAGACGGATCACCTCCTTTTTATCGACCCAAACGAATGGAGATCCCGACCCCGCCCATGGGCTTGGTCTTGCCGCTGCCGAAAGACAGGCCGGCGCTGACGTTGACGCGTTCCGTTAGGCGGGTGGACCAACCGATGGCGATGGCGGCTTCGTTGCCGTAGAAGCCGACGCCGGCACCGATGGCGACTTCACCAACGGCCAGGCCGTAGGGACCACCAGCCGCTGCCATTTGGGACATCGCGGCGGTCTGGGCACCCAAGCCGTTGATGCGCTTGTCGGTGTGGTCGAAACGCCGATCAATCTCGATCCACCGGTCATCCAGCGACTGCTGAAGGTTCCACAGCTGCCCACCGTTGACAGCATCCGTGGAGCCTTGCGCCACTCGGCCGTCGGCCACACCCGTCACTCGCTGGTTGCCAGCGTAGATTCCGGCGGCCGTTACCGACGGACCACCTTGGATCGTCAATCCGTTGTTGGTGAGTTTGGTGGCACCTACCGTCACGGAACCCTGGTCACTCAACACCACGTTGTCCGTGAGCGAAGCGGTTTGCGAGCCATCGTCGTTCGTGGTCACTTCCACATTCGAGCCGGCGCGCAACTCACGGCCAGCTCCGTTCGCGCCATCTCTCCCGTCTGCTCCCTGGAGGGACAAGAGCCACTCTTCGCGTGTTCCCTGGAATCCTTCCTGGACGGCAACCTCGTAAGCACTGGCCCCGGCGGGTCCTGCGGGTCCTTGAGCTCCCCCAGGATTTTGCTCGAGCCTCGTCACGCGACCATCAAGGTCGTAAAGCGCATCGCCAACGTTGCTGTAGGTGATGCCCGACTGGAATCGGTAGATCGGTCCAACGAACTGACCATTGTTGAAAGTGGCACCTGCGCCCAGCGCTTCCGCCACAGGACGCAGTTGCCCCACCGTCGCTGCATCGAAGTCATCACGGCCGTCCTGCACGTTGGTAACACGGCGACGCTGATTCGTGTTGCCGATCGAGAATTCATCTGTCTCGTCGCATTCCGAGCGCGACCCGATGGCAACGCATCCATCGGCCGACCCTTTCACGGCCGTTCCGAACAGAACCATGTTGTTGCCGGTTCCTTCGACGCTTGATCCAGAAACAATATTGCTGGTGCCCCTGATCTGGTTATTGAGGCCGTGAACGTTGTTGTTCGCGCCTTCCACGTTGTTGAGACGGCCCACGATGTTGTTTCCTGCCCCTGAATTAGGGTTCAAGTCGTTGGAGCGGTTTCCATGCCCGACGATGACGTCCGATGTGTCGAACTCGTTCCCATTGCCGACAATGACCGTATCCGTCGCTGGAACCAGCCCGGGATCTCGTTCGTTGACACACCGGTTGTCTACCCCAACAGAAACGTGATTCATAAAGCTGATGGGTGAGTCGGATGCGCAGTTCGTTGGCGTCTCGCCAACGATCGTCGAGTCGACATTGGATTGGGCATGTGCGGACGACATGCCGGTGAAGACGCTAACAAGCAGCGCCAAGTGAATGAGGGAGCGTTTCATGGTGGTGTCCTCCGACGAGTAGGGGTGTCTACTCACGATTAACACGCAGCGGGAAACGCGCAAGGGGGGGGTAGAAGAGCTTCCCGACCCGACTACGGGACCGACAGGAGACCTCATCGGGCCGGGAAGCAGCAGGCAAGGAGGAAGCCTGCCTCTTCTTTTCTATACAAGGATTTCGGATTGGCAAGGGGGCCTTGCGCGTTTCCGATTTTCCTTTTGCATGAAGAGTAGACCAATGTGAGTAAGGAGGCCTACTCATGAAATCCCGTTCAATGAAGGCGCTGCTGGCGTCTGTCCTGTTCTTCGTTGTCACCGTGCCGGCGCATGCCCACGTTCCGGCCGGCTCGATCGCCGATGTCCACGGCAAGGAGCCGGGGCTGTTCAAGCGGTTGTTCCACCGCCACACAGATGCTCCTCAGTGGGACGGCGTCCACCCCGACCTGCGGGCCAAGCTGGAAAGGATCCAGCAGCAGATGAAAGAGGAGGGCTATGACCTGCGCTTGGCCGAGGGCTACCGGTCCGACGAACGCCAGGCCGAACTACTGGCTAGCCAGAAGGGCGTAACTCAGGTCGGCCCGGGTCGAAGCTGCCACAACCACGGCTTCGCCGCCGACATGGTCATCCACAAGCGGGGGCGACCCAGTTGGAACCTCAAGAACGACCACGTTCGCCAGGGCTACGAGCGCTACGGGGAACTGGCCCAGGCGGCCGGCTTGCGGTGGGGTGGGGCTTGGACCGACTTCAAGGACATGCCCCACGTGGAAATGCGCGCCCCGTGCTTGGTTGCCATTCGTTCTTATAGGGCCGTGCAGGAGGTGAGGCTGGCGGCCGTGGTGCCCGAGCCCTTGCCGCCCCTTTGGCCTGGACTGGACCCGCTGGCCATCACGCCAGCTGAGGAGTGCGTCGGCTTCGTGTGCCGCCGCCCATGGGAGTGGAGCGTGTCCACTTCGCGGCTCGACTGGAGCGCGTGGTGGTCGCTGCCTTTGCCCGTGTTCGAGGGGCCGCAACAGTGCCCGGTGAGCACCGATTTCAGGACACCGTGGCGGGCTTGATCCTGTTGCGATGGTGTTGCGACGGGTGTTCCCGATTTTTTCAAAAGGAAGCAAAGTTAGCGGAAAGCAGGGGAAATAAGAGCGTTATCTGAACATACGCCAATGGTGCTTCATCAGGGGCGTGTGTTCCGCGGACTTCTCGCTTGCCGTCGCCATGGGATCCAGGTGGGGAATGTACCGTCGGCCGGGCAGGGTACGGTGCAATGCCTGCCGCCCGTCGCGCCGGCGCGGAAAGCCTGCATCCGGGCACCGGGGCCAGGACGGATTGTAGTGGCCGCGCGCCCGGCCTGCGCGGGCGCCCGCGCGGCATGGCTTACCATGGCCGCTTCCGTGCCCGGGATGGCAACCGGCCGGCACGTCCACGGCGAGGAGCGCGATGAGTCGGTACCTGGTCTATGCCGGTTGCCTGGTCATGACGGTGTTGTCGCTGGCGCTGGCCTGGCGCTGGCCGGGCTGGGGCTGGGCGGCGGCGGTGTTCGGCGCGCTGTCGGTGTTGGGGACCCTCGACCTGCTGCAGCGGCGGGCCACGTTGCGCCGCAACTACCCGATCCTGGCGCATTTCCGCTACGGCTTCGAGTCGATCCGCCCCGAGATCCGCCAGTACTTCATCGAGGACGACCTCGCCGAGGTGCCGTTCTCGCGCGAGCAGCGGGCGCTGATCTACCAGCGCGCCAAGGGCGAGATGGACGTGGTGCCGTTCGGCAGCACGCACGATCCCTACGGGGTCGACTACGAGTGGATCAACCACTCGCTGGCGCCCGCGCACGCGGACTCGCACGATTTCCGCGTGCTGATCGGCGCGTCCTCGGCATTGCCCTACGACGCCAGCGTCTACAACATCTCGGCGATGAGCTTCGGCTCGCTGTCGGCGAACGCGGTGCGCGCGCTGAACGAAGGCGCGAAGCGTGGCGGGTTCTACCACGACACCGGCGAGGGCTCGATCTCCGTCTACCACCGCGAGCGCGGCGGCGACCTGGTCTGGGAGATCGGTTCCGGCTACTTCGGCTGCCGCGACGCGCAGGGCCGCTTCGACGCCGGGCGCTTCGTCGCCAACGCGCGCGACCCGCAGGTGCGGATGATCGAACTGAAGCTGTCGCAGGGCGCAAAGCCCGGGCATGGCGGCGTGCTGCCGGCGGCCAAGGTGAGTGCCGAGATCGCCGCGGCGCGTGGCGTGCCCGAGGGCGTGGACTGCGTGTCGCCGGCGTCGCATTCGGCGTTCTCGACGCCGGCCGGCCTGCTCGAGTTCATCGCCCGCCTGCGCGAACTGTCCGGCGGCAAGCCCACCGGCTTCAAGCTGGCGATCGGCCATCCCTGGGAATGGTTCGGCGTGGCCAAGGCGATGCTGGAGACCGGGATCCTGCCGGACTTCATCGTGGTCGATGGTGCCGAGGGCGGCACCGGCGCGGCGCCGTCGGAGTTCATCAACCACGTCGGCGTGCCGATGCACGAAGGCCTGATGCTGGTGCACAACACCCTGGTCGGCATCGGCGTGCGCGATCGCGTCCGCGTCGGCGCCGCCGGCAAGGTGGCCAGCGCCTTCGACATCGCGCGGACCATGGCGATGGGCGCGGACTGGTGCAACGCCGCGCGCGGCTTCATGTTCTCGCTTGGCTGCATCCAGTCGCGCAGCTGCCACAACGACCAGTGCCCGACCGGCATCGCCACCCAGGATCCGGCGCGCTGGAAGGCGCTGGACGTGGATGACAAGGCGCGCCGGGTGTTCAACTTCCACCAGCACACGCTGATGGCGCTGCGAGACATCCTCGGGGCCGCGGGGCTGGAGCATCCCTCGCAGATCGGTCCCGAGCACATCCTGCGCCGCGTCTCGCCGACGGAAGTGAGTTCGCTGGCGGCGCTTTACCGCTTCCTGCAGCCGGGCGAACTGCTGGACCGCGTGCCCGAGCACGCCGTGTTCCGCAAGTTCTGGTCGGTCTCGCGGTCGTCCTCGTTCCAGGTGTCCGACGCGGCCTGACCCAGGTCAGGCAACCCCGTCGCCGTCGCCGTCGCCGCTCGTCACGGCCGGGTCGTCGCGCGACTGCCGCGTGACCACGCTGGTGGCGGTGAGGTCGGCGGTGACGTTGCCGAGCGTGGCGAACATGTCCGGCACGGTGTCCACTGCCAGCAGGATGCCCAGCGGCTCGGTGGGCAAGCCCATCGCCTGCGCCACCGGCATGTTGGTGGCCATGAAGCTCACCTGCCCGGGCAGGCCGACCGAGCCCATGCTGATCACCGCAGCCAAGGCCGCGCCGGCGACGAGCTGGCCGACGCCGAGGTCGATGCCGTAGATCCAGGCCACGAACGCGGCCACCGTCATGTATTGCACCGGGCTGGTGAGGCGGAACAGCGACACCGCCATCGGCAGCACCAGCGAGGCCACCGCCAGCGGATAGCCCAGGCGCGCGCGTGCGCTCTCGACCATCGCCGGCAGCGAGGCCAGCGACGACTGCGTGCTCAGTGCGATGGTCTGCGCCGGCAGGATGGCCACGGCGAAGCGCCGCACCGGTTCGTTGCCGGCAAGCGCGATCACCACGTACATCAGCGCGGTGACGGCCAGATGCAGGCAACACAGCAGCACGATGTACCAGCCCAGCGCGGTCAGCATGTCCAGCCCGACCCGCGCGCAGACCGCGAACATCAGCGCGAACACGCCGATCGGCGCCGCCCACAGCACCCAGCGCACGATCACCACCATGATGTCGATGATGGTCTGCACGAACTCGAGCATGCGCAGCTTGCGTTCGCCGTCGATGCGCGACAGCGCGAAGCCGAAGAACATCGAGAACACCACCAGCGGCAGCATCGCGGTGGCCGCCGCCGCAGCGATGGCATTGGACGGGATGACGCCAACCAGCCAGTCGCCGATGCCGGCCGGGGTGGCCGCGGCATGCGGGCCGGAGAACGCGGCGCGCAGCGATTCCAGCAGCGCGGCATCGCGCGGCAGCAGCGACAGCGCGGCCGGCGCAACCGCCGCCGCGAAGCCCGCGGACACCAGCAGCAGCACGACGAACACGGTGATCGCACGCCGCGCGGTGCGGCCGGAGGCGGCGGCGTCGCTGGCGGAGTTCACGCCGGCCACCACCAGCGCCGCGACCAGCGGCACCACCGTCATCTGCAGGGCATTGAGCCAGAGCCGGCCGATGGGTTGCACCATGTCGGCGACGTGTACCGCGGCGGCCGGGTCCCACAGCGCCAGCAGGAGCCCGAGGAGGCCGCCCAGGGCGAGGGCGATCAGCACGCGCGCGGGCGCGGACAGGCGGGCACGCGAACAAGTGGAAGCAGTCATCGGGGCGGCGGTTCCAGGGCAGGGTTGGGTGGCGGGAAGGCGTGGACGGGCGCGACGCGATGGGCTACAGGGGCGGCAGTCTCCAGGCCGCGCCGCGTTCGACGTAGGCCGCCCGCGGCAGCAGGACGAACACCGGGCGGCGCGACGCGTCCAGCCACGCGAGCAGGGCCTGCATCGCCGCGTCGTCCATCGCGGTGCAGCCGGCGGTGGTTTCGCCGGGCTTCCGCCACAGGTGCGCGAAGATGCAGCTGCCGCCACCGGGGCGCGCCTGCGGATTGTGCTCGATCACGAAGCCGAGGCGGTAGCGCACGTCGCCATCGGCGTGCAGGTCGCGGCGCATCGGCTCGGTCGAGCCCGCGACGGCCTGCGGGCCAACGTCGCGCTCGTTGACGATGCGGTTGTACAGCGGCGAGTCGCTGACGTCGATGCACCAGTCGCCGGCGTCCATCGCCGCGTACGCAAGCCCGGTAGCGGCCGAGGGCGGGTAGCCGAAGGCCGGGCCGATGCGGAACAGTCCGGCCGGCGCGCGTCCGTCGCCTTCGCGCTTGCGCGGGCCGGGGACATCGTCGGCAGGCGGCGCGTGCAGGCCGATGCCCCAGGCGCTGCCGTTGCGCCCGAGCGTCACCGGAGTCGCGTCGCCCACGCCACGCCATGGGCCAGTGCCATCGCGTTCGAAGCGGCGCAGCGTGCCCTGGGTGGCGTCCCAGTCGGCGCTGGTCACCACGACCAGCTGGCGGGCGTCCGCCAGTGCCTCGCTGCCGTTGTGCACGGGAGCCGAGGCGCAGGCGCCGAGGAGGAGGCCGGCGACCAGCACCAGCACGGCGATCCCGGCGTGGCGGGCGAGGCGGCAGGGGGCGCGCATGGCGCTGGGGCGAAGTCGGCGCATGGTCGTCAGGTATCCAGCATTGAGCGGACGTGCTCGTGGTAGTCGTCGAGGCGGCGGCGCCTCGATTCGTCGGCGCACAGCAACAGGAACAGCAGGTCGAGCAACTGCTGCTGCGCGGCCTGGTAGAGCAGCGACTCGACGTGGCTGCGCTCGTCGTGCGCCGAGACCAGCAGCGCGAGATCGGCGTGCGCGCGCACCGGGTTGGCGGTATGCCGGGTCACCGACACCACCTTGCCGCCACGCTTCCGGAACAGGTGTGCGAGCTGGCACAACGCGGCCTGCTGGCCGCGCTCGGAAAACAGGATCAGCACGTCGCCCGGATGCGAGGACGCCACTTCGGCGGGCACCAGCACCGGGTCGTAGTGATGGACGGCGGGAAAGCCGAGCAGCGACAGGCGGATCGCGAAAGCGCGTGCGGCGGCGCCATCCTCGCCGGTGCCGACCACGAACACCTTGTCGGCACCGCGCAGCATCTCGACCAGCGCATCGATGCGCTCGGGCGGATTGAGCAGGCGGGTTTCCTCTTCGGCACGGCCCTTGGCGCGCCACAGGTCTTCGGACAACGCGCGCTGCCCGTCCTGCCCCGAATCCTCGGGCGGCAATGCGTCGCCGCCGTTGCGCGCCACCGCCTCGCCGATCGAGAACTTCAGGTCCGGATAGCCCTTGAAGCCCAGCTTCTGGCTGAACTTGACCACGCTCGACTGGCTGATGCCGAGCGCGTTGGCGAGCTGCTGCGAGGAGTAGTCGCGCAGCAGGTGGGTGTTCTCCAGGATGAAGTCGGCGATGCGGCGCTCGATCGCCGACATCTGCCCGCGTTCGGAACGGATGATCAGCAGCGGCTGCATGGCGCGCGGCTCAGCGCACGATCGGCTGGTAGCCGCGGATCGCGCGGATGCCGAGGCCGGGCGCATCGGACGCCGAGATCTCGGACTCGTTGAAGTCCACGCCGCCGTCGACCGGGTCGAAGGCACACAGCGAGGGCCCGTCGAGGTCGACCTTGGTGATGACGTCGGCCTTGGCGATCGCCAGGTGCACGGCCGCGGCGACGCTGATGCTGGTCTCGATCATGCAGCCGATCATGCATTCCACCCCGTACGACGCGGCGATGTCGGCGATGCGCACCGCGTTGGAGATGCCGCCGGTCTTCATCAGCTTGATGTTGATGATGTCGGCGGCGCGCTGTTCGATCAGCTCGATCACCTCGATCGGGCCGAACACGCTCTCGTCGGCCATGACCGGGGTGTGCACGCGGTCGGTCACGTACTTCAGGCCCGCCAGGTCCTGTGCGCGCACGGGTTGTTCCAGCAGCTCCAGGTGCACGCCGGCGTCCTCCAGGGCGTGCATCGCACGCACGGCCTGCTTCGCGGTCCAGCCCTGGTTGGCGTCGAGGCGGAGCAGGGCGCGGCCCTCGACCGCGGCGTGGATCGCCTTGACCCGCTCGACGTCCAGGCCGATGTCCTTGCCGACCTTGATCTTGAGCGACTCGAAGCCGCGCCCGACCGCCGACAGCGAATCGGCGACCATCTTGTCGATGTGGTCGACGCTGATGGTGATGTCGGTGGTGATCACAGGTTCGCCACCGCCGAGCATGCGGTACAGCGGCGCCTCGTACAGTTGCGCCCACAGGTCGTAGACGGCGATCTCGACCGCGGCCTTGGCACTGGTGTTGCGTTCCAGCGCGGTCTGCACCAGCCGGGTGATGCGGTTGAGGTTGGCGACGTCCTCGCCGACCAGGCGCGGCGCGATGACCTTGCCGATCGCCTCGATGATCGAGCCATGGGTGTCGCCGGTGATGACCGCGGTCGCCGCGGCCTCGCCGTAGCCGACATGGCCGGTGTCGGCGTGGATCGAGACGATGATGTCCTCGACCGCCTCGACCGTGCGCAGCGCGGTCTTGAACGGCGTCTTCAGCGGGACCCGCACCATGCCGAGGCGGACGTCGGTGATCTTCATTCGTTTCCCTCGTGGGCTCCCCGGAACCCTGCGGCGGTGGCCGCCCCGATCAGGGGCGGATCCGCTGGATGTTGGTGATGCGGTCGATGGTCGGCGTGGTCTCGCCGGCCAGCATCGGGCCCAGCGCGGTCACGACCACGCCGTTGAGCAGCACGCGCTGCACGCCGCCGTCGGCGTCGCGGTAGGCCGTGCCGGTGGTGTCGTGGATCACGTACGGATCGCCGTCGACGATGCCGATCACCATCATCACGTGCCCCGGGATGTAGACAAGGTCGCCCACCTGCACCTGGCGCAGCAGCTTCAGGCGCTCCTCGTGGTCCATCGACGGATCGACCGCGATCCGGTCCAGCCCCGGGCTCACCGACTGCGCGCTGGTGTTGCGCGGCAGCAGCACGCCCATGCTGCGATAGACCTCGGACACGAAGCCGCTGCAATCGCGCGCGTTGTAGCTGTGGCCCCAGCCGTAGCGCTCGCCGAGGAACTTGAAGGCCTGGCGGATGAGGTTGGCCTTGGTCAGCGGCAGCACGTCGGTGGCGACATCGGCCGAGCGCGGCACCAGTGCCGGCACGAAGGCGAGGCTGCCATCGCTGCTGCGCACCGGCAGCTCGACCACGTGGCCATAGCCGGGATACTGGCCGTTCACGGGCGCGTAGCCGGCAGCTTCGAGCAGCGGCAGGCGCACGCCCATGTCCAGCTGCACGTCGGACGCCGCGGGCAGTTCCGGCGTGTACACCGTGCGCGCGGTGGCGCCGGTCACCACCAGGAACGGCGCCTTGTGCACGTGCGCGAACACCTGCGACTTCTCGCCCAGCGCGACCGCGTCGGCCTCGATCCAGGCCGCGTAGTTGGGGCTGAGCACGAACCACCAGCGGCGGTCGCGGCTCTCGTGCACCACCGCCACCGGCGTGCCGGGGAACAGCGCGCTTTCCTGGAAGCGGTCGATGTCGCGGTCGTCGGGCGCGCTGAACACGCGCAGATGGGTGGGGAAGGTGCGCAACGCCGCGCGCCGCACCACCATGCCGTAGCGCGTGACCTGGGTCTGCGGGATGCCGCGCAGGTTGAGCGCCGTCACCAGCTTGTCGATCGCGCGCGCGCTGCCTTCCTTGCCGCTCTCGTCGTACAGCGTGCGCGTGGGTCGCGTCGAGAGCGCTTCGACCCAGGCCGTGACCTGCTCGGCTTCCAGCGTGGGCGGCAGTTGTTCGAGGTCGTGGAACGATTTCTCCAGCCGCAGCATCTTCGCGTTCTGCGCGGCCACGCCGTCGCGGTCGAGGATCACCCGGTCGGCTTCGCGGCGCAGGCGGTCGACCCAATAGTCCGGCGACAGCTGCGCGGCCGAGACGCCGGGCACCACCTCGGTCGGCGCCGGCGCACGCCGTTCCTGCGCGCCCGCACTCCCGGCGGACACCGCGGCCAGCGCCAGCAGCAGGAGGGTGAGCGGGCGCGACAAGGGTTTCAGCAGGGTCACCGGCGACTTGTCCTGTGGTCGGGCAATGGCGGGGAAGGAATACATCATTCGCTCAATCATCTTGTCAAGAATAATTTATTGACCTGCGTTTGCGCCCATGTTACACAGCCGGTGAACTGGTCCAGACCGTGATCCGCTGCCGTGCAAGCCTGCCTCCGACAGAGGGTTGAAGCGCATTCCGGGCAACGTCGGCCGCACGCCGGCCCGGTCCGCATGGAAACGGCGGCTGGGGCGAGGGGCCCCGGCTTCGACCCCGCAAACCCAGGGCGTCGGGCGCGCCCTGCGACCGCGGCCGGCCGGTTCGCCCGCCTGACCTGACCACCGCCCACCATCCGCACCTGTTCCGGGGAGAACCGCAATGAAGGCCAGCCACCAGACGTTCCGCCGCGCCGCGCTGTGCATCGCGCTCGGCGCGTGTTTCGCCGCCACCACGCCGGTGGTCTTCGCGCAAAGCGCATCCGGCGCGGTGGCCGGCCGCGCCAGTGCCGGCGACCAGGTCACCGTCACCAACGAGGCGACCGGCGCGAGCCGCACCGCGACCGTCGGCTCCGACGGCAGCTACCGCCTGACCCAGTTGCCGGTCGGCGACTACACGCTGCAGGTCAGCCGCGCGGGGACGGCGCTTGGCGAAGCGGTGCCGGTGAACGTGCAGCTCGGCGGCACCACCACGGTCAACCTCGGCAGCGAGGGCGGGGTGGTGAACCTCAACGCCGTCCAGGTGGTCGGCTCGCGCGTGGTCAACCGCGTCGACGTGCGTTCCACCGAATCGGCCACCAACGTCACGCGCGAGGAAATCTCGCGCCTGCCCGTGCCGCAAAGCCTCAGCTCGGTCGCGCTGCTGGCGCCGGGCGTGATCAGCGGCAACGCCAGCTTTGGCGGCATCTCGTTCGGTGGTTCGTCGGTGGCGGAGAATTCAATCTTCGTCAATGGACTCAATGTCACCGATTTCTATCGTCGCCAGAGCTTCTCGAGTACGCCGTTCGGGTTCTACGACGAGTTCCAGGTCAAGACCGGCGGCTACTCCGTGGAGTTTGGTCGTAGCACTGGTGGCGTGATCAACGCCGTGACACGTCGCGGCAGCAACGAGTTCCGCGGCGGCATGGAGGTGACGTTCGAACCCAATGCCTGGAAAGCCAGGGCGGGCGACTACTACTACCCGGACGGGAGTGTCACGAGCCTTTCCAGCCGGGACACCAGGAGCTTCACCAAGGCAAATGTATGGGCTTCCGGCCCCTTGGTGAAGGACAGGCTGTTCCTGTTCGCGATGTACGAGCGACGTGACAACAACTTCAACTCCGTCACCGGCTCCGGCAGTCTCTGGAATACGGGCGGTTCGGACAACGGCTTCTGGGGCGCCAAGATGGATTGGCAGATCACCGACGACCACCTGCTGGAGTTGTTGGCATTCTCGGATGAGGACGAGTCCTCCAGCGACACGTACGCATATGAATGGGCGACAGGGACACGTGGCGGATATACCGGAAAGAGTACGTCCAAGAGCGGCGGCAAGAACGGATCCGTCACCTACACCGGCCATTTCGGTGAGAACTTCTCCGTCAAGGCGATGTATGGCGTGAACCAGACTCAGGCGATTGCCTATTCGTCCGCCGACGAATTGTGCTCCCAGGTCATCATCGGCACCACCTACAACGCGACCTATACGGCAATGGGGCGACCCCCCGTCTCGTGCCATCCCAGTACCAGTACGTCCGTCGTCGACCATCACGACGAGCGCAAGGTGGGACGTCTGGACTTCGAGTGGGAACTGGGGAACCACCAGTTGCGGTTCGGTCTCGACCGCGAGGACATGAACACCGATCGCACCACGTTCTATCCCGGCCCAACCGGGATGCGCTACACGGTGACGTCACAGAATCCGGGAGACTCCGTAGGAAATGTCGGTGGAGTCGTTCCGCCAGGCGTCAACGCGGTGATCACCGGGCGTCGTCGCGCTGATGGTGGCGTGTTCGATACCAAGGCGAATGCCTACTACATCGAGGATATCTGGAACGTTACGCCGAACTTCCTGCTCAACCTTGGTGTGCGACTGGATAGCTTCGATTACATGGACGCGACCGGAAAGCCGTTCGTAGAGCAGGAAAACCTGGTGGCACCGCGCATCGGCTTCTCCTGGGACATGAAGGGTGATGGCAGCACCAAGGTCTTCGGTAACCTGGGTCGCTACTACCTGCCCATCGCCAGCATCGTCAACTACACCTTCGCGGGCGGCCTCACCGACGAGTACACCTACTACGCACTGGACGGCTGGCGGCAAGCGACCAATCCCATCACCGGCGCGTCGTACATGGAGCCGATCATTGGCGCGCAAATTGGGGCAGTGGATGACCTGATGAACGTCGTCGTGAACGACACCCGGCAGACGGTCGACAAGGATCTCGACGCCGTCTACCAGGACGAAGCGATCCTCGGCTTCCAGACCATGATCAACCAGGCCTGGTCGTGGGGTGTCAACGCCACTTACCGTCGTATGACGAATGCGGTAGACGATATCCGCATTAACCAGACGCCGTGTGGCCCAGTTTGGACTACGGGGAATCCAGGCACTCCGACCGGCAACATCTTCGTCATCGGCAACCCGGGCAAGCCCTTGACGATCTGGGGCTCGTCGGACGGCCCGCCCAACCAGATTCGTTGTGCGCAGGACGGCTGGATCACGATCGATACCTCGACGGAGGGCTATCGCATGATCGGCAGCAACAACATCATCGGGTACTACGAACCGAAGCGGACCTACAAGGCCATCGAGTTCCAGATCGACCGCGCGTGGGACGGCAAGTGGGCTTTCAATGCGTCTTACCTTTGGTCAAAGTCCGAAGGCAATCACGAGGGTCCGGTGAACTCGGATACGGGCTATGCCGACACCGGCATGGTCCAGCACTGGGATCATCCGGCCAACAACCAGCGGTACGGCTACCTGTTCAACGATCATCGTCACCAGATCAAGCTGCGCGGTAGCTACACGCTCAACGACATGTGGTCTTTCGGCGCGACGTTCACCGCATTGTCGGGTGGACCGATCACCGCGTTCGGCGTGACCTGGCCAAACGAGAATTTCGCGGTGGCGAGTTTTACCAATACCGGTAGCGGTGGTGGCACGGGCTGGTTGTGTGTCGCCAACTGCAGCGGTGCCTGGCAGGATCGTCAGTACGAATGGTCGCCGCGCGGCGCGTTCGGTCGCATGCCCTGGACCTATAACCTCGGCGCGAACGTGACTTGGACCCTGCCAGTCGAAGGCGTGGACCTGAAGGCCAGGTTTTCCGTGTTCAACCTGCTTAACGAACAGGAAGCGATCAATGTCAGCGCCCGGTATGAAGGGCAACCGGGCGTGCGCCGTGCCACGTTCGGGTCTCCCACCCGCTGGCAATCGCCACGCTACGCGCAGCTCGTCGTCACCTGGAACTTCTGACGGCGGCGGGCTGACGCCTCCGGGCGTTGGCCGATTCGCGGGCCGCGGAATCGACGCCGCGGGCCGCGTTCGATCCCGGCGCAGGTGTTGCTGCATCAGTGCGCGTGGCCGCGCCGGCGGCCGGCCTGCGTGCACGTCCGGTATCTTGATCGCCATGCCCTCATGCGCTGGCCGGCTACAGGCCGTGGAGAATCCCCGATGCGCTTCCTCGCGACCTGCCTGCTCCTGTCCGCCAGCGTCTGCGTGGCCGCCGCGGACGCGCCACGCGTGGCCCACGTCCGCCCGGTCGACACCCGCGCCTTCGATGCGGCGTTCGACGATGCCATGGCGCGCTATCGGCTGCCGGGGTTGGCGGTGGGCGTGGTGGTCGACGGCCAGGTGGTGTATGCACGCACCGCCGGAGAGCGCGCCGCCGGTTCCGGCGAAGCCATCGACCGGGCGACCCTGTTCAAGATCGCTTCCAACAGCAAGGCGATGACCGGTGCGCTGCTGGCGCGGCTGGTCGACCAGGGCAAGCTGTCGTGGACCGATCCGGTGGTCAAGCACCTGCCGGACTTCCGCATGTTCGACGACTGGGTGACGCGCGAGATGCAGGTGCGCGACCTGCTGATCCACAACAGCGGCCTCGGTGCCGGCGCGGGCGACCTGATGCTGTGGCCCGAGCCCAACCTGTTCGAGCGCCGGGACGTCATCCACGGCCTGCGCTACCTCAAGCCCGCCTACAGCTTCCGCTCGCGCTACGCCTACGACAACACGCTGTACATCGTTGCCGGCGAGGTCGCCGCGGCGGCGGGCGGCGCGCCGTATGACGCACTGGTGCGGCGCGAGGTGTTCGCGCCGCTGGGGCTGTCGCGCTGCCAGGTGGGTGCGTGGCGCCGCGACGACGTCGGCAACGTGGCGCAGCCGCACCGCCTCGACGGCGAGCGCCAGGTCGTGGTCCGCGAGGACGGCGAGGAGGTCCCCGACGTGCCGATGATGGCCGCGGGCGGCATCCGCTGCAGCCTCGACGACATGCTGGCCTGGGCGGCGATGTGGCTGCAGCCCGAACGCGTCGGCGTCGATGCCGAAGGCAGGCCCTGGCTGTCGGCTGCGCAGCGCGGGGAAGTGTGGAAGACGCACATGCCCATGCCGCTGTCGCAACGCATGCGCGCCTGGGATGGCAGCCATTTCTCGGCCTACGGCTACGGCTGGCGGCTGGCCGATGTCGACGGCACCTGGAAGGTGTCGCACACCGGCACGCTGTCGGGCATGTATTCCGCGCTGGTGCTGTTGCCGGAGAAACACGTGGGCATCGTGTTCCTGACCAACGGCAACGCGGACGAGGCGCGCACCGTGCTCACCCAGGTACTGACCAAGCGGTTCACCGATCCGGGGAACGACCGAAACACCGTCGCCTACTACGCCGGACTGCTGGCGGCCGATCGCGCAGGGGGTTCGCCGGTGTCAGGAAACGTTTCGGCCGACAAGGCGCCGCCGCGCCGGCTGGCCACGGCCGACGACCCGCAGCTGCGTGCCGGCCACTACCTCGATCCCTGGTTCGGCGAGGCGAGCATCTGCGTCGACGCGGGTGTCGTGCGCTTCCGTGCCGGGAAGTCGCCCAAGCTCACCGGCACGGTGTACCGCGCCGGCGATCGCCTGCTGGTGGCCTGGGACGATGCGGACGTCGACGTCGACGCGGTGCTGACGTTCGCGGCACCCGACCGCGGGCCGCCGACGCTGGCGATGGCCAAGCTCGATCCCGATGCGGACTTCAGCTACGACTACGAAGACCTCGCCTTCGTGCGCACCGGCGACTGCACGGCGCGCTGAGGGCACCCCGGCTGCGCTCGCTGTCCTGCGTCCGCCGCAGCGCGCGGCGGCGGGGCTCAGCCGATCTTCTTGAAGGTGTTGGTGTTGCCGAGCCGCTCGATCTTGCCGCCCGACTTGCGGAACGCCGCCAGGTCGTCCTCGATCTGCTCGCGGGTGAGGTGGGCTGCCGGCTGCTTGCCCGACTTGCCCGACTTGCGAAGGACGGTGTTGCTGTTCTTGCTGGGAGCCATCAGGAATGTGTCTGTTGCGAATGGTCGCGCAATGGTAGGCGGTGCGCTGTAAGAAAGCGTTGACGCGGGCTCGGGCGGACCCCGCGGGGGCGTGCGCGAAGCCGAATGAGTCCCATACGAATCAGCGTGTTACGGGAGTGAGGCGCCGTCGGGTGCGTCAGTGGCGTGGCCGGGAGGCGGCGCGGCGCGGGGCGGTCGTGGGGCTCGATCACGCGGGCATCACGACGCCAGGACGGGCGGCAACCGCGCAGGGTGTTGGCGACGGCCGGGTGTGGCTGCGCGCGGTGTGCACGGGCATGCGGGATGCGCGGGGCGCGTGCATAACCCTCGTTCGCGACCTGCGGAGGCACGATAACGTGGCGCGTTTTGTTGTGCTGCAGCATGATTCCCGCCATGACGTTTGCTGCATACGCAGGCGTCCGGAAAGTGTGTTAGGTTTTCGTTCGATCCACCGACAACGCCAGCGCAGCGCCCCGGCCAGTCCCCCCACACGGGCCGGTTCGACCGCACAGGCCGTCGCCCGCAGTTCGTGCCGGCGGCGTCCAGGCGATCCGCCACTTCCGCTTTTTGCCCACACTTCAACCTGGTTAGGGGGACACCATGGCGTCGAGCCATCCGAAGCGCAGCATCCTTGCCACCGCCGTGTTCGCGGCGCTCGTGACCACTTCCGTGCCTGCGCTCGCGCAGGACGCACCCGCAGGCGAGGACGAGCCGCGGACCCTGGCGACCATGGTGGTCACGGCGCAGAAGCGCGAGGAAGCCGCACAGGATGTGCCGATTTCGGTGACGGCGCTGGACGAACAGATCCTCCGCGACACCGGCGTTCGCGACATCAAGGACATGCAGATCCTGGTGCCTGGCCTCACCGTCACCAGCACCCAGAACGAAGCGATCACCACCGCGCGCATCCGCGGCATCGGCACCGTGGGCGACAACGTCGGCCTCGAATCATCCGTCGGCGTGGTCATCGATGGCGTCTACCGGCCGCGCAACAGCGTCGGTTTCGGCGACCTCGGCCAGCTCGAGCGCATCGAGGTGCTGAAGGGCCCCCAGGGCACGGTGTTCGGCAAGAACACCTCCGCGGGCGTGATCAACGTCGTCACCCGTCGACCGAGCTATACGCAGAGCGCCGAGGCCGAGATCACCGCCGGCAACTACGGCGCGCTCGGCGTGTCGGGCAGCTACAACGACGCGCTCGGCGAGAACGCCGCGTTCAGCGTGTACGCGGCCAAGCGCAAGCGCGACGGCTGGATGGACGTGGAGACCGGCGCCGGCCCGCGCACCGAGGACAAGGACTACGACCAGAACTTCCACACCCTGCGCGGCAAGCTGCTGCTGGAGCCAAGCGAGAAGCTCGAGATCCTGCTGTCGGCCGATTACACCAGCCGCGAGGAAAACTGCTGCACGGCCGTGCAGACCGTGCTGGGCACCAGCTCGCGCATCATCAACAGCCTGCCCGGCGGCCCGCACATGCCGGTGGCGAGTTCCTTCCCGTCGCAGGCCGATCCGTTCGCGCGCGTGGCCTACAGCAACCGCAGCACCGCGCAGGACATCAAGGACAAGGGCGTGTCGGCGGAGGTCAACTGGGATACGCCCTGGTTCGGCGGCGCCACCCTGACCTCGATCACCGCGTCGCGCGAGTGGCAGGTCATCAACGGCCTGGATTTCGACTTCACCACCGCCGACCTGATCTACCGCAACGCCGACGAGGACGAATCGTTCACCGGGTTCGAGACCTTCAGCCAGGAGTTCCGCCTGACCGGCTCGACCGAGCGCCTGGACTGGATGTTCGGCCTGTTCTATTCCGATGAAGACCTGTCGCGGACCGAGTCCTACCGGGTCGGCACCGACTACGAGCGCTACCTGTCCAAGGGCCTGCTGGCGCTGATCAACCCGGCGCTGGAGTTCCACCCGACCGCGCAGACCTTCCTCGCCGACGCCACCGGGCGCGCGGCAGGCACCGTGTTCACCGGCCTCGGCGCGCTCGACCACTACAAGCAGAACGCGAAGAGCCTGGCGTTGTTCACCAACAACACCTGGCATGCCACCGACGCGCTCGACGTCACCGTGGGCCTGCGCTACACCCGCGAAGAGAAGGACCTGCACTCGAACTACACCAATCCCAACGGTGGCCTGGGCTGCGCGTCGTACTTCGGCCCGACCGGGATCAGCCCGGCGGCGATCGGCCGCATCGCGACGGCGCTGACCGCGCGCGGCGTGCCGTTCGCGGCGCTGCCGGCGGCCACGCAGCAGGCGATCATCGGCCAGGTGGTGAGCTACAGCTGCCTGCCGTGGGCCAACGTGCTGCACAACGGCCGCAGCTACGACCAGTCGCTGGACGAGAAGGAATGGTCGGGCACGCTGAAGGCCGCGTATCGCTGGAACGAGCACGTGATGACCTACGCCTCGGCCGCGCGCGGCTACAAGGGCGGCGGCTTCAACCTCGACCGCACGCAGGCGGCCCTGCCGACCAATCCGCTGCCGATCAACCCGACCACGGCCGACACGTCGTTCCCGGGCGAGTTCGTCGACAGCTACGAGCTCGGCGCCAAGACCACCTGGGCTGGCGGCACCCTGCTGCTGAACGCCACCGCGTTCCACCAGAAGTACGAGGACTTCCAGCTCAACAGCTTCCTCGGCACCAGCTTCGTGGTGCGCTCGATCCCGAAGGTGACCTCGCAGGGCGTCGACGCCGAGATCCTGTGGCAACCGCGCGCCGCGCCGGGCCTGATGCTGCAGGGCGGCCTGATGTACGCCAAGACCGAATTCGGCAGCGACATCCCGGGTGCCGATTTCGTCGAGCGCACGCCGTTGAGCACGTCGGGCGCGCTGTACAAGCTGCCCGGCGCGACGATGCCGTTCGCGCCCAAGTGGTCCGGCTCGCTGTCGGCGACCTACGACTGGGATTTCTCCAGCAACCTGGTGGGCCGCTTCAACATCGGCGCCAAGTACATGGGCGAGTACAACACCGGCTCCGACCTCGACGTCGAGAAGCACCAGAAGGCGTACACGGTGGTCAACGCGCGCTTCGGCGTCGGCCGCGCCGACAACCGCTGGATGCTGGAGTTCTGGGGCACCAACGTGACCGACGCCGAGTACGTGCAGGTCGGCTTCGACGGCCCGCTGCAGGCGCTGTTCCCGGATCCGGGCAATCCGTTCAACACCTTCAACGCCTTCCCCGCGGCACCGCGGATGTACGGCGTGACCCTGCGCGTGCGCTACTGACCGCAGGCGGGTGACCACCCGGCCCGCGCATCCCACCGGATGCGCGGGCTTTTTACTGGCTCCGCAACCGCGGGCGCGGACACGACAGCCCGCGTGGATTCGGGTACAACGGGCGCTCCCCCGTTGCCCGCCCCACGTGCGCCATGACCACGACCGCTCCCGGAGACGACGACCTGCAGCGCCTCGCCATCGACCTCGGCGAGCGGCTGCGCGCGGGCCGGCAGCGGCTGGTGACCGCCGAAAGCTGCACCGGCGGCTGGATCGCCAAGACCGTCACCGACATCGCCGGCTCGTCGGACTGGTTCGACTGCGGCATGGTGGTCTACAGCTACGAGGCCAAGCAGGCCATGCTGGGCGTGCATCCGCAGACGCTGGAGACGCACGGCGCGGTGAGCCGCGAGACGGCGATCGAAATGGTCTCCGGCGCGCTGGTGCATTCGGGCGCGGGCATCGCGGTGGCGGTCACCGGGATCGCGGGCCCCGGCGGCGGCAGCGAGGGCAAGCCGGTCGGCACGGTGTGGGTGGCGTGGAAGCGTCGTGGCGGCTACGCCAAGGCCGAGGTGTTCCATTTCGACGGTGACCGCGAAGCCATCCGGCGCCAGACCGTGGCCGTGGCCCTGCGCGGCCTGGGCGCCCAGCTCGACGCCATGGCGTGAGTTGCGTCACGCGCCCGTGCCGCGACACTCGCGGGCGTGGCGCACCTAGGGTCGATCCCGGCTGACGCCGCGTGCCCGCGCGCGCCTAGCATTCCGGTCGCGGGGTCCGGGGGGATCGCTCAACGGAATGAATCGATGAACGCCATTCGCTGCCTCCTGGCCGCCGCCGCCCTCGCGGGCGCGGCACTGTCCCCGTCGCTGCATGCCCAGCAGGTGGACTGCAACCTGCTCGATGTCCCCGTCCACCATCGCGTCAACCCCGGCTCGAACGCGAACCTGCTGACCACGTGGCTCAGCGAGGCCGAGAACGCCGGGGCGCGCTACGGCTTCACCGAGGATCGCGGCGCGCCGATCCGGGCCACGCGCACGCCGCTGCCGGGGCTGTCCGCGGTGCACCGGCTGTACAAGGCGCAAAGCGGCGACTTCGTGTGGATCGCCAACCCCGCCGAGATCGCGTCGGCGGTGGCCAACTACGGCTATGTCGACCAGGGGCCGAATTTCTACGCCTCGCGCACCCCGGTCGCCTGCCTGCAACCGGTGTACCGCTACCTCAAGGGCAACAAGCACCGGCATGCCTTCGGCGATGCCGAGCGCAATGCGCTGGTGGCCGCGGGCTGGGTGTCGGAGGGTGTCTCGTTCCATGCGCGGCCGGGGGCTGCGCCCGAGGTCGACACCCGGTTCTCGTTCGCGGTGATCCCGGACACGCAGAACGAAGTGTTCGCCGGCGCGCCCGCGACGCGCCACGTCGGCCGCGCGCAATGGCTGGCCGACAACAAGGCGGCCCTCGACCTGCGCTTCGTGCTGCATTCGGGCGACGTCACCAACTGGGGCGAACGCGACGAACCGCAGTACCAGGTGGCCGTCGCCGGCGTCGTGCCGTTGCAGCAGGCCGGCATCCCGTTCGCCTACACCCCGGGCAACCACGATACCCGCGCCGTCTGCGCCGGCGGCAGCGCGTGCCCCGGGGAGAGTGCCGCCGCCAACGTCCGCCTGATGCCGCTGTTCAACCAGTACTTCAACCCCCGCTTCACCGTCAGCGGGCGCATGGAGCCGGGCAAGGTCGACAACTACTACACCTTGTTCGAGGCCGGTGGCGTCGACTGGCTGGTGCTGTCGCTCGAACTGTGGCCGCGCACCGCGGTGGTCGACTGGGCGAAGACGGTGCTCGCGGCGCACCCGTCGCACAACGTCATCGTGGTCACGCACATGTACCTCAACGGCGACGGCACGATCTCCACCAGCAACGGCGGCTACGGCGCGAACAGCCCGAAGTTCCTCTACGACCAGCTCGTCAGCCAGTACGCGAACGTGCGCTTCGTGTTCAGCGGCCACACCGGGCAGGCCACGCACCGCACCGATACCGGCGTGCATGGCAACCGCATCGTGTCGTTCCTGCAGTCGATGCATTCGCAGTCCAACCCGGTGCGGATCGTCGAGGTCGACACTGCGGCCGACGAGGTGTCCAGTTGGATCTACGCTCCGCAGACCCAGACCCAGTACCCGCAGTACGACGCGGTGGTGGACGGGCTCGGCCTCATCCACTGAGGTGCGCGGCGTCCTGCGCGACCCCGGCGGTGCAGGACGCTGGCCGGGGCCGGGCTGGGGGCGCGAGGCGCGGTCGGGTGGGGCAGGGGCGCTTGCATCGGCCGGATGTTAGTAGTATTACTACTAACCATGAAACTCACCGACACCCAGCAGGCCATCCTCGGGCTGATCGCCGAGCGCATCGAGGCCGAGGGCGTGCCGCCCTCGCAGACCGAGATCGCCCGCGCCTTCGGCTTCAGCAGCGTCCGCGCCGCCCAATACCACCTCGAGGCCCTGGAGGCCGCCGGCGCGATCGAGCGGGTCCCGGGCCGGGCCCGCGGCATCCGCGTGCTGGCACCGGTGCCGGGGCCGCAGCAGGCGCTCGACCTGGCGGTCGGCAACGACGACGCGCTGCACCTGCCGGTCCTCGGCCAGGTGGCGGCCGGCCTGCCCATTGGTGCGGACATCGGCAGCGAGCAGATGGTGCTGATGGACCGCGCGCTGTTCTCGCCCGCGCCCGACTACCTGCTGAAGGTGAAGGGCGACTCGATGATCGACGAGGGCATCTTCGAAGGCGACCTGATCGGCGTGCACCGTACGTCCGACGCCCGCAGCGGCCAGATCGTGGTCGCCCGCGTGGACGACGCCATCACCGTCAAGCTGCTGAAGATCGGCAAGGACCGCATCCGCCTGCTGCCGCGCAACCCCGACTACGCCCCGATCGAGGTCCAGCCCGACCAGGACTTCGCCATCGAGGGCCTGTACTGCGGCCTGGTGAGGCCGAACCGTTGACCGTGCCGCGGCATTCCCTGACAGGCGCCGGCGCCATTGCCCGGCTGTCCCGCGCCGTCGCCGAAGCTAGTGTCGATCCGGGCGTCCGGGTCGCAGCTTTTGCGATGGGCGCCTGCAAGGATGCACTCAACCCGAAGACACCATGACAAGGACCAATACGATGGACGAGAACAAGAAGCGCGCGCTTTCCGCCGCCCTGGGCCAGATCGAGAAGCAGTTCGGCAAGGGCTCGGTGATGCGCATGGGCGACGGCAGCGTCGAGCCGACCGAGGTCATCGGCACCGGTTCGCTGATGCTCGACATGGCGCTGGGCATCGGTGGCCTGCCGAAGGGTCGCGTGGTCGAGATCTACGGTCCGGAATCCTCGGGCAAGACCACGCTCACCCTGCAGACCATCGCCGAATGCCAGAAGGCCGGCGGCACCGCCGCGTTCATCGATGCCGAGCATGCGCTCGACCCGACCTACGCGCAGAAGCTGGGCGTGAACCTCGACGACCTGCTCGTCTCGCAGCCCGACACCGGCGAGCAGGCGCTGGAGATCGCCGACATGCTGGTGCGCTCCAACGCGGTCGACGTGGTGGTGATCGACTCGGTCGCCGCGCTCACCCCGCGCGCCGAGATCGAGGGCGAGATGGGCGAC
>JAIUOM010000192.1 GCA_020161215.1 Pseudomonadota bacterium
TCAGGGCCGTGGCCAGGGCGGCGTCGGTGGTCACCAGATGCTCGAGGCGCGCGGCGGCGGCCAGCACCTGCTCGCGCACCAGGCGCTCCAGCGAGGCGTACTTGACGGCCGGCGTATCGAGCAAGGCCACGTCGAGCCCGGGATTGGCGGCGCGGATCCGGTCGACTTCCTGGCGATGGGCGTTGTCCCACTCGGTCTGCGTGATGGGGTGGCCGTCGACTTCCGCAACCCGGTTGGCGCCCTGATTGAGGCTCGTGTACCCATCGAGGCCAAACAGCACGAACGAGGGGATGATCAGCACGAACAGCACGCCCATGATGATCTTGGTGTGGTTGCGAACGAAATCAAACATGCGCGAGATTCTTGGTTGGAAAGACCGGCTTTAAAAAACAAAAAGGCGAACCTTGGCTCGCCTTTGCTGCAACTGGTGGGTGCTGACGGGGTCGAACCGCCGACCTACGCCTTGTAAGGGCGCCGCTCTACCAACTGAGCTAAGCACCCCACCTGAACTGCATCAAGATCAGTTCAGCGCATCCTTCAACGCCTTGCCGGGACGGAACTTGGGGACCTTGGCGGCCTTGATTTTAATCGTTGCGCCGGTGCGCGGATTGCGGCCCGAGCGTGCCGCGCGCTTGCCGACGGCGAAAGTACCGAAACCCACCAACGATACCGTGCCGCCCTTGCGCAGGGTGGTCTTGACCGCACCGATGGTGGCCTCGAGGGCACGCGTGGCGGCAGCCTTGGAAATGTCGGCGTTCTTGGCGATGTGCTCAATGAGCTCGGTCTTGTTCACGTAGGGGCCCCTCTGCAAGAGATGTGTCATGTACAAACCGAGGGCTTGGCCTGGCGGGCAGGCCATCGCGGGGCCACATCCCATGCATCTCTCCCCCTCGGGTCGGGGCTGGCGCGAACCGCGTGCCCCTGTTGAGCGAGCCATTCTAGCCCCTAACATCAGGGGCGAAGTCCGCAACTACCCTGCCTCTGCGCTGGTGCAACAACAATTCACAATGTCGTAAGGAACTGTCGGGCGCTTGCGACACCACCCTTGCGCAAACCGCCGATTCGCGCTGTCACCGGCGCGGCGCGCGCACCACCAACGCCACGCCGAAGGCGGTGAGCGCCATGCCGGCCAGGGTCAGCCAGGTGATCGGCTCGCGGAACAGCACCCAGGCGATCAGCGCCGTGGTGGGCGGCACCAGGTACATCAGGCTGGCCACGCTGGCGGCGGCGCCGCGCTGGATCAGCAGGTACAGCAGAGAGCTGCCGCCCAGGGTGAGCCCCAGCACCGACCAGGCCATGGCACCGCCGGACTCCAGGTTCCAGCGGAACGGCTCGGCCTCCAGCAGCGCCAGGGGCAGCGTCACCACGGCGGCGGACAGCAGTTGCGCGGTGATGGCCGTGCGCACGTCGCAGGGTTGAACGTGGCGTTTCTGGTACAAGGTGCCGGCGGTGATGCTGACCAAGGCCATCGCGGCCCAGGAGAAATTGACCCAGGTCACGTGATCGCCCGGGCCGCCGTGCGTGAGCTTGCGCGACACCACCAGCACCAGCCCGGCAAAGCCCAACAGCAGCCCGACCCATTGCCGGCCCGACACGCGAGCGCCGTGCGAGCCGGTGGCCGACAACCAGACGGCCGTCAGCACCGGCTGGATGCCGACGATCAGCGCCGACAGGCCCGAGCCCATGCCGCCCTTGACCGCCGCCCACACGCCGCCCAGGTAGCCGGCCTGCATCAGCACCCCAGTCACGCTCAGGTGCCACCACTGCCGTCCGGTGGTCGGCCAGCGCACGCCGGCGATGACGATCCAGCCCAGGAAGCAGGCGATGGAAAACAGGTAACGGTACAGCAGAAAGGTGAACGGCGGCGCATGCGGCATGCCGTAGCGGGCAACGATGAAGCCGGTGGCCCAGATCACCACGAACACCGCCGGCATCAGGCGGATCAGGGTGGCGGTGGCGTCGCCCTGGTGGGAGCTCATCGGCGCTTCACCTGACCCGAGCGCGAATCTCGGGCAAGGCCTTGCGCAGGTAATACACCATCGACCACACCGTCAGCACCGCGGCGACCCAGATCAGCACATGGCCCCACCAGCGGGTGTTGACCACCTCGAACAGGGTGCCGTCGTAGAGCAGGAAAGGAATCGCGACCATCTGCACCGTGGTCTTGAGCTTGCCCAGCATGTGCACGGCCACGCTGCGGCCGGCGCCGATGGTGGCCATCCACTCGCGCAGAGCCGAAATGGCGATCTCGCGCCCAATGATGATCAGCGCCACGAACACGTCGGCGCGCTGCAGATGCACCAGCACCAGCAGCGCGGCGCAGACCAGGAACTTGTCCGCCACCGGATCGAGAAAGGCGCCAAAGGACGAGGTCTGGTTCAGTTTGCGGGCCAGATAGCCGTCCAGCCAGTCGGTCCAGGCGAAGACGATGAACATCACCGTCGCGATCAGGTTCGCGGTTTGTGGCGGCAGCGGCAGGTAGAACACCCCCACGATGAGCGGAATCGCAACAATGCGGGTCCAGGTCAGGACGGTCGGGAGGGTGAAAAACATGGCCCAGCGATTGTGTCATGGCCGGCGCGCACCCGGCCCGCGCCGGTGTAAATCACCCCCGCTTCAATGCAACGCGCGGTAAATTTCCTCGGCCAGCGCCCTGGAAATGCCGTCCACCGTGGCCAGATCGTCGATGCTGGCCGCCTCCACGCCGCGCACGCCGCCAAAGCGCTGCAGCAGGCGGGCGCGCTTTCGGGGCCCCACGCCGGGAATTTCCTCGATGCGGCTGCCCCCCACCCGCACCTTGGCGCGTTGCGCGCGCATGCCGGTGATGGCAAAGCGGTGCGCCTCGTCGCGGATCTGCGCGATCAGCATCAACGCCGCCGAGTCCTTGCCCAGGTAGACCTTCTCGCGCCCGTCGGCGAACACCAGCTCCTCCAGACCCACTTTGCGGCCTTCGCCCTTCTCCACGCCGACGATCAGCGACAAATTCAGCCCCAGCTTCTCGAACACCTCGCGCGCCATGCTCACCTGGCCCTTGCCGCCGTCGACCAGCACCAGCTCGGGCATGCGCGCGGCGCGCGTCAGGTGCTCGCTGGCGCCCTGCTCGCGCAGGGCCTCGGCCACCTTGCCGTAACGGCGCTCCAGCACCTGGCGCATGGCGGCGTAGTCGTCGCCCGGCGTGATGCCCTCGATCTTGTAGCGGCGGTAGTCGCTGCTCAGCATGCGGTGGCCC
Source organism: Pseudomonadota bacterium (assembly GCA_020161215.1). GTDB lineage: Bacteria > Pseudomonadota > Gammaproteobacteria > Burkholderiales > Burkholderiaceae_C > Ottowia. The sequence goes on from JAIUOM010000192.1 coordinate 3,230, forward strand.
TGAAACACCACGCAACTGGCCTGCGTGGCCTCGCCGGCGGTGTGGCTGATGTCGAAGCATTCGATGCGCAGCTCGTCCAGGCTCTCGATGGGCAGATCCAGCGCCTCGGCCAGGGCCCGGGTGCGCGCCTGTTGCGAGCCCTCCTCGGCCAGCAGGCGCGCCAGCTGCAGGCCGGCGTTCTGCCGCGCCATGTCCAGCCACACGCGGCGCTGGCCGCGCGGCGCATGGGTGGCGTGGATGCGCGCCTCCTCCTTGTCCGACAGCGCCTGCAGCAGGCTGCGCGCCACCGGCTCGCTGGTGATGAGTTGCCCGGGTGCCGGCACGCCCAGGTAGTGCTGGGCGATGAAGGCGTCCAGCACCTGGGCCTCCACCGTGGGCAGCTCGCCCTCGTCCTCGGCCGCCACCAGGGCCTGGGCGTCTTCCACATGGCTGGGAAAGTAGGCCCGGTCACCCAGATGCCGGCCCCCGCGCACCATGGCCAGGTTGACGCAGGCGCGCCCGCCCTGCACCTTGACCGCCAGGATGTCCACGTCGGCGTCGCTGCCCACATCCACGGCCTGCTGGTGCAGCACGCGCGACAGCGCGCCGATCTGGTTGCGGATCTCGGCCGCCTGCTCGAAGCGCAGCGCCTCGGCGTGCGCCATCATGCGGCGCTCCAGCTCGTGCAGCAAATCCTGCGTCTGGCCGCGCAGGAACTGCTCGGCGTGCGCCACGTCGGCGGCGTAGTCCTCGGCGCTGATCAGGCGCACGCACGGGCCGGTGCAGCGCTTGATCTGGTAGAGCAGGCACGGCCGCGTGCGGTTGGCGAACACCGTGTCCTCGCAGGTGCGCAGGCGAAACACCTTTTGCAGCAGCTGAATGGTCTCCTTCACCGCCCAGGCGCCGGGGTACGGCCCGAAGTAGCGGTGCCGCTTGTCGGTGGCGCCGCGGTAATAGGCCATGCGCGCGTAGGCCCGGGGGTCCGGCGCGTCCGGGCCCGGGTCGGCCACCGGCTTGCCGCTGCCGGTGAGCTTGAGGTAGGGGTAGCTCTTGTCGTCCCGAAACAGGATGTTGTATTTGGGCCCCAGCTGCTTGATCAGGTTGTTTTCCAGGATCAGCGCCTCGGCCTCCGAACGCACCGTGGTGGTCTCCAGCCGCGTGATCTTGCTCACCATGTGACCGATGCGGGTGCCGCCGTGCTGGCGGCCGAAGTAGCTGGACACGCGCTTCTTCAAATTGCGCGCCTTGCCCACGTACAACACCTGGCCGGCCGCGTCGTAATAGCGGTACACCCCCGGCAGGCCAGGCAGGGCCGCCACCTGGGCCAGCAGCTCGGGGCTGTGGGCGGGGGCGACACCGGCGTCGGGGGCGGGCGCGGCGTCGGGCGCGTCGGATGAGCTCATGCGCCAGAGTGTACGAACGCCCAGGCACAATCGCGGCGTGCCTGCCTCGCCCTTGCTCTGGGACATCTTCTGCCAGGTGGTGGACAACCACGGCGACCTGGGCGTCTGCTGGCGCCTGTCGCGCGAGCTGGCCGCGCGCGGCCACCAGGTGCGGCTGTGGCTGGATGACGCGCGCGCCCTGCCCTGGATGGCGCCGGGCGCGCTGCAAGGCGGCGTGCCCGGCGTGCGCGTGCTGCGCTGGACTCGGCCGCTGACGGCCACTGTGCTGCGCACCTTGCCGCGCGCCGACGTCTGGATCGAAGCCTTCGGCTGCGAGCTGCCTCCTGAATTCATAGCGGCCTCGGCTGATACAGAAGGCCTCGGAGCCCCAAAACGCCCTCCGGTCTGGATCAACCTGGAGTACCTGAGCGCCGAGCCCTACGTGGAGCGCATGCACGGCCTGCCCTCGCCCGTGCAGCAGGGGCCGGCGGCCGGGCGGACGAAGTGGTTTTTCTACCCCGGCTTCACCGCCCGCACCGGCGGTCTGCTGCGCGAGCACGACCTGGCGACACGCCAGACCGGGTTCGACCGCACCGCCTGGCGCGCCAGCCTGGGCGTGGCCGACGCGGTCGGCCCCCTGGTCTCGCTGTTCTGCTACGAGCCCCCCGCCCTGCCGGCGCTGCTGGGGCACTTGCGCGCCGACCACGCCGGGGTCCGCCTGCTGGTCACCGCCGGGCGCGCCACGCAGGCCGTGCAGCGTGCCATTGCACGAGAAAACAGCCACTTACCTGCGTCCACACAGCCTGAGCCGCTATGGATTTCATACTTTCCGGCGCTGCCGCAGACCGACTACGACCGGCTGTTGTGGGCTTGTGACCTGAACTTCGTGCGCGGCGAGGATTCGCTGGTGCGCGCCCTGTGGGCCGGCGCGCCCTTCGTCTGGCACATCTACCCGCAGCACGACGACGCCCACCACGCCAAGCTGGCCGCCTTCCTGGATTGGCTCGACGCGCCGCCCTCGCTGCGCCGCTTTCACCTGGCCTGGAACGGCATCGGCGACCACGCCGCCCTGCCCCCGCTGGAGCTGCCCGCCTGGCGCGCCTGTGTGCGGGCCGCGCGCGCGCGGCTGCTGGCGCAACCCGGGCTGTGCGGGCAGCTGGTCGAGTTCGCCCTGGCAAAAGGTTAGAATTCGAGGCTTTGCGAAAAACAGCCGCCGGCTTGGCTGGCCGCGACTTTCGCCTTCTCGCCGCAGCGCGCCTCAGTTTCCTTTCGGTGCACGAGCGGCCCCCGCTCACCTCAATCACTGAAAGCACACGCCATGAAAATCGCCCAGGAAATCCGCGCCGGCAACGTCATCATGCACGGCAAGGATCCGATGATCGTCCTGAAGACCGAATACGCCCGCGGCGGCCGCGGCGCCGCCACCGTGCGCATGAAGCTCAAGGCCCTGCTCAACAACATGGGCACCGAGGTCGTCTTCAAGGCCGACGACAAGATGGAGCAGGTCATCCTCGACCACAAGGAGTGCACCTACTCCTACTTCGCCGACCCGATGTACGTGTTCATGGACGGCGAGTACAACCAGTACGAAGTCGAGG
>JAIUOM010000193.1 GCA_020161215.1 Pseudomonadota bacterium
TTGAGGGAAGGTAGCGCCGCCGTAGCACCGTTGAAGAGTTGGGCTGCGGCGGCGCTGGGATGGGGTTTTCAGGCGTTCAACTTGACCTTTTCTGCGGCTAGGGCTTGATGGGTAGCTCCTCGGTAGCACCGCTACAAGCTTTTCTGACAGCGAGCTGCCAATCTCCAACAACCGCCGAATCGAACGGCTCGCCACTCTCAGTCATCTGGAGATCTCCTAGCAACGCCCCTACATCATCTGCATTCGTCCGCTCGTAATAATCCTCCAGAAACGCGAACATCGCTAAGTAGGCCTCATGCGAAGTCAATAGTCGCTCAGCATCTTCCATTATTTTCTCCCAGGCGCGGTGGGGGCCTGTAGACCAGTTTGAGGACTATAAGCTTTCGGGGTTGGATTCAAGCCTCCATTTATAATCTCACCATTGCGTGCTTTCACCCAGACTTGACTGCCATCAGGGCGTGTCTGGGCATACCAGTCATTCCCATACTTATCTTTCCCCAGAAAACTTCTGCCGTCACGAGTTACTTCTTGAATCATATTTCGATTGGCTACCGTATCTAAAACATGGCCATCGGCATCGCGAAAAATGTGCTTCATTTGCTCCGGCTTCAAGGGCAGAACACAACCATCTCCATTATGAACCAGCCACCCATCCTGCCCCACATAGAACGTATGGGCCTTATCTATCGTGAGATTGAACATCTCCTGGGTCCGTTGGCTCCTCCGGCGCACGCCACGCCGCCCAGAATGAAAGCGTGCCCCTCGCGCCCGCCACCTGCGGGGGCTTACGCTGGGGCGTGTCCACTTCCCGCTGCCTCCGCGCGCTGCTTCCGGCCCTGCTGCTCGCCCTGCCCGTGGGCAGTGCCCAGAACGGCAAGGGGCCGGAGACCCAGGTCTGGATCGACGTCGCCACCCACGAGATGGTCGGCATGCCCGACCTCGGCGCGCTCGGCGGACTGGCCAACCGCATGATGGGCAACCAGGCGCCGAGGGGATACCCGCAGGCGCGCAACATCCCCGGCTCCACCGGCAAGGTGCTGGACATCGCGATGCACAACAGCCTGCGCCCGGGCGTGGCCGCCGAACAGTTCGTGCCCGCCGGCCTTGCGGTCGGCAAGTCGCTGCCGCTCGTGCCGCCGCCGCCCGGCGAACACGCCTCCCACCGGGAACCGGTGACGACCCCCGACATCGAAGTCACCATCCGCCAGTACTGGGGTTGTGGCGCCACCGTGCGGCCGGGGCAACCGAAGGTCATGACGGTCCGCCTCAAGGGCGGCAAGCCCGGCGTCGACGGCAGCCTGGCCCCCAGCCTGTTCGTCCCCGACCGCGACATCGATACCAACCCCAGCTATGCGCTGTGGCCGAACCAGCGCAACAGCCGCGGCGTGTCCGACCGCTCTTCGATGGTCGGCCAGCACCGCATCACCGGCGACGGCGTGCCGGCCTCGCTGCAGTTCGACCTCGGACAGGCCGCCGACTTCATGGCCAAGCCCGGCCTGCAGACGCAGGGCGAGCTGGCCGACAGCATCGCGCTGAGCTGGCAATCGGTCGATCGCGCCCGCGCCTACTACCTCGCCGGCATGGCGATGCAGGACGAACGCAACTTCGTGGTCTGGAGCAGCTCGGAAGTCGCGGGCGCCGGGCAGGAGCTGGTCAACTACCTCACCGGCACCTACATCGACCGCTGGCTCAAGCAGAAGGTGCTGCTGCCGCCCACGACCACGCGCTGCGCGATCCCGCAGGGCATCTTCAAGCCCACCGGCAACAGCGCCGCGCAGGGCGGCGGCATGGCCACGGTCAACCTGATCGCCTACGGCCCGGAAACCAACATCACCTGGCCGCCGCGCCCGGCGGATCCGAAGGCGCCCTGGGATCCGGAGTGGAACGTGCGCGTGCGCACCAAGTCCACCGCCAGCGCGATGCTGGGCATGGATTTCGGCAACCTGCAGGACGCCCCGGCCAGCCGCGGCAATGATGCGGAGGAAGCGCCCAAGGAAGAGGAAGGCAAGGGCAAGAAGCTGCTGCGCGGCCTGCTGCGCAGCTTGTGAGTTGATGCCACGAGGCGCCTCCACGCCCGGCGCCTGCCGGCGTTCGCGGCCTGGCTGGCGCCTGCGGCGCGGCGTCGCCGGCACACGCCGCCTCGACCCGGTGCATGCGTGCATCGGCAGCGGGGCGCACCATGTCGTCGAAGATCGCCCGCGCGCGCCATCGCGCCGCGGTGTCATCGGCCGCCGGCCATCTCCGCCAGCAGCAAGGCACGCGCCTTGCGCCAGTCGCGGCGCACGGTGCGGTAGCTGATCTCCAGCATCTGGGCGATCTCGGTTTCCTCGTAGCCGCCGAAGCAACGCAATTCGACGATCTGCGCGGCGCGCGGGTCGGCGCGACGCAGCGCTTCGAGCAGTTCGTCCAGCTGCAGCACCTCGACCACCGCGCGCTCCTCGGCACCCAGCTGCGCGGTCAGCGTCAGCGCCTCCTGGCCGCCGCCGCGCTTGTCGGCCTTGCGCATGCGCGCATCGTCCACCAGGACCTGGCGCATCGCCCGCGCCGACAGCGCCAGCAGGTGGTTGCGGTCGCTGGCGGCCAGCGGCGAACCGCCGGCCAGCTTGAGGTAGGCCTCGTGGACCAGGGCGGTGGTTTCCAGCGGGCCGCGTCCGCGGCGCAACTGCAGGCGGGCGGCACGCTTGAGCTCCTCGTAGACCGCCGCGTAGGCGTCGCCCAGCGCCTGGCCATCGCCGGCGCGGGCGCGCTGCAGCAGGGCGGTGACCTCCGGTGGCGGCAACGGCGACGACATGGGTGCGTCAGGGCGTGTCCTGTGCTGGTGCGGAGTTTCGCATATCCCCCCTGCGCCGATGGTCCGTCGGCATCCATCCGAAGGAAGGCACCGCCATGAACCCGAATCCCCGCCGCCGGCCGCCGCCGGCCCTGTCGCTGCTGTCCCTGGCCCTGCTGGGCGCGATGTCGATGCCGGCATGGGCCGACCAGCCTTGCCCGGACTCGGGCAGCACGGACAGGGGCGCGGAAAACACGACGCTGGCCAATGGCGCCACATCTGCGGGCAACACCACATGCGACAACACGGCCAATGCCTTCGGTCGCATCAACACCGCCATCGGCAACTCCAGCAATGCCTTCGGCTACAACAACACCGCCAGCGGCAGCGCCAGCAACGCGTTCGGCTTTCGCAACACCGCCGGCGGCACTTACAGCAGTGCGTTCGGAAGCCTCGGCGCGGCTAGCGGCGAGCACAGCCTCGTTGTCTCCGGCGTGTGGGACCGCGACGGCAACGGCATCATTGACACCCTTGGCACCCGGGAGTTCAGCAGCGCCAGAGGCAGGAGTAGCGTTGCCGTCGGCGCAGGGGCGATTGCCCATGGCAACAGCAGCGTCGCCCTCGGCGTCGGCACCGAGGCCGGGTCCGGTGGGTTTGCTTATCACAACAGCGTGGCGGTGGGGAGCTGGTACGACGAGGACCGCGACGGCGTCTTCGATGTCGGAATCGACCGGACGACCCACGCCCACGCCCAGCACAGCAGTGCGTTCGGCGTGGGCAGCTTGGCAGAGGGCAGCGCCAGCAGCGTCTTCGGCTTCAACAATACCGCCAGCGGCGCCTACAGCAGCGCCCTCGGCAGCTACAGCCAGGTCAGTCCCAGCTCCCGGTACGCCCTTGCCTTCGGTGCAAGCGATTCCAGCAGCACCGGTGCCCGAGTAGGCAACAACGCCGAAAGCGCCATCGCCCTTGGACGCGACGCCGCCGTGGCCAACTCCGCCAGCAACGCCATCGCCATGGGCTACGGCGCGCGCGCCAACCTGCTCGATGCGGTGGCCATTGGCCGGGGAGCGCAGGTCACCGCCGCCAACAGCGTGGCGCTGGGTGCAGGATCGGTGGCCGACGAGGACAACACCTTCGCCGTGGGTAGTCGCCGCATCACCGACATCGCAACCGGCACCGCCGATACCGATGCGGTCAACCTGGCGCAGTTGAATGCCGCCATTGCCGCCGCTGGCGCGGGCGGCGACGACACCCGGTTCTACAGCGTCAATTCCAGCGATGCGACCGCGGGCAACTACAACAACGACGGCGCCACCGGTGCAGGCGCGATGGCCGCCGGCATTGGCAACGGCGCTGCCGGAGAGCGGGCCAGTGCCGTGGGCTACGGCAACGCCGCCAGCGGCATCGACGCGAGCGCGTTCGGTTCCGGCAATGCGGCGCTTGCCGTTGCCAGCAGTGCATTCGGCCATGCCAACACCGCAGGCGGCGCCTTGAGCAGTGCAATCGGGTATTCCAACGCAACCAACGGATTTGGCAGCAACGCGCTGGGCAACCTCAACGTCGCCAATGGCGGCAACAGCAGTGCGGTCGGCCGCGCCAACCTCGCCAGCGGCTTCGGCAGCAGCGCGCTGGGGGCAAACAACCGCGCGGAGGGCCAGCAGAGCGCGGCGTTGGGCAACTACGCCACGGCATGGGGCCGCGGCAGCCTGGCACTTTCCACGTTCTTCCAGGGCGAAGGCATCCCCGAGCCGAACGTGGACATCGACGGAGACGGCGTGATGGATGCCTATTCCGGCGGCGCGATCGCCAGTGGCGAGACTTCGCTGGCCGTGGGGGCGGGCGTGCGCAGCGCGGGCGACTACAGCAACGCCTTCGGCTACCAGAGCCAGGCGCTCAACGTCGGCAGCACGGCGATCGGCTACCAGGCCGTGGCCGACCGCGACTACGCCGTTTCGGTGGGCAGCAGCGCCCGGGAGAGCCAGATCATCCACGTCGCCGATGGCACCCAGGCCACCGATGCGGTCAACCTGCGCCAGCTCAATGCCGCCATCGCGGGAATCACGGCCGGCAACAGCAATCCGTACTTCGTTGCCGATGGCGCCAACGACGGCAGCGACAATGCGGTGGTGACGGGCCACAACGCCGTCGCCATCGGCGCGAACTCGGTGGCCGACGAGGACGACACCGTCGCGGTCGGCAATCGCCGCATCACCGACGTGGAGGACGCGACCGCCGCCCAGGATGCCGTCAACCTGCGCCAGCTCACCGCCAGCACCGATCTGCTCGGCACCGGTGTCGCCCACTGGATGGGCGGCGGCGCGACCTATGTCGGCGGCACCTTCACCGCGCCGACCTTCGTCATCCAGGGCGCCAGCTACCACAACGTCGGCGATGCCTTCGCCGCGCAGCAGCACCAGCGGCTCGCTGATCGCGTCGAGGGCACTGTGCAGGCGCGATGCGCTGATCATGACCCGATTCGGCCCCACTGGCGGCTGGCGGTGTATTTTTATCCATTTGCGAACAAAATGAAATGCACAAACTGTGAGTGCCGACGGTAGGGCGCCGGTCGCTGCCATGCCGCCGGCGATGCGCCAGGCTCGGCCGTGGCCGGAAAATGGAGGATTTGCAGCGCTTCCGCGGCAGCCGGACGGCGGTTTGTTGACATGCCGGCGAACCGATCCTACCACTTGAAGGCCGGCCGGTTTGTAAAATCAGAACAGGCGTCCGCTGAATGCCTGTTCGACAGGGGATCAAATCGCATGGCCCTACGCGTTTCCGGAAAGAACATGGATGTCGGGGAAGCTCTCCGGCTGCGGCTCACCGATCGGGTCTCCGACGTGCTCGCCAAATATTTCGATGGCGGATGGTCGGGACACATCACGGTGTCGCGCGAGGGCTCCGGCTATCGCTCGGAATGCATGCTGCATCTCGATTCGGGCGTCGACCTGCAGGCCCACGGCAACGGCCACGAGGCCAATGCCTGCGCTGATTCGGTGGTCGAGAAGATCGAGAAGCGGCTGCGCCGCTACAAGCATCGCCTGAAGGACCGGCACGGCGGCTCGGCCAATGCGGGCTTCGCCGCGCAGAGCTACATCCTGAGCCCGGTGCCGGACGAGGAAGAGGCCGACGAGGTCGAGCTCACCGGCTGGAGCCCCACCGTGGTGGCCGAGCGGATGACCCGCCTGCCCGCCCTCTCGGTGGCGGACGCGGTGGTCGAGCTCGACATCACCGGCGCCCCGGTGGTGGTGTTCCGCCATGCCGGGCACGGCCGGGTCAGCGTGGTCTATCGCCGGGCCGACGGCCATGTCGGCTGGATCGACCCCTCGGCCGAGGACACCCATTGACCCGCCCGCCGGCAACGACCGGGCGCCGGCGCGTCAGGTCATTGATGGAGGCGGGGCGTGTGGCCTCCTGCCG
>JAIUOM010000194.1 GCA_020161215.1 Pseudomonadota bacterium
GCACGGGTTTTTCACCGTAGTTGGCGGTGTGGCCGCCGAACGGGCGTTGGTAGATGGTGCCGTCGGGGTTGCGGTCGAACGGCATGCCGAAGTGCTCAAGCTCGTACACCACCTTGGGTGCCTGCTGGCACATGAACTCGATGGCGTCCTGGTCGCCCAGCCAGTCGGAGCCCTTGATGGTGTCGTAGAAGTGGTAGTGCCAGTTGTCCTCGCTCATGTTGCCCAGCGAGGCGCCGACGCCGCCTTGGGCAGCGACCGTGTGCGAACGGGTCGGGAAGACCTTGGACAGGACGGCGACGTTCAGGCCGGCGCGCGCCAGTTGCAGCGAAGCGCGCATGCCGGAGCCGCCAGCGCCGACGATCACGACGTCGAATTTGCGGGTGATGACTTTGTCTTTGGTGTAACTCATGGTCGTGGTTCGGTAGTTCTTGTCAGCGGAGTCGGGCAAAGCCTCTCAGAGGCGCCACAGCACCTGCAGCGCCCAGCCGCCGCAGCCCACCAGCCAGATAATGGACAGCACCTGCACCAGCAGGCGAACGCCCATCGGCGGCACGTAGTCCATGAGGATGTCGCGCACGCCCACCCAGGCGTGCCAGATCAAGGCCACGATGACGGCGAACGTGAGCGCCTTCATCCACTGCGGCGCAAACACGCCAGCCCACAGGTCGTAGCCGATCGGGCCTTGCGCGAACAGCACGCGTGCCAGCACGATCAGGGTGAACACGGCCATCAGGCCGCCGGTGAAGCGCTGCACCAGCCAGTCGCGCAGACCATAGTGCGCACCGACCACGGTGCGCTTGGCGCCGTAATTCACAGCCATTCGATTACTCCTTTTTTTCTTGAAATCAGTACAGTCCGAACAGCTTGGCGCCCAGGATCAGGGTCAGGCCGATGCTGAGCACCAGGGTGACCACCGCCGAGCTTCTGCCGAACTCCTTGGTGACCGAGTGCGTGGCGTCCATGTACAGGTGGCGCACGCCGGCAATGAGGTGGTGCAGGTAGGCCCAGATCAGGGCCAACGCCACCAGCTTGATGATCCAGCCCGGGAAGAACCACAGACCGGCGCTGAAGGCGGAAGTGAACTGGCCGAAGGAAATCTCGGACGACACCGATTTGTCGAACAGCCAGATGATGAAAGGCAGCAGGACAAACATGATCGCGCCACTGACGCGGTGCAGGATCGACACCAGGCCGGCCAGCGGCAGCCGGTAGGTGCGCACGTCGGTGAAGATGTTGATGTTGCGGAACTCGGGCCGGGGCTTTGCTGTTTCACTCATGGGGGCAACTCTCGTGAAAGATGGGAGACGGCGTTGTAGTTGTTGTCGGGGGTAACCGGTAAATTCTATTGCAACGCAACAAGCTGACTGCAGCATTTCGCCCGAACGCGCCCAGGGGCGGCAGGACGGCGCCGTCAGTTGAGCTGATTTCGGTAGTGGTGGGTGTCGGTGCGGTACAGGCCGCGGCGCAGCTCCATGGGCACGTCGTTGTAGGTGTAGGCGGTGCGCTCGACGCTGAGCAGGGGCGCCCCGGCGGCGACTTCGAGCAGCGTCGCCTGCGCCTCGTCGGGCAGCACGGCGCGCAGTTTCTCGTCGGCACGCACCATGCGCACGCCGAACTCGGCTTCAAACAGCGCGTACATCGGTCCGTGGTACTGCGACAGGCGCTCGGCGGTCAAGCCCTTGAATGGGCCGCCAGGCAACCAGATGTCCTCGAGGATGGTCGGCACGCCCGCAAAGCGCAGCAGGCGGCGCGCCTGCAGCACCGTGTCGCCGGCGCGCAGGCCGAGGGCGCGCGCGATCTCGGCCGTGGCGCGCTGGCGCCGGCAATCGACGAAGTCGCGCTGCGCCGGGCCCTCGCTGTCCACCGTGCCGCTGTCCGGTTGCAGGCGCAGGAAGCGGTACTGCACCTGCTGCTCGGCGTGCGTGGCCACGAAGGTGCCACGGCCCTGGCGGCGCACCAGCAGGTTCTCGGCGGCCAGCTCGTCCACCGCCTTGCGCACGGTGCCCTGGCTGACCTTGAAGCGGGCCGCCAAGTCGAATTCGCTGGGGATCACCTCGCCCGGTTTCCATTCGCCCTGCTGCAGGCTTTGCAGGATCAGGCCCTTGATCTGCTGGTACAGCGGGCTGAAGGAGGGCGCCTGTCCGGCCCAGCTCGTCTGTGGCGCGGAGCTGGTGTCGGGGGGGGCGGGGGAAGGTGCGGCGGTGGCCATCGGCGGCGGAGTTTTCACGAGCAGCGGCCAGGCAATCATATCTTATATAAGACACAAGACAAATTGACCCTCAGGGTTTTCGCGGATAAACTCGGGGGCTGCACCGGAAGGCGTTCCAGCACGCAGGCAAAGCGGCGTGATGGCGGCGCTTCGGTGGTCATACTTTCATCACTACCCATCGGAGTTTTTCCATGAGCAAGAAGCCCGTTCGCGTTGCCGTCACTGGTGCCGCTGGCCAGATCGGTTACGCCCTGCTGTTTCGCATTGCCTCCGGCGAGATGCTGGGCAAGGACCAGCCCGTGATTCTGCAATTGCTGGAAATTCCGGACGAAAAGGCCCAGAAGGCGCTCAAGGGCGTGATGATGGAGCTGGAAGACTGCGCGTTCCCGCTGCTGGCCGGCATGGAAGCCCATTCCGACCCGATGACCGCCTTCAAGGACACCGACTACGCGTTGCTGGTCGGTGCCCGCCCGCGTGGCCCTGGCATGGAGCGCGCCGACCTGTTGGCCGCCAATGCCCAGATCTTCACCGCCCAGGGCAAGGCGCTGGACAAGGTGGCCAGCCGCAACGTGAAGGTGCTGGTGGTGGGCAACCCGGCCAACACCAACGCCTACATCGCCATGAAGTCCGCGCCCAGCCTGCCGGCCAAGAACTTCACCGCCATGCTGCGCCTGGACCACAACCGCGCCGCCAGCCAGATCGCCGCCAAGACCGGCAAGGCCGTCAAGGACATCAAGAAGCTCACCGTCTGGGGCAACCACTCGCCCACCATGTACGCCGACTACCGCTTTGCCACCATCGACGGCAAGAGCGTCAGGGACATGATCAACGACCAGGACTGGAACGCCAACGTGTTCCTGCCCACGGTGGGCAAGCGCGGCGCCGCCATCATCGAGGCGCGTGGCCTGTCGTCCGCCGCGTCGGCCGCCAACGCCGCCATCGACCACATGCGCGACTGGGCGCTGGGCACCGGCGAGGAGTGGGTCACCATGGGCATCCCGTCGCAGGGCTGGTACGGCATTCCCAAGGACATCGTGTTCGGTTTCCCGGTCACCACCGCCAACGGCGAGTACAAGGTGATCGAGGGCCTGCCCATCGACGCCTTCAGCCAGCAATGCATCGACAAGACGCTGGCCGAGCTGCAGGGCGAGCAGGACGGCGTCAAGCATTTGCTGTGACGCTCCCCCCTGAGTCGCTGACGCGCCTTCCCCTCTCTGCCGCGCGAGGGGGGACAACGCCAGTGGGCGGGCCAAGCCCTTCCATGGCGTTCGCTGGCTCGGCCTGCTCCGCGGCCACTGGTTTCCGCTTTGGCACAGGCCCTTTGAATTTGACATGACTCATCCTCGCGACGTTTTGCTTGGGGCGCAGGCCATCGCCGGCCTGCTGCCGGTTTGCGACCACTACAGCGGCGTCGAGGCGCGCATGCGCAAGAGCCTGCAGCTGCAGACCGAGATGGCCGAGGAGTTCGGCACCTGCGTGTTCGACGTCACGCTGGACTGCGAGGACGGCGCGCCCGTGGGCGGCGAGGCCGAGCACGCCTTGCTGGTCACCGAGCTGGCCCTGGGCGCCGCGCCGCAGGCGCGCGTGGGCGTGCGTGTGCACCCGGTCGATCACCCGGCGTTCGAGGCCGATGTGGCCCAGATCGCGGGCAAGGCGGGGCCGCACCTGGCCCATATCATGATTCCCAAGGTGGAGTCGGTGGACGACGTGATTCGGGCCGAAAAAGCGCTTTTGTCGGCGTATCCATTGGGCTTGCCGCTACAAGTTTTGATTGAATCTCCGGGTGCCGTGCACCGCGCGTTCGACATCGCGGCGCACCCGCGCGTGCAGTCGCTCAGCTTTGGCCTGATGGATTTCGTGTCCGCGCATGCCGGGGCCATTCCGGCCGACGGGATGGGGCTCGAGGGGCAATTCACCCACCCGTTGGTGCTGCGCGCCAAGATGGAAATCGCCTCCGCGGCGCACGCCTTCGGCAAGGTGCCCTCGCACTGCGTGGTGACCGAGTTCAGCGACGTGGCCGCCATGCGCACCGCCGCCCGCCGCGCCGCGCGCGAGTTCGGCTACACCCGCATGTGGAGCATCCACCCCAGTCAGATCCGGCCCATCCTTGAGGCGTTCTCGCCCGACGAGCGGCAGATCGAGACCGCCAGCGCCATCCTGCTGGCCGCGGCGCGGGCCGACTGGGCCCCGATCAGCCACGCCGGCGCCTTGCACGACCGGGCCAGCTACCGGCATTTTTGGCAGGTCCTGGAGCGCGCCCACGCCACCGGCCGCGCCTTGCCGGCCGAGGTGGCGCCCTGGTTTTGAGCCGGCGGGCATGTCATCATCTTCCCATTGACGTCCTTCTAGAGAGTTTGCGCACCATGAAAATGCTTGTTGTCGCTTCCTTTGCCGCCATGTTGGGCCTGTCGTTGGGCGCCGCCCAGGCGCAGACCGCGGGCTCGGCCCAGAAATCAACGGCCGAGAAGAAAGCACCGGCCAAGTCTTCCCAGAAAAAGAGCAGCAGCTCGGCCAAGGCCGCCAGCGGCAAGTCCTCGACCAAGACCAGCAAGGGGGTGTCGGCGCAGACGGCACGCCGCGTCGAGGCCAATACCCCGGTCGAGCCGCCAGCGATCATGCAGCCGCTGACCGTGGCCGAGATGGCCATCGCCAAGCAAATCCACACCGGCAAGATCGACTGCGAGTTGGGCGCCGACGTCACGGTGCGGCCCGACGAGCGGAACCCAGGCTTTTTCGTGGTCTCCACCGGCAAGCAGATCTACCACATGCACCCGGTGGAAAGCCGCACCGGCGCCATCCGCCTGGAAGACAACCGTGCCGGAGCGCTGTGGCTGCAACTGGGCAACAAGTCGATGCTGATGAACCAAAAGCTCGGCCAGCGCGTGGCCGACGATTGCCAGGCGCCGGTGCAGCGCGAGTTCGCCGCGCAACTCAAGGCGCAACCGCAAGTCGATCTGCTCGGTGGCGGCAAATAGCCAAGCCCCCGTTCCCCGATCACCACATTGAAATGTCCCGCGAGCCCCGGGGCCAGTTTTTCCTTGGGCCGTGAATTTGTCTAGCAGGAGAAAGAAGATGCTGAAAGCCTACCGTGACCATGTCGCCGAGCGCGCCGCGCTGGGCATCCCGCCGCTGCCGCTCAGTGCCCAGCAGACCGGCGAACTGATCGAGCTGATCAAGAACCCGCCCGCCGGCGAAAACGGCGCCGAGCTGCTCGATTTGCTGACGCACCGCGTGCCCCCGGGCGTGGACGACGCGGCCAAGGTCAAGGCCAGCTTCCTGGCCGCCGTGGCGCACGGCGACCTGAAGGTGGGTCTGATCAACAAGGCCAAGGCCACCGAGCTGCTCGGCACCATGGTCGGCGGCTACAACGTGCACCCGCTGATCGAGCTGCTGGACGATGCCGAGGTGGCCGATGTCGCCGCCACTGGCCTGAAGAAGACCTTGTTGATGTTCGACTTCTTCAACGATGTGGCGGACAAGGCCAAGGCCGGCAACGCCAAGGCCAAGGAAGTGATGCAGAGCTGGGCCGATGCCGAGTGGTTCACCAGCCGCCCCGAGGTGGCCAAGAAGATCACCGTCACCGTGTTCAAGGTGCCGGGCGAGACCAACACCGACGATCTGTCGCCGGCGCCGGACGCCACCACGCGCCCCGACATCCCCATGCACTACCTGGCGATGCTGAAGAACACGCGCCCCGACGCGGCCTTCAAGCCCGAAAAAGACGGCGTGCGCGGCCCGATCCAGTTCATCGAAGACTTGAAGAAAAAGGGCAACCTGGTCGCCTACGTGGGCGATGTGGTGGGTACCGGCTCCAGCCGCAAATCGGCCACCAACTCGGTCATCTGGGCCACCGGCCAGGACATTCCCTTCGTGCCCAACAAGCGCTTTGGCGGCGTCACGCTGGGCGGCAAGATCGCGCCCATCTTCTTCAACAC
>JAIUOM010000007.1 GCA_020161215.1 Pseudomonadota bacterium
CCGGCACGGCCAACATGGCGGCGGTGCTGGTGGCCAAGAGCGTGGGCGGCAACGTGTTCTACGGCTTCATCTCGGCCGTGGCCTTCGCCACCATCCTGGCGGTGGTGGCCGGTCTGACGCTGTCGGGCGCCTCGGCCGTGTCGCACGACCTGTACGCCACGGTGTTCAAGAACGGCAAGGCCGAGAGCGCCAAGGAACTGCGCGTCTCGCGCATCACCACCATCGCGCTGGGCATCATCGCCGTGCTGCTGGGCATCATCTTCGAGAAGCAGAACATCGCCTTCATGGTGTCGCTGGCGTTTGCCATCGCGGCCTCGGCCAACTTCCCGGTGCTGCTGCTGTCGGTGCTGTGGAAGGATTGCACCACCAAGGGCGCGGTGATCGGCGGCTTCCTGGGCCTGATCTCCTCGGTCGGCCTCACGGTGGTGTCGCCCTCGGTGTGGGAAGCCACGCTGGGCAACCCCAAGGGCTCGGCGCTGTTCCCCTACAGCTCGCCGGCGCTGTTCTCCATGACCATCGGCTTCGTCGGCATCTGGCTGTTCTCGGTGCTGGACAAGAGCAAGAACGCCCAGGCCGAGCGCGCCGCCTACCCGGCCCAGCAGGTGCGTTCCGAAACCGGCTTCGGCGCCTCGGGGGCCTCGGGCCACTGACCCAGACGGCTGTCACACCGGGCCCGCCACGCGGCGGGCCGTTTTGGAAACGGGCCCCTCGGGGCCCGTTTTTTCTTCGGCGTTCGGCGATTCAGGGTCAAATAACCCGTATGCCGGCGTGGATACTTCCTAAGAAGCTATCGATTCAGGAGCGTTCGTGCAGATCGCGCAGCTTGATGAAGGCCAGCGCGGCCATCACGGCGTCGTTCAAGGCGTCGTGCGCCTCGCGCTGGGGCAGGTCCAAATCGTCCATCAGCGTGGCAAAGCGCAGGTCGATATTGACGTTGCCCTGCTGGTGCGAGGGCGGCAGCTGGCGGAATTTGTGGTCGTGGTACAGGGCCGACACCTCCACCGTGGGCTGCGGCAGCCCTTGGCCCAGCAGCGGCCAGATGGCGCGGTTCAGCATGGCCACGTCGAATTCCAGGTAGTAGCCGACCAGCGGCCGGCTGCCGATGAACTGCATCAGCCGTTTCACCGCCTCGTCGATGTGCAGGCCGTCCGCCACGTCCTGCTCGCGCAGGCGGTGCACGCGGATGCTGTCGGCCGACACGCCTTTTTCGGGCCGCACCAGCAACTCCAGCCGCTCGCTGGTCAGGATGCGCTTGCCGACGATGCGCACGGCGCTGATGGCGATGATCTCGTCGCTGCGCACGTTCAAGCCGGTGGTTTCGCAGTCCAGCGCCACCCATTCATTGGGCGGCGGCGGCTCGAACATGAAACGGAACTCGGGCAGGCCCAGGTGGTACACCCGCCAGCCGCGCCGCAGCGCCTGCCACCAGGTCTCGGTCGAGCGGCGCCGCGGGCTCACAGCACGTCCAGCCGGAAGCGCTGGTGCAGCACCTGCTTGAAGCGTTTGACGACGCCCAGCGCGTCCTTGAGCAGATCGCGCTCCAGGCTGCCCAGCTTGTCCAGCGCCACTTCGCCGGTGACCGGCTTGCCGGTGTCCAGCTCGAGCAGGCCGGCCTTGAGCTTGAGCGACATCAACAGGTGCAAGGTCTGCACCAGCTCGCCGCCCATCTCGGCGCCCAGCGTGCCGTCGCGCACCAGCGCGGCGACGCGATCGGCCGTGCCGGTGGCGCCCACGTGCTGGGCCAGGGCCAGCGCGCGCACGCCATGCACCAGCGGAAACAGCGCCAGCTTCTTCAGGTTGATCTGGCGTTCGTACTCGCCCATGCCCAGCAACCGGTTCCAGAACCCGGTGCCGCTGCCAAAGGCGTCGATGGCCGAGGCAAAGCGCGCCAGCAGCGCGTCGCTGTCGGTGGCCATGCGCGCCACGGCGGCGCGCACCTGCTGCAGCAGGCCGTCGTCGCCGGCCACGGTGTGCGCGTCCATGAAGATGGCCAGGTTCATCAGGTCGGTCTCGCCGGCCTCGGCCAGCCACTGGCGGGCGCGCTGGCTGAATTCGCCGACGCTGCCGCGCCACAGCGGGTTGCTGAGCATGATGCCGCCCGGGCAAGGCGGGTAGCCAAAGCGTGCCAGCGCGGCGGAAAAGCGCGCGCAGATGTCGGCCAGATCGGGCGGCGGCAGGTAGTCGTCGCGCAGGATCAGGCCGTTGTCCTGGTCGGTTTTCAGCAGTTGCTCGCCGCGCCCCTCGCTGCCCATCACGAACAGGCAACTGGCGGCGCGCAGTTCGGCCGGGGCGATCATCTGCCAGGCGCGCTCGAACAGCCGCGCGTTGAGCTGCTGCACCAGCTGCGCGATCAGGGCCACGCGCGTGCCGCCGCGCTGCAGCACGCCGATCAGGCGCGTGATCTGCCCGGCGGCCTGGGCCAGCGCGTCCAGGTCGCTCGCCTGCTCGATCATCACCGTGATCATGTGCGAGTGGTTGGCCAGGAAGCTGAACAAATCCAGCGCCTCCAGCACGCCGACGTGGCGCTCGCCGTCCATCACCACCACGCGGTGCACGCGCCGGCCCAGCATCAGGGTCATGGCGTCACCGATCTGATCGGAAGGCGCCACGGTGACCAGGTCGAAATTGCTCAGCTCGCCCACCGCCAGCTGGTCCAGCGGCCGGCCATCCAGGATGGCGCGCTGCAGCGCGGTGGTGGTGAAGATGCCGGTGCGCGGCGGCTGCTGGCCGTGGTCTTGCACCAGCACGCTGGTGGCGCGCTGCTCCTGGAACACGCGCACCACCTCGACGATGCTGGCGCCGGCGTCGACCAGGTGCACCGGGCGCAACAGCGCCTCGTCCACCCGCGCCAGGGTCAGCGACTGCATCTGGTGCTGGTTCTGGCGTTCGGACAGCGCGCTGAGCTTGTTGCTCAGATCCGAGAACAGCAGCGCGCCGAAATGGGCGTTGCCGGCGATCAGGCTCAGCACGGCGTCGCGCTTGAGTTCGTAGGCCACCACCTCCTCGGCCGCCACGAAGCGGCTGCTGACCTTGCCGGACACCAGGCTGCGGCCGTCAAAGCAGTCGTCCGGACCGTAGGTGGTGAGGATCTCCTCGCCCTCCTGCTGGTGCACGTAGCCCTTGATCAGCACGAACAGGTGGGTGGCGGCGGCACCCGGCTCCAGCACCACCTCGCCCTCGCGGAAGTAGGCGATGTCGACCGAGTCGCGCACCAGGTGCTGCTCGGGCGGGGTCAGGCTGTCGAAGGGGGAGGCGTTGAAGTTGAAAGCGTTGGGCATGGCGGGCGCGAGCCCGGGAATCAGGCCGCCGGGCCACGTCCCCCGATTTCGCGCCCCCTGCCTTGCGCGACGCTTGCACCGGCCTGCCAGAGCGCCTCCAGGCCCGCATCGCCGGCCAGATGGGCGCGCAGCAGGGGCAGGCCATCCAGCCCCCAGAACAGGCGCCCGTCGACCACGAAGCTGGGCACGCCGAACACCCCGGCACCCAGCGCGGCCTCGGTGGCCTGGCGCAGTTGCTGCTTGGCGGCGTCGCCGTTCGGCTCCTCGGCGGGGGCCAGCCGGGTCGCCAGCTCGGTCAGGCGCCGCGGATCGTCGGCCGCCGCGCCATCCGCGGCCCAGACATGCCGGAACAGCGCCTCGCACACGTAGCGGTTCGGCGCGCCCTGGCGCGCGCAGGCCCAGGCCAGACGCAGCAGGCCGAGCGGGTTGAACGGGTGCGCGGCCGGCATCCGCAGCGGCACGCCCAGCTCTTGCGCCAGCCACAGCACCTGGCGGTAGGTCCAGTCGCGCTTGGCCGGAATCTCGGCCGGCCCCAACTGGCCATGGTGCTTGAGCAGGCCGGCAAACAGGATCGGGCAGTAGCGCACTTCGTAGGCCAGACCTTCCAACGCCCGAGGCAGGCGCTCGAACGCCAGGTAGGCGTAGGGCGAGATGAAATCGAGGTAAAAATCAATGCGTTTCATGGCGTCGGCGGTGGTGGGCGGGAACAGCGGGCGACGGCCCGGCGCTGCAGCACGCGGCGCCAGATCTCGCGCTTGCCGGCCTCGTCCAGGGCTCTCCAGCCGCCGATCTCCTCCAGGCGACGCTGGCAGCCCTCGCACCAGCCGGTGGTGGCGTCGAGCCGGCACACCTGCACGCAGGGCGAGGGCACGGGGGCGGGCCCGGTTTCAGGGTCAAAATAAACGACAGCCGGCGTGGACATTTCCTAGGTAGCTATTTTTTTAGGAGCGAAATTCGATCAGGCCGCCACCGGCGCCTGCACCACGTCGGCCACCGGCGCGCCGGTGAGGCGCTCCAGATCGCGCGGTTGCAGCGGGAACACGCCATGCGGGTGCCCGGCGGCGGCCCAGACCTCGGCGAAGCGCAGCAGATCGCGGTCGATCAGGGTCACCACCGGGCCGGCGTGGCCGACCGGCGACACGCCGCCAATCGAGAAACCGGTCTTGGCCTTGACGAACTCGGCGTCGGCGCGGCCCAGCTTGCCGCCGCCGGCGCAGACCAGCGCCTCGACCTTCTTCTCGTCCACGCGCCGGTCGCCCGAGGTGACCACCAGCACCGCCGCGTCGTCGCTCTTGCGGCGAAAGACGATGCTCTTGGCGATCTGCCCCAGCGCCACGCCCAGCGCGTCGGCCGCCTGCTGCGCGGTGCGCGCCGCGTCGTCCAGCATCACCGGCTGGCGCGGATGGCCCAGCGCGAGCAGCGCCTCGGTGACCCGCTGCACGCCGGGGGGAAGTTTGTCTTGGGCAATGTCGCTCATGGGCTTATCCGATGTCCTTCATGTGTTCAGTTCAGCTCACCCCGCCGCCCGCTTGACCATGAACAGGCTGGCGCCCATGGCCATCAGCACGCCGCCGAACACGCGGTTCTGGCGCCGGCGTGCGCGGGCGGTGGAAAGCCAGCGCTGCGCGCGCGAGGCGAGAAAGGCGTAGCCGTGCATCACCACCACGTCGGTGGCGATGGTGGTGACCAGCAAAATGGCCAGTTGCAGCGCCAGCGGGCGCTTGGGGTCGATGAACTGCGGCAGCACCGCCACCATGAAGACGATGCCCTTGGGATTGGTGACGTTGGTGAACAGGCCCAGCAGCACGCGTTCGCGCACGCTGGGCGGGCGGGGAGCGGCAGGCACCGCGGGGGCCGCCGCCGCGTCGACCATCCGCTCGGCCGCGGCCACCGGGGCGCGCCACTGGCGCCAGCCCAGCCAGATCAGGTAGGCGGCACCGACGAACTTGACCACCGTGAAAGCCGTGGCCGAGGCGATGAGCACCGCGCCGACGCCCGCGCCCGCCACCAGCAGGATCAGCGCCAGCCCGATCTGCAAGCCGGCGATGGTGGCGCTGCTCGCGCGCACCCCGTAGGCCAGGCCGTGCGACATCGACAGCACCGCGCCCGAGCCGGGCGATAGAGCAATCACCCAGGCGGCGGCAAAGTAAGCCAGCCAGACATGAAATTCCATTGAGAGCCTCTCAGCAACACCACCACACGCTGCAAGCCTCACGACGCGCGACCTGAGCGCGGCGCAGAACCAGCGGACGCCGCGCAAGGGCCGCCCCGCCGCGCAGGCGTCGTCCCCCTGCCCGCGGAGCGCAGCGCAGCGAGAGCGGGGGGAAGCGGCGCAGCAGCTCAGGGGGGTGTTTCATGCCGCACGCTTGTTCAACACCGCCGTGGCCACGCGCGAATTGGGCTTGCGGCCCAGCACATCGCTGATGTATTGGCCGGCGTCGATCAGCTTGTCGAGGTCGATGCCGGTGTCGATGCCCATGCCTTGCAACAGGTAGACCAGGTCTTCGGTGGACACGTTGCCGGTGGCGCCCTTGGCGTAAGGGCAACCGCCCAGGCCGGCCACCGAGGACTGGTGATTCCAGACCCCCATCTGCAGCGCCGCCAGGGTGTTGGACAGCGCCTGGCCGTAGGTGTCGTGGAAGTGGCCGGACACCTGGTCCAGCTCGAAATGCTGGAGCGTGGCCTGCAGCGCCGCCTGCACCTTGCGCGGCGTGCCCACGCCGATGGTGTCGGCGACGTCGACGCGCTCGACGCCGATGCCCTTCATCAGGCCGGCCAGGTAGCCGACCTTCTCGGGGGCGATCTCGCCCTCATACGGGCAGCCCACGGTGCAGCTCATGGCGCCGCGCACGGCGATGCCGGCGGCCCGGGCGGCCTGCACCACGGGGGCGAAGCGCTCGATGCTCTCGGCGATGGAGCAGTTGATGTTCTTCTGGCTGAAGGCCTCGCTGGCGGCGCCGAACACCACGATTTCATCCGGGCGGTCGGCCAGCGCCGCCTCGAAGCCCTTCAGATTTGGCGTGAGCACCGAATAGCGCACCCCGGCCCGGCGTTCGATGCCGCTCATCACCTCGTGGTTGTCGGCCATCTGCGGCACCCACTTGGGGCTGACATAGGAGGTGACCTCGATCTCACGCAGACCGGCGTCCTGCAGGCGCCGCACCAGCTCGACCTTGGCCGCGGCGGGCACCGGTTGTTTCTCGTTCTGCAAGCCGTCGCGCGGGCCGACGTCCACAATGCGCACGCGGGTGGGCAGGCTCATGGGTATCTCTCTCTCGCAAGTTGTCTGAAAGTGTCTTCTGGCAGTTTAGCGACTTGGCCGCCGGGTCGTCGGCGCGCACGCGGTCGGCCTTGGACCGTATGATGGCTTTGCCCCCTGCCCCGGACCGTGCCATGAAGCTTGCCTTGCTCTCCGACATCCACGCCAACCGCCAGGCGCTGGACGCCTGCCTGGCCCACGCCGAGGCCGCGGGCGCCGAGCGCTACGCCTTTCTCGGCGATCTGGTCGGCTACGGTGCCGATCCGGCCTACGTGGTGCGCTGCGTCATGGACAAGGTGGCGCACGGCGCCCTGGCGGTCAAGGGCAACCACGACCACTACGCCACGCAGCCGCCAAGCGGCGAGACCGACATGGGCCACACCGGCGTGGCCTGGACGCAGCAGCAGTTGAACAGCGCCGAAAGCGCCTTCCTGGCCGATCTGCCCATGACCCGCGCCGAGGGCAGCGTGCTGCTGGTGCACGCCAGCGCCGACGCGCCCGGCAGCTGGCGCTACGTGGAAACCCCCGCGCTGGCCGCCAGCAGTATCGACGCCGCCAGCACGCCGCCACTGGGCCACGAGCAGGTGCGCTACGTGTTTGGCGGCCACGTGCACCTACAGACCCTGTACTTCCGCGGCGGCGCCGGCAAGCTGATGCCGTTCAGCCCCACGCCGGGCGTGCCGATCCCGGTGCCGCGGCATCGGCATTGGCTGGCCACCGTGGGCTCGGTCGGCCAGCCGCGCGACGGCCGCATCGAGGCCATGTACACGATGTTCGACGAGGCCGCGCAGCAGCTCACCTTCCATCGCGTGCCCTACGACGTGCAGGCGGCTGCGGCGGCCATCCGCGGCACGCCCATGCCGGCCTTCTTCGCCGACCGCCTGGAGCAGGGACGATGAGCCACCCGCAACCCGGCGCCCTGGTCGACGGCTTCGTGCTGGGCGAGATGTTGCACAAGGGCGGCATGGCGTTGATCCACAAGGTGGACTACGCCGACGGCCGCGCCGCGCCATTTCCGATGGTGATGAAGGTGCCGCGCATGACGGTGGGCGACGGCGCCGAGAACATCGTCAGCTTCGAGGTCGAACACCAGATGATGCAGGCCTTGAGCGGCCCGCACGTGCCGCGCCTGGTGGCGGCAGGCGACTTGTCGGTGCTGCCCTATCTGGTGATGGAGTACGTCGCCGGCCAGACCCTCGACCACTGGCTGGACCAGGTCATCGGCGGCCAGCCGCTCGTGCCCCAGCAGTTGGCGCAGTTGGGTGCGGCCGTGGCCGTGGCCGCCCACGCCATGCACCAGCAGAACGCCGTGCACCTGGATCTGAAGCCGGCCAACGTGCTGATCCGCGACGACGGCTCGGCCGTGCTGCTCGACTTTGGCCTGTCCTTCCACGCCCACTACCCGGATTTGCTGGCCGAGGAGATGCGCCAGGCGGTCGGCTCGCCGGCCTACATGTCGCCCGAACAGGTGGTGGGCGTGCGCGGTGACCCGCGCAGCGACGTGTTTGCCATCGGCGTGATGCTGTACGAGCTGGCCACCGGCGAGCTGCCCTTTGGCGCGCCGTCCGGCCAGAGCGGCCTGCGCCAGCGCCTGTGGATGGACCCGCAGCCACCGCGCGCGCGCCGCCCCACGCTGCCCGGCTGGCTGCAGGAAGTCATCCTGCGCTGCCTGGAGCCCGCCGCCGCCGACCGCTACCCCTCGGCCGCGCACCTGGCTTTCGATCTGACGCACCCCGACCAGATCCAGATCACCGAACGCGGCAAGCGCCTGAAGGGCACCGGCTTTCGCACCCATTTCAAGCGCTGGGTTCGCGCCGCCGGCCAGCAGTACCAGCCCAGCCCCCTGCCCGCGCGCCAGATCAGCGAGGTGCCAATTTTGATGGTGGCCGTGCCGCACCACGACGTCAGCGACGCCACCTTGTTCTCGCTGCGCCAGGCCGTGGACCGCTCGCTGGGCATCCGGCCAGGCGCGCGCCTGGCGGTGGTGACGGTGCTGTCGCCCAGCGCCGCCAGCAACTCGGACGCCAGCCGCAGCGAAACCACGCTGCACCGCAGCATGCTGAGCATGCTCAAGAACTGGGCTCAGGGCCTGCGGCTGGAGGGCCGCCAGGTGTCCTACCACGTGCTGGAAGACAGCGACCCGGCCGACGCCATCGTGCGCTACGCCGAGGCCAACGCCGTCACCATGATCGTGATGGGGGCGGCCACGCACGGCCTGCAGTTGCAGCGCTTCGTGGCCACGGTGCCGATCAAGGTCGCCATGCGGGCGCCGTGCACGGTGATCCTGGTCAAGCAGACGATGCCGTTCGCACAGCTGGGGTGATCACCACGCCCCCCGATGCGCCTGACGGCGCTTCCCCCCACTGGGGGGCGGGCCGGCCGCTTCGGAGCGGCCGTGCGCAGCGGCCCCTCGCATGGCCTGCTCCGCGGCCTTTTGGCAGGGGTGTGCGGCCGGTTTGAGACAATAAACGGCCAGAGGCCAGCGTGGATAGATCGCTTTTAGCTATTATAAATATAGCAAATAGTGAATGATTTGCGATGGACAGGCGCTCAAGTCCCCGTGCCCAAACGCAGCAATTCAGCACCTTCGGCCACTTGGTCACCGGGCGCATAGAGCACTTCGTCCACCACGCCGTCCTGCGGCGCGGCGATGGTGTGCTCCATCTTCATGGCCTCCATCACCGCCAGGGCCTGCCCTTTCCTGACCTTGTCGCCGGCCCGCACGGCCACCGAGACCACCTTGCCCGGCATCGGCGCGGTCAGGCGTCCGCCCTCCGCCACGCCTTCGCTGGAGTGGGTCAGCACGTCCAGCTCGGTGATCAGGGTGGCGCCTTGCGTGCCGAACACGTGCATCACCTCGCCGCGCGCGAACACCTGCACCACCTCGCGCCGGCCGGCGTAGCGCACGTCGATGCGGCCGTCGGGCTGGCGCCGGAAATCCAGCGCCGCGGCTTCGCCCTCGCCGACCTTCAGCTGCAGGCCGTCGTCGAGGTAGCGCAGCTTGGCCACCACCGGCTGGCCGGCGTACTGCAGGTCGATGCGGCGCGAAGCCACGCCGTGCGAGCGAAAGCCATCCACGCGGCTGAACGGGTCGTGGCTCTGGGCGTCCTGCTCGGCCAGCACCGTCTGCGCCACGGCCGAGGCCACCGCCATGTCGACCCCAATCGGGTCCTGTTTGAACAGGCTGTCGGCCTCACGCGGGATCAGCGCCGTGTCCAGCCGGGCCTGGCTGAACGAGGGCGTGGCCAGCACGCGGCGCAGAAACTGCACGTTGGTCTGCACGCCGACAATGCGCATCTCGGCCAGCGCGGCGTCCAGCTTGCCCAGCGCCTCTTCGCGCGTGGCGCCCCAGACGATGAGCTTGGCGATCATCGAGTCGTAGTAGGGGCTGATGGCGTCGCCCTCGCGCACGCCGTCGTCCACCCGCACCTCGTCGATCTCGAAGCTGCTGGCCGCCGGTTTGCGGTACACGTGCAGCGTGCCCGTGGCCGGCAAAAAATTCTTGTCCGGGTTCTCGGCGTTGATGCGCGCCTCGATGGCGTGGCCCTGGATGTCCAGCTCGTCCTGCGCCAGCGGCAGCGGCTCGCCGGAAGCCACGCGCAGTTGCCACTCCACCAGGTCCAGGCCGGTGATGGCCTCGGTCACCGGGTGCTCGACCTGCAGGCGCGTGTTCATCTCCATGAAGTAGAACTTCATCTCGTCGGGCTTGTCGTAGCCGCCCGGCTGCTCGACGATGAACTCCACCGTGCCCGCGCCCACGTACTTGACGGCGCGCGCCGCCGCCACCGCGGCTTCGCCCATGCGTTGGCGCAGCGATTCGGTCATGCCGGGCGCGGGGGCTTCCTCCAGCACCTTCTGGTGGCGGCGCTGCACCGAGCAGTCGCGCTCGAACAGGTAAACCACATTGCCATGCGTGTCGCCAAACACCTGGATCTCGATGTGGCGCGGGCGCTGCACGTACTTCTCGACCAGCACCGCGTCGTCGCCAAAGCTGTTGATGGCCTCGCGCTTGCAGCTGTCCAGCGCGGCGGCAAAGTCGGCCGCCTTTTCCACGGCGCGCATGCCCTTGCCGCCGCCGCCGGCGCTGGCCTTGATCAGCACCGGGTAGCCAATGCGGTCGGCCTCTTTTTGCAGCAGCGCCGGGTCCTGATCGGCACCGTGGTAGCCGGGCACCAGGGGCACCTGGGCGGCCTCCATCAGGCGCTTGGACTCGGCCTTCAGGCCCATGTCCTTGATGGCCGACGCCGGCGGGCCGATGAACACCAGCCCAGCTTTGGCGCAGGCCTGGGCAAAGTCCTCGTTCTCGCTCAAGAAGCCGTAGCCGGGGTGAATCGCCTCGGCGCCCGTGGCCTTGGCCGCGTCGATGATGCGCTGCCACTGCAGGTAGCTCTCCTTGGGCGAGTTGCCGCCCACGTGCACCGCCTCGTCGCAGGCCATCACGTGCTTGGCGTGCGCGTCGGCGTCGGAATACACCGCCACCGTCTTTAGCCCCAAGCGACGGGCGGTGGCCGCCACGCGGCAGGCAATTTCGCCGCGGTTGGCGATGAGAATTTTCTTGAACATGTCTTTCTCCTTGGGCGCCCATCGCCCTCACACCGGGTGGGGCGCGGGCTCGCCCCCCAAAAACGCCCGCAGCTTGCGGACCACGATCTTCAAAAACTTGAACAGCACCACCAGCAACACCACCGACACCAGCAGCATCACCAGCAGCACCACGCCAAACACCAGCGGATGCTGGGTGGCCAGCCACACCATGGCCACCACCAGGCCATCCTCGAAAAACGAGGCCAGCCAGTTGGAAAACGGCTCGGGCGAGGTGTTGATGGCCGCCCGCGTGGTGGCCTTGGTGGCAAAGGACGTCGCCGCCAGCGAGCCGCCCAGCAGCCCCGCCGCCATGCCCATGGCGCCCGAATCGGCGCCGAACACGCCAGCGGCCAGCAGCGCCCCAGCGGGGATGCGGATCACGCTGTTGACGGCGTCCCAGGTGCTGTCGACCCAGGGAATCTTGTCGGCGAAAAACTCCACCAGCAGCATGAAGCCACTGGCCGCCAGCACGGCCGGGTGCATCAGCAGGTGCAGCCCCTCGGGCAGTTGGATCCAACCGGCATAGCCCATCGCGCCGGTCAGAAACACCACCGCATACAGCCGAAAGCCGCTGGCCCAACCCAGCGCCGCGGCCAGTGCCAGCAGGCTGGGCATGTCCAGTTTTTGCGCCACCGCGTCCACCGCGCCGCCAATCTGGCCCGCCGCCTGCCCCACCGCCTCGGCCGTGCCGGCCGGTGCGTGCACGCCCATGCCGTGCAGCCACTGCAGCAGCTGCTGGATCACCGCGTCCATGGCGTGATCCCCTCGTGTGCACCGAGTGTCACATGGCCCAAAATACTATTAAAACAATAGCTATTCTGGCAATATCCACGCCGACCCAAGGCATTTTTGACCCAAAACCCAGGAAACCGCCCCCCCAACCGAGACACCCCACCCCCGGCCGCGCGGCCCGACAAAAGGCCGCGGAGCAGGCCACGCCCGCGAACGCCGTGGAAGGGCTTGGCCCGCCCACTGGCGTTGTCCCCCTTGGGGGGGAAGGCGCGAAGCGACTCAGGGGGGGTCACAACCACCCTGCTTTGCGTTTTTGCAGGAACGACTGCACGCCCTCCTTGCCCTCGTCGCTGGCCCGGATGTCGGCAATGCCCTTGACGGTGTGGTCGATCAGCAGGCGGGTGATGTCGCGGCCGGCCACGTGCTGCACCAGGGCCTTGCACTCGCGCACGGCGTTGGGGCTGTTGGCTGTCAGCGCGGCCACCAGGCCGGCCACGGCAGCGTCCAGGCCCTCGGCTGCCGCCACCTCGTGCACCAGGCCCAGGCGGTGTGCCTCGGCGGCGCCAAAGCGCTCGGCGGTCAGAAAGTAGCGGTGCGCGGCGCGCGCGCCCATGGCGCGGATCAGGTAGGGGCTGATGGTGGCCGGGATCAGACCCAGCTTGACCTCGCTGACGCAAAACTGCGCCGTCTCCACGGCCACGGCCATGTCGCAGCAGGCCACCAAACCTAAGCCGCCGGCGTACACGTCGCCCTGCACGCGGGCGATGGTGGGCTTGGGGCATTCGTACAGCGTGCGCAGCATGAAGGCCAGCTTCTCGGCGTCGGCCAGATTTTCCTCGCGCGTGTAGTCGGCCATGCGGCGCATCCAGTTCAAATCGGCCCCAGCGCAAAAGGCCGGGCCCTCGGCCATCAGCACGATGGCGCGCACCTCGGGCGCCTCGCCCAGGCGCGTGAAGGCTTCGGCCAGTTCGGCGATGACCTCGTCGTTGAAGGCGTTGCGCACCTCGGGGCGGTTGAGGGCCACGGTGGCCACGTGGCCCTGGGTGCTGATGCGGAGGGTGGAGGTGTCGGTCATTGAGGGGCTTTCCAGACGACTTGGTCGTCCACGGCGTACGGTTGGCAGGGGCTGGCGCTGAGGCGCTGGCAATTGGCCAGCGCGCGCGCCAGGGGGTCGTCGCCCATGTCGGCCCATGCCCAGACGCCGTTGGCGCTGAGCACGAAGGCGCGTGGCATGGACTTGGTGAGGAACATCTTGTAGCCCTCCCGACCAGTGGGCCTGAGGTGGGGCACTTTGTCCACGTCGTCCAGCGCGGCAAAACCGGTAGCCGCTGGAACAGGCATCAGGCCGACGCTTGCCAGCTCCGGATAGCGCTCGGCCACAGGCAGGCCAACCGCGCCCATGAAGGCTTGTACCTTGGGCTGCCACACGGGTTCGGCCGCGCGAGCGCCAAAGAAACTGTGCGAGTCGCTGCCAAACGGCCCGACATTGACCACTTCCACCGGTGCGCCGGCACCGGCGTAGGCCTCGGCCATGGCTTTCCACAGGCGTTCCGGGAAAAAGCTGTCGTTCTCGCCATAGAACCACAGCGACGGCCGGCGCGTGTCCTTGCCATAGTTGCCAGCCGCACGCGCCAGCGCGCCTTCCCAGCCGGAACAGTCGCTCTGGCGCAAGCCGCCGGCAAAGTTGACCAGGCCCTTCACGCCGGGCAGATCCAGGGTGCCGGCGGCCAAGGTAGTCCAGCCACCGTGCGACTGCCCGACCAGCAGCACCTGCCGCGTGTCGGCCCACGCCTGGCCGGCCAACCAGTCCAGCACGGTCTTCACGTCCTCGGCTTGCGCCAAGCCATTGCTCTCGACATTGCAGCCACCGCCGACGTAGGCGCCCGAGGACTTGGAAAAGCCAGCCCGCATCGGCACCACCACGGCATGGCCTCGAACCAGGAAAAACCGCGCGGCGCGGGTGGGCCGGTAGCGGGCCTGAAAGCGTGTGTCTCCGGCCATCTTGCCGTGGTTGATGACAACGATGGGAAACGGGCCTTCACCCGGTGGGCGGTACAGTGTGGTTTCCAGTTCGATGTTGAACAACTTGCCGGTGCTGGGCACGCGCACGACTTCCTCGCGTAGCGCCCGGTTCAGGTCTGGCGCGCCGGTGTTCACCTGCGCCAAGGCCACGCTGGCGATCACGCCCAACGCCATCGGCACGCCAAGCCGAAGAATAGCGGCAGCGGCACCCAGCAAGCCCGGCGCGCTCATGCCGGCTCCCGCAGCATGTAGACCAAGTCCAGTACGGGGCAGGCGATCCCCAGGCCGGTGAGCGCCGCCGTGATCTGGCCGCGGTGGTGCGTGCCGTGGTTGAACACATGCGTCAGCGTGGCGGCACAGGGCAGCGTGACCGGTTCGCCGCGCGTGGTGGTGTAGCTGAGCACGCCGTCAAAACGCTCCGCGGGCCAGCTTTGGATCAAAGCCGCCCAGCGCACGGAACCCTCCCGCAGGCGCGTGTCCAGCCGCACGCGGTCGGGCTCGGCTTCGTCGTCCAACGCCAGTTGGGGCGAAATGCCTTCGTCGAAGCGGCGAAACCACAGCAGATGCTCGCCCACCAGCAGGTGGTTCAAGGTGCCGTGGATGCTGTTGAAGAACAGACCGACATCGCGGCGGTAGTCGGCATCGGCCACGGCGGCCACGGCGTTCAGCAGGCGTACCGTGGCCCAGGCGTTGTAGCGCGCCAGGGTGCCGAAGTGGACGTGTGGGTTCATCGTCATTGCCCCCAAATGCGCAGGCCGCGGTGGCCCGCAAAGGCATCGTAGTCGCGGTCGCTGTGCAGCAGCAGGTAGTTGTGCTCGATGCAGAAAGCGGCCACCAAGGTGTCGATGGCGCCCCGCACCGTGACGCCGTGCGCGCGCAAGCCCCGGTAATGTTCGGCGGCGGCCAGTGCCAGGTCTTCGCCGCCGCAGCGCTCGACACTCAAGCTGAGCAGCAACAGCCGCGCCTGCCGCATGGCGCGCTCGTGGCGAAAGCCGCGCAGCACCTCGAACAAGACCAAGTCAGGCACCACCAGGCGGATGCGGCCGTCGTGCAGCAAGCGGCGCAACTCACCCCGCGCCGCGGTGTCGCGGGCGTTGAAAAAATCGATCCAGACGCTGGAATCAACGACCAGCACGGCGCGCCGCCTTGGCACGGGTGGCAGGGAACGGGGCTTGCCCCACGGCGCCGTAGGCGGCGCCAGGCTCATGCACCGCCGATATCGGCGCCTCGTCGGTCGCAGGCTGGGTCCAGTCGATGGACTCATCGCCCTCCCACTGGAGCTTGCCCTCCCACTTGAGGATTTCGCGGTACGCCGCCTGGCGCGCCAGCAGACGCAGGCCCGCCTCCACGGTTTCCTTTTTGGTGGTGTAGGGACCAGCGCGCATGGCCTCGGCCAGCAAGGCGTCGTCAATGTCGATGTTGGTGCGCATGATGTGTATAAATTTCAGTTTATATGCACATCATACCCATTACATGCGAAAAACGCCAAACTTGACATCAGGCACCGGCGCGTTCTGCGCGGCGGCCAGGCCCAGCGCCAGCACGCGGCGGGTGTCGGCGGGGTCGATGATGCCGTCGTCCCACAAGCGGGCGGTGGCGTAGTAGGGGTGGCCTTGCTCTTCGTACTGCTGGCGGATGGGGGCTTTGAAGGCCTCTTCCTCGTCGGCGCTCCACTGACCACCCTTGCCTTCAATGCCGTCGCGGCGCACGGTGGCCAGCACGCTGGCGGCCTGCTCGCCGCCCATGACGCTGATGCGCGCGTTGGGCCACATCCACAAAAAACGCGGGCTGTACGCACGGCCGCACATGCCGTAGTTGCCGGCGCCAAAGCTGCCGCCAATGATGATGGTGAACTTGGGCACGTTGGCGGTGGCCACGGCGGTGACCATCTTGGCGCCGTGGCGGGCGATGCCTTCGTTCTCGTATTTGCGCCCGACCATGAAGCCGGTGATGTTCTGCAAGAACACCAGCGGAATCTTGCGCTGGCAGCACAGCTCGATGAAGTGCGCGCCCTTTTGCGCCGATTCGCTGAACAAAATGCCGTTGTTGGCCACGATGCCCACCGGCATGCCCTCGATGTGGGCAAAGCCGCACACCAGGGTGGCGCCGAAGCGCGCCTTGAATTCATGGAACTCGCTGCCGTCGACGATGCGGGTGATGATCTCGCGCACGTCGAAAGGCTTGCGCGTGTCGGTGGGGATCACGCCGTACAGCTCCTCGGGCGGGTGCAGGGGCGGCACGGGCGGTTGCAAGTCGCCAGCGTAGGTCTTCTTGTGGTTCAGCCGCGCCACCGCCTCGCGCGCCAGTGCCAGTGCGTGCATGTCGTTTTGCGCCAGGTGGTCGGCCACGCCGGACAGGCGGGTGTGCACGTCACCACCGCCCAAATCCTCGGCAGTGACGACCTCGCCGGTGGCGGCCTTCACCAAGGGCGGGCCACCCAGGAAGATGGTGCCCTGGTTCTTGACGATGATCGACTCGTCGCTCATGGCCGGCACGTAGGCGCCGCCGGCCGTGCAACTGCCCATGACCACGGCGATCTGGGCGATGCCCTGCGCGCTCATGTTGGCCTGGTTGAAGAAGATGCGGCCAAAGTGGTCGCGGTCAGGAAAGACCTCGTCCTGGTTGGGCAGGTTGGCGCCACCGGAATCGACCAGGTAGATGCAGGGCAGGCGGTTCTGCTCGGCGATCTCCTGCGCACGCAGGTGCTTTTTGACGGTGAGCGGGTAGTAGGTGCCGCCTTTGACGGTGGCGTCGTTGCAGACGATCATGCAATCGACGCCCGACACGCGGCCGATGCCGGCCACGATGCCAGCGCCCGGCGCGTCGCCACCGTACATGTGCAGCGCCGCCAGGGGCGCCACTTCCAGGAAGGGCGTGCCGGGATCGAGCAGCATCTGCACGCGCACGCGCGGCAGCAGCTTGCCGCGGCCGGTGTGCTTGGCACGCGCGGCCTCGCCGCCGCCCTGCCCGACTTCGCTCACCCGGGCCTGCAAATCGTCCACCAGGGCCCGCATCGCGGTGGCGTTGGCTTGAAAGTCCGCCGAGCGGGCGTTGAGCTTGCTTTCAATGACAGGCATGAGGATGACCTTTACTCTCGTTTCAGTAGCACACTTTCTTTGATGGACGCCGACATAAGATACTTTTCTCTCATATCTTCCGTTTGGCGCCCCCTCGGCGCCAAACTGGCGCGGGCCGGGGGCACTCGACGCCGTCCACTCTCCGCAGCATAGGGCAAGCGCCGGGTGGGCGCCAGTCATTGAGGTTGCAAATCACGCCAAATTTCTTGAAACTGGCGCCATGTCGGTTGTCTCCAGGCCCGTTGCCGCACACACCCCCATGGCCTTTGTGCAGGCCGTTCTGCAAGCCTATGCCGAACGCGGCCGCGACCCTTCCGGGGCGTTGCTCAAGGCGCAAATTACGCCAACAAACCTGGCAAACCCAGACCTGCGCGTCGGCGCCAGCGCGTTCGAGCGTCTGTGCGCCGCCGCCATGCAGGAGCTGGACGACGAAGCCCTGGGCTGGTTCAGTCGGCGCCTGCCCTGGGGCAGCTACGGCCTGCTGGCGCGCGCCTCCACCGGCGCGCCCACCCTGGGCGTGGCGCTGGCGCGCTGGTGTCGCCACCATGGCCTGCTGACCGACGACGTGCGGCTGACGCTGGCCGTGGCGCGCGGCGTGGCCACCCTGAGCATCGAGGAGCGGCGCCTGCCGCCCGCGCTGCGCGAGTTCGCCCTGCTCTCGCTGCTGCGCAACGCCCACGGCCTGGCCTGCTGGTGGATCGACTCGCGCATTCCCCTGGCCGAGGCGGTTTTTCCGTTCGCCGCCCCCGCGCATGCCGACGCCTACGCCCGGATGTTTCCCGGCCCGACCCGCTTTGGCGCGGCGCGCGCGGCGCTGCGCTTCGACGCCGGCTACCTGCAGCTGCCGCTGCGCCGCGACGACGCTGCGCTGGACCTGATGCTGCGCCGCGCCCTGGCCCTGATGGTGCTGCCCTACCGGCACGACCGCCTGCTGGTGGAACGCGTGCGCCAACTGCTGGCCAGCGGTGGTGCGCACACGGCCGAATCGGTGGCGGCGCAACTGGCCGTGTCGGCGCGCACCCTGCACCGCGCCCTGCGTGCCGAGGGCGCCAGCCTGCAGGTGTTGAAGGACGAAGCGCGCCGCGCACGCGCCACCGAGCTGCTGCTGCGCACGCGGCGCCCCGTCAAGCAGGTCGCGCACGAGGCGGGCTTTCGCAGCGACAAGGCCTTCATCCGCGCCTTCCGCGCCTGGACCGGCCACACCCCGGACGAGCTGCGGCGCCAGGCGGAATGAGCTTCAGCGGTCCGCCAGCAGGCCCGACAACTGGCCCATGTGGGTGAGCAGGCGCGTGGCGCCGGCGGCCAGCAACGGCGCGCCGTCCGCGCCCGGCGGGCAATAGCCCCAGACCACGGCCCCGGCCGCCACACCGGCCTGCACGCCGGCGGCGGAATCCTCCACCACCAGGCAACGCGCGGGCGGCACGCCGACGTGCTGGGCCGCCGCCAGGTACACGTCGGGCGCGGGTTTGCTGGCGGCCATCTCCTGGCCGCTGAACACGGCACCACCGAACAGCCGCGACAAGCCGACGCGCGCCAGCTGCATCTCGACCTTGTGGCGATCGGCGCCGGAGGCGCAGGCGATGCGCCCGCCGGTGACGGCGTGCGCCGCGTGGGCGGCCTCCAGGGCGCCTTCGATGGGCGTCAGATGCGCCTGCAGCTCGGCGTTGCGGCGGGCATAAAAGCGCTCCATCCACTCATCGGTGAGCGGCTGACCGGTGCGCGCCTCGATCAGCGCGCGGTGGCTACGCACCGTGACGCCGACGAAGCGGCGCATGCATTCGTCGATGCCAATGTCCCAGCCGCGTTCGGTCAGCATGGCGCTGAGCACGCGCATGGTGATCGGCTCGCTGTCCACCAGCACGCCGTCGCAGTCGAACAAAATCGCGTCCATCGTCGTCACCTCACCCCAAAAATCGCAAAGCCGCGATTGTCAGGGCAGTGCGTCGCCGTCCAGGTAGTACCAGCGCCCGTCCTCGCGCACGAAGCGGCTCAGCTCATGCTGGCGCACGGCCCGCCCGCCGATGCGCCAGCGCGCGACGAAGCGGACTTCAGCCTGGTCTTGGCCCGTGCCGCGCGCGTCGTGCACCTCCAGCCCCAGCCATTTGCAGTGCGGCTCGAACGCCACCGACGGCGGCCGACGCGAGGGGTGCCAGGTGGCCAGAAGATGCTCGGCGCGCCCCTGCACAAAGGCGCTGTAGCGCGAACGCATCAGGCTTTCCGCATCGGGCGCGGGCAAGCCACCGTCCAGGTAGCGGCCGCAGCAGGCGGTGTACGCCAGGGGCCGCTGGCGGAGATCGGTGCGCCCGCAGGGGCAGCTCGGCTCACGCGGCGCAGTCATGTTGAGGCAAGATCGGGCGCGGGCCCAAGCCCGATGGCGAACCAGGAGAGAGGAATCATGTTCAACATGAGCGTGCCGTGGTGGGAGCTGATGCTGCGCGGCGTGGTGGTGTACGCATTTTTGCTGGTGTTTCTGCGCCTGACCGGGCGCCGGCAGATCGGCCAGTACGATCCGTTCGACCTGATTTTGCTGCTGATTCTGAGCAACGCGGTGCAGAACTCGATGAATGGGGGCGACAACTCACTCATCGGCGGCCTGATCAGCGCGCTGACCTTGATCGGCTGCCATCTGCTGGTCTCGCGCGTGGCCTGGCGCAGCCCGCGCGTCGCGCGCCTGATCGACGGCCGCCCGAAGGTGCTGATCCGCGCCGGCCAGCTCGATGCCAGCACCATGCGCGCCGAACGCCTGACGGTGGACGATGTGCACGCCGCCCTGCGCGCCGCCGGCTGCCTGCACACGCACGAGGTGGAGCGCGCCACCATCGAAACCAATGGCCAGATCACGGTGGTGCCGCGCAACCGGGATTCGGCGCGCGGGCTGCCCGACCTGCCGCCGGTTTGAGCCCCTGCGCGGCGCGGGTCAGCCCTTGGCCGGCGCGCGGCGCGCCTTGTGCACCTCGTAGCTTTCCACCGGCGCACCCTGCTTGCGCCAGTCGCCAAAGCCGCCGTCGATGTGGGCGACGTTGGTCATGCCCATTTGCTGCAAGGCCAGCGTGGCCAGGGCGCTGCGCCAGCCAGCGCCGCAGAACAGGATGTACTCCTTGTCTTCTTGGCCGAACACGGGCTTGTAGTAGGGCGACTCGGGATCGACCCAGAACTCGAGCATGCCGCGCGGCGCGTTGATGGCGCCGGGCACGGTGCCTTCGCGCTCCAGCTCGCGCACGTCGCGGATGTCGACGAGCTGCGCGCGGGGATCCTCCAGGCGTTCGCGCACCTGCGCCACGCTGTAGGTGGTGACCTGCGCCATCGCCTCGTCGACGAGCGCGCGAAAACCCTTGGTGATCGGCATGATGTGTCTCCTTGTCGAATCTAACGTCGCCAGAATTGCGGGGTGAACAGCACCAGCACCGACAGCAGCTCCAGCCGCCCCAACAGCATGGCCAGCGAGCACAGCCAGATCTGGAAGTCGCTCAGCACCCCATAGTTGCCGGACGGCCCGACCTTGCCCATGCCGGGGCCGATGTTGTTCAGGCAGGCGATGATGGCGGTGAACGAAGTCACCACGTCGGCGCCCGAGGCCAGCATCAGCATAGTCAGCCCGACCATGATGCCACCGTAGATCAGCATGTAGGCCATGACGGCGCCGATCACGTCGTTGGACACTGGCGTGCGGCCCAGCGCCACCGGGTGCATCACGCGCGGGTGGATGATGCGCACCAGCTCGCGCTCGGCGATCTTCACCAGCATCAGCATGCGCACCAGCTTGATGCCGCCGCCGGTGGACCCCGCGCACGAGGCAAAGCAGCCCAGAAACAGCAGCAGCACCGGCACGAAGGTGGGCCACAGCAGGTAGTCGGTGGTGGCGTAGCCGGTGGTGGTGCCGACCGACACGACCTGGAACGCCGCCTGCCGGACCGCGGTGAGGAAATCCGGGTACACCTTCTCGGCCAGCAACATCAGCATGACCATCGACACCGCCCCGCCCATCACCAGGAAATAGGCGCGCACCTCGCTGTCGCTGGCCAGCGGCGCCAGCGAGCGCTGCCGCCACACCAGGAAATAGCGCGCGAAACTGATGCCGGCCAGGCCCATGAACAGCACGGCCGTCCACTCCAGCTGCGGCGAGTTCCAGTAGCCAAAGCTCTGGTCGTGCGAGGACAGCCCGCCCAGCCCCACCGTGGTGCACATGTGCATGAAGGCGTCCGACCAGCTCATGCCGCCCCAGCGGTAGGCCAGAAAGCAGGCCAGCGAGAGCACGAAATACACGCTCCACAGGCCGCGCGCGGTGTCGGCCAGGCGCGGGGTCAGGCGCTGCTCTTTCATCGGGCCCGGCATCTCGGCCTTGTACAGCTGCATGCCGCCCAGCCCCAGGAAGGGCAGCACGGCCACGGCCAGCAGCATCACGCCCAGACCGCCCACCAGTTGCAGGAAACAGCGCCAGATGTTGACCGAGGGCGCCAGCAGGTCCAGCCCGGCCAGCGACGTGGCGCCGGTGGCGGTGAGGCCGCTCATGGCCTCGAAGTAGGCGTCGGTGAAGCTGATGCCGCGCACGGTGAACATCAGCGGCAGCGCGGCGTAGATCGGCAGCACCACCCAGACCAGGGTGACCAGCAGAAAGCCGTCGCGCACCGTCAGCTCGCGGTTGGCGTGGCGCGTGCGCACCCACAGCCAGGCGCCGGTGGCGAGCGTGAACAGCAGGCACCAGATCCAGACCAGCACATGCCGGCCGCCTTCGCCAAACCAGTCCCAGGCCATGGGCACCAGAAAGGCGAACGAAAAGCCCATGATGACCCAGGACAGGACCAGGAAGGCGGCGGAAAAGCGCTTCATCGGAAGAACGGCACGCTAAAAGAAGGTGGCGCGCACCTGGAACAATTTTTCCACCTCGCGCAGCATGCGCTTGTGCGGCAGGAAGATGATGACGTGGTCCCCGGTTTCGATGACGGTGTCGTGTGTCGGCTCGATGGTGCGCGCCACGCCTTCGCGCTCGCGCACGATGGCGCCGACGCGCGCGCCCTGCGGCAGGCGAATCTGCTCGATGCGCCGGCCGACGATGTGCGAGGTCTTGGCGTCGCCATGCGCGATGCCCTCCAGCGCCTCGGCCGTGCCACGGCGCAGGCTGTGCACCGCCGCCACGGCGCCGCGGCGCACGTGCATCAGCAGCTCGCCGATCACCGCGTGCGAGGGCGAAATGGCGATGTCGATGGCGCTGCCCTGCATCATGTCGGCGTAGACCCGGCGGTTGATCAGGGCGATCACGCGGCGCGCGCCCAGGCGCTTGGCCAGCATGGCCGACATGATGTTGTCCTCGTCGTCGTTGGTCAGGGCGATGAACAGGTCCATGTCGCCCACGTTCTCGTCCAGCAGCAAATCCTCGTCGGCGCAGTCGCCTTGCAGCACCAGCGTGTCGGCCGGCAGCTCGGCGGCCAGGTATTCGGCGCGCTGGCGGTTGGCCTCGATGATCTTGACCTCGCACTGGCCGACCAGACCGCGCGCCAGGCGCAGCCCGACCCGGCCGCCGCCGGCGACCATCACGCGGCGCACCGGGCGGTCCGGGTTGCCGATGGCGTGCAGCGCGCGCCGCACGTTTTCGCGGTCGGTGAGGACGAAAATCTCGTCGCCCGCGCGCACGCGCGTGTCGCCCTCGCAAGGCAGCTCGTGGTCGCTGCGGTAGACGGCGACGATGCGCATCGGCACGTCGGGGTGCTGCTCCCGGAACTCGCCGATGCTGCTCTCGGCCAGCCGGCTGCCGCCAGCCACGCGCACCGCCACCAGGCGCGCCTGGTTCTGCGAGAACTTGAGCACCTGCAAGGCCTCGGGGTGCTCGATCAGTTGATGGATGTAGCGGGTGACCGACTCTTCCGGGCAGATCACGTGGTCCACCGCGAAGCCTTCTTTTTCCAGCAGCTTGTCGCCCTGCCGAAACTCGGGTGAACGCAGGCGCGCGATGGTGGTCGGAATGCCGAACACGTCGTGCGCGATCTTGCAGGTGACCAGGTTGGTCTCGTCCAGCGAGGTGCAGGCGATGAACAGATCGCAGTCGTCGGCGCCGGCGTGGCGCAGCACCGAGGGCTGGATGCCGTTGCCGACCACGCCGCGCAGATCAAGGCGCTCTTCCAGCGCGTGCACCCGCGCCGGGTCGGGATCGACCACCGTCAGGTCGTTGGCCTCGGACACCAAGGTCTCGGCCACGCTTTCGCCCACGCGCCCGGCCCCGAGGATGATGATTCGCATGCTGCCTGCCCTCTCGAGGGGTTTCGTCCCATTTCGTCGAACGCTATCGTATCAATAGCTACCCCGGATTATCCCATGCCGGGGAGACGGCTATTTGAACCCGAAACGGCTCAGAGGGCGCGGGCGATGAGGATTTTCTGCACGTCGCTGGTGCCTTCGTAGATCTGGCACACGCGCACGTCGCGGTAGATGCGCTCCAGCGGAAAGTCGTTGACATAGCCGTAGCCGCCCAGGGTCTGGATGGCGGCGCTGCACACGGCCTCGGCGGTTTCGCTGGCCAGCAGCTTGGCCATGGCGGCCTCTTTCAGGCTGGGCCGGCCGGCGTCGCGCAGGCTGGCGGCGTGCCAGATCAGCTGGCGCGCCGCTTCCAGCCGCGCCGCGCATTCGGCCAGCCGAAAGCTCACGGCCTGGTGGTTGAAGATGGCGGTGCCAAAACTCTCGCGCTCCTTGGCGTAGGCAATCGCCACCTCCAGCGCGCTGCGCGCCATGCCCACGCTTTGCGCGGCGATGCCGATGCGCCCGCCCTCCAGCGCCGACAGGGCGATCTTGTAGCCTTCGCCCTCCTCGCCGATCAGGTTCTCGGCCGGCACACGGCAGTTGTCCAGGTTGATCTGCGCCGTGTCGCTGCTGTGCTGGCCCAGCTTGTCCTCCAGGCGCGCCACCTGCCAGCCGGTGTTGCCCAGGCGGTGCGTGGGCACGATAAAGGCCGACAAACCCTTCTTGCCCGCCGCCTTGTCGGTGACGGCAATCACCACCGCCGCGTGGCCGTTTTGCCCGCTGGTGATGAACTGCTTGACGCCGTTCAGCACGTACTCGTCGCCTTTTTTCACCGCCGTGGTGCGCAGGCTGGAGGCGTCGCTGCCCACGTGCGGCTCGGTCAGCGCGAAGGCGCCCAGCATCTCGCCGCGCGCCGCCGGGGCCAGCCACTGCTGCTTTTGCGCCTCGCTGCCGTAGCGCATCAGGATGGCGTTGAAGGGACAGTTGGTGACGCTGATGGCGGTGCTGGTGCCGCCGTCGCCGGCGGCGATTTCCTCCAGCACCAGGGCCAGGGTCAGGTAGTCGAGGCCGGCGCCGCCGTACGCCTCGGGCACGCAGATGCCGTAGGCGCCCAGCGCGGCCAGGCCCTGGTGCGCGGCCTCGGGAAAGCGGTGCTCGCGGTCCCAGGCCGGGGCCTCGGGCCACAGCTGTTCCTGGGCAAAGGCACGCACGGCATCGCGGATCATTTCGTGGTCGGCGGAAAGCAGCATGTCGAAAATCCTTTTGAAAAGAGAGTGCGCCAGCGCGCGTCTACCAGCCTTGCAGCGGCTGGCCGTCGTAGTTCATGAACAGCGCACGGCTTTCGTGCGGCGCAGCGGCCAGCGTGGCGCGCAGGCCGGCGGCGCTGTCGGCGGCCTCGACCTCGGCCCCCGGGCCGCCCATGTCGGTGCGCACCCAGCCGGGGTGAAAACACACCATGCGCGCCTGGGGGTAGCTGTGCTGCGCCGCGGCCACGGCCATGTTGAGCGCCGCCTTGCTGACCCGGTACAGCCAGGCACCGGAGCCGCGCACGCCGCCGATCTGCCCCATCACGCTGGAGAGAAAGCCAAAGCGCCCACCGCCGTCGGCGCGTGACGCCGCCACCTGCGGCGCCACCTGGGGAATCACCTGCATCAGCCCCAGCACGTTGGCGTGCATGACGCGATCGAACTCGGCCTGCGTGGGCGGCTGGGTGGCGTCGGTGCGGCCGCACATGACGCCTGCCACGTACCAGGCGGTGTCCAGGCGCTCGCCGTCCAAACGCCAGGCCAGTTGGCTGACACTGGCCGGGTCGGTCACGTCGATCCGCAGGGTTTCGCAGCCCATGGCCTTCAGCCTGGCCAGCGCCGCGTCGTCGCGCGCGCTGGCGATGACGCGCTCGCCGGCCGCGACGGCCTGGCGCGCCAGTTCCAGCCCCACACCGCGCGAGGCGCCCAGAACCAAGGTGGTGCTCATGCCGAAGGACTCCCCGTGGGTTCGGGCACATGGTGGGCGAGGCCCTCATCGGCCAGCTGGGCGCGGTAGCGCGCCAGCGCCTCGGCGTCGGATTCGGTGACGATGGCGCTGCCCAGCTGGGCGCGCAGCATGGCGTTCATGGACGGGAAGGTTCCCGGCGCCACGCGCGCCTGCGCCGCCCAGGGTTGGGCGCGCATCAGCGCCTTGGGGCAATGCAGGTAGGCTTCGCGCACCGCCAGCTCAATCACCAGGCGCGGCGGCTTGGGGGCCGTGGCGGTGACGAAGCGGGCCGTGAACTCGGGTTCGTCGCGCAGGCGCGCCATGCCGTTGACGCGCAGCACCTCATGGACGCCGGGCACCAAAAACAGAACCCCCAGGCGCGGATCAAGGACCAGGTTTTCCAGCGTATCCAGGCGGTTGTTGCCGGTGGCGTCGGGGATCAGCAAGGTGTGGGCGTCCAGCGCCTGGACAAAGCCCGGCAACCCGCCACGCGGCGAAGCGTCCGGCAGCGCGCCGTCCTGCCCCGCGCTGGCCAGCACGCACAGCGGCGCATGGGCGATGAAGCGCCGCATGGTCTCGTCCAACCCATCCCGCTGCTTGGCGCGCGATCGCGCCGAGGCTTGCGGGTACAGGCGCCGCAGCGCGGCCAAAGAGTCGATCATGAGCCGATCCTCGCTGTCGATTCAGAACAAAATCACCCGTTGGTCGGCGTGGAATCATCCTGAATAGCTATCATTTTTACAGTACTTCCAGCGCCACCGCCGTTGCCTCGCCGCCGCCAATGCACAGCGTGGCCAAGCCCTTGTTCTTGCCCTGCGCCTTCAGCGCGTGGATCAGCGTGACCATGATGCGCGCCCCGCTGGCGCCAATCGGGTGACCCAGCGCGCAGGCCCCACCGTTGACGTTGACTTTCTCGTGCGGCACCTTCATGTCGTGCATCAGCGCCATCGGCACCACGGCAAAGGCTTCGTTGATTTCCCACAGATCGACGTCATCGACCTTCCAGCCGGCCTTTTTGAGCGCTTTCTCGGTGGCGCCAATGGGCGCGGTGGCAAACCATTCGGGCTCTTGCGCGTGCGTGGCGTGGCTGACGATGCGCGCCAGCGGCTTGCAACCCAGCTTCTTGGCGGTGGATTCGCGCATCAGCACCATGGCGGCGGCGCCGTCGTTGATGCTGGAGCTGCTGGCGGCGGTGACGGTGCCGTCTTTCTTGAAGGCGGGCTTCAAGCTGGGGATCTTGTCGGTCTTGATCCTGCCGGGGCCTTCGTCGGTGTCCACCACCCGCTCGCCCTTGCGGTCCTTGACGGTGACGGGGGTGATTTCGGCTTTGAAGGCGCCGGATTGGATGGCGTTCTGGGCCCGTTGCACGCTGGCGATGGCGAAGTTGTCTTGCTGCTCGCGGGTGAAGTGGTACTTGGCGGCGCAATCCTCGCCAAAGGTGCCCATGCTGCGGCCGGGCTCGTAAGCGTCTTCCAGGCCGTCGAGCATCATGTGGTCGAAGATGCGGTCGTGGCCCATGCGGTAGCCGGCACGGCCTTTTTGCAGCAGATAAGGTGCGCCGGTCATGCTTTCCATGCCACCGGCCACCAGCACTTCGTGGCTGCCGGCCAGCAGCATGTCGTGGGCGAACATGGCCGCGCGCATGCCCGAGCCGCACATTTTGCTCAGGGTGACGGCGCCGGCGCTCTTGGGCAGACCGCCCTTGAAGGCGGCCTGACGTGCCGGGGCCTGGCCCTGACCGGCCAGCAGGCAGTTGCCGAACAGCACTTCGGTGACCAGTTCAGGG
Source organism: Pseudomonadota bacterium (assembly GCA_020161215.1). Classification (GTDB taxonomy): domain Bacteria; phylum Pseudomonadota; class Gammaproteobacteria; order Burkholderiales; family Burkholderiaceae_C; genus Ottowia. The sequence goes on from JAIUOM010000007.1 coordinate 26,941, forward strand.
GCGATGCCGGCGCGCTCGACGGCGGCCTTGATGGCCGCGCCGCCCAGGTCGTGAGCGGCCAGATTGGCAAAGTCGCCCTGGAAGCTGCCCATGGGCGTGCGGGCGGCGGAAACGATGACGATGGGGTCTTGCATATTGCACTCCGATAAGTAAAAACTTGGCGAAATTAACGTGATTTTAGTAACCCTGGAAGATTGCTATTTAATTTTTTAAGTTGCTCGGCCACAGGATCTTCGTCGAGACTGCTAAATAAGTAAGGGCTCAAATCTATCACGTTATGCTCTTTAACGCGCTCTCGCCCCGTGTCGTATTCAGCTGAAATATCAAACTCGCGCGGGCTGAGATCAGAATTGCCGCCTAAGATTTTGGATGCTACTCCCAACTGAAATTTCAATTTGAAGCCTGGACCGAAATTTTTAATAACACCAGAGAATGCAGGCGATTTTCGAAGATTCGTTTCATCGCTGCGCTTATCAAATCGAAAAAAATCCCTATCAATCGATAGTCGCAAATTTTTAGCAGAGCTTTTTCCCATGTTCTCGATTTGCAGGTAAATCAGTGGCGTCCCAATTCCGACCGTCGTCGAAACTTGGATGTATGGGCGCATGGCGGCGTACTGTTGCGCATCTACAGCTGCCACCATTAATTTGTTAGCGTCGAGAATATGCTTGGTAATCCATGCGTACCACCCTGTAATAGCCACAAGGACTACGGTCGAAAGAAGCGACGCCAAACTCAGCCAATCCGTAGAACTCATCTTCTGCATTACCCCCGTTCGCTCTACTCCGACGGCTCAGCCGCCGACACTGGCGCCGAGGTGTCGGGCCGGTCGGCCGGCGTCTCGGCGCCCGCCGCGGCCGGATCGACCAGTTCGGAGGCGCCCTGCACACCGCCGTTGACATCGAAACGCCGGTGCACGCCGTAAGGGAAGAAATCGATCACCTCGCCGCCCCGGATGCGCTGTTGCGTCTGCTGCCAGAAGTCCGCGTCCAGCAGGTCGGCATGGTGGCGCATGAAGGCTTCGCGCACGCGCGGGTTGCCGAGCAGAAAGGGGGCGAAGGTCTCGGGGAAGACGTCGTTCTTGGCCACGCTGTACCAGATCTCGCCCGACATCTCGTCTTCTTCGTTGCGCGGCGGCGGCACGCGGCGGAAGTTGCAGTCGGTGACGTATTCGATTTCGTCGTAGTCGTAGAACACCACCTTGCCGTGGCGGGTCACGCCAAAGTTCTTCCACAGCATGTCGCCGGGGAAGATGTTGGCGGCCACCAGGTCCTTGATGGCGTTGCCGTACTCGATGACGGCGTGTTCCATCTGGGCCTGGGCCGCGGCGTCGTCGGGCCCGGCGTCGAAGGCTTCCTGCAGGTACAGGTTGAGCGGGATCATGCGCCGCTCGATGTAGGCGTGCTGGATGATGACTTCGATCTGGCCGTCGCCATCGCGGTCGGAAATCTCCAGCTGGCTGGGTGCGTGTTTTTCAATCTCTGCGATCAGGCCGTCATCGAAACGCTCGCGGGGAAAGGCGATCAGCGAGAACTCCATGGTGTCGGCCATGCGCCCCACGCGGTCGTGCTGCTTGACGAGCTGGTACTTGCCGCGGATCTGCTCGCGCGAGGTGTCCTTGGGCGGCGGATAGAAATCCTTGATGACCTTGAACACGTAGGGAAAGCTGGGCAAATCGAACACCAGCATCACCATGCCCTTGATGCCGGGCGCGACGCGAAACTGATCGGTGCTGTGGCGCAAATGCCAGAGAAAGTCGCGGTAGAACAGGTTCTTGCCCTGCTTGGCCAGGCCCAGCGCGTTGTAGATTTCGGCGCGCGGCTTGCGCGGCATCAGGCTGCGCAGAAACTGCACGTAGGCCGACGGAATCTCCATGTCGACCATGAAGTAGGCGCGCGAGAACGAGAACAGGATCAGCATGTCCTCCTCGCCGAACAGCGCCGCGTCCACGTAGATGTGGCCCGGCTCGCGGTGCAGGATGGGCAAGGCAAACGGCACTTCCTTGAAGCCATTGATGAGCTTGCCGACCAGGTAGGCGCCCTTGTTGCGGTAGAACAGGCTGGTCAGCACCTGGATCTGGAAGTTGGGGCGCCGGCGGCCTTCGCCCAGTTCGCGGCGCATGGCGGCGGCCACCCGATGGGCGTCACGGTCGATGTCCTCGAAACGGCAGCGCAGATCGAACGATTCAAGCACCGCGCGCACCGTCGCGTCGAGCGGGCCCGACGCCGGGTAAAACGCCTGGTAGGTGGTCTTGGCGCGGGGGTCGTCGGTCTCCATGTACTCGGTGCTGATGGCCGGGCGCACGAAGATGAAGTCGTTCTGGAAGTAGCTGCGGTGCAGGATCTTGGTGGTGACCGAGTTGAAGAAGGTCTCGGCCAGCTCGGGCTGCTTGTGCTCGACCAGCAGGCCGATGTAGAGCAGCTTGGCCTGCTGCCAAAGCTCCATGGGCTGCTCACCGGCCTTGAACTCGCGCTCCAGGCGGCGCTGGCATTCCAGCACGCGCAGGCCGTAGAACTCGATGCGCTCGCGCTGGGCGCGCTGCTGACCGTGCCAGTCGCAGGTTTCGAAGCGGTGCTTGGCGCGCGCCGATTCGGTGCGGAACAGCCGGTAATGCCGGTTGAAGCCATCGATCATCGCGTGGGCGATGTCGCGCGCCAGCGCCGAGTCGAGCGCGCGCGGCTCCATGCGGCTCAGGCCTCGTCGTCCAGGGGGTCGATGGCGTCCGCGCCGCCGGGCACGCCGGGGTTGGCCAGCCGCGGGTAGCGTTTGATGGCCTCGCGGTAGACGCTCACCACCTCGTCCTGGCGCGCCATGGTCACGCCCAGGTCCTTGACCAGGCCGTCCTTCAGGCCGTAGCACCAGCCGTGCACGCTGAGCGGCTGGCCGCGCGCCCAGGCGTCCTTGACGATATTGGTCTGCGCCACGTTGCCGACCTGCTCGATCACGTTCATCTCGCACAGCGTGTCTTCCTGCGCGTGCTGGCACAGGTGCGTCAGGCGGCCATGGTGGCGCATCTTCACGTCGTACACGTGGCGCAGCCAGTTGTCGGCCAGGCCCACGCGCTTTTCACGCAGCACCGCCAGCACACCGCCGCAGCCGTAGTGGCCCACCACCATGATGTGTTCGACCTTGAGCACGTCGACGGCGAACTGAATCACCGACAACGCGTTCAGGTCGGAGTGCACGACCTGGTTGGCGATGTTGCGGTGCACGAACACCTCGCCTGGCGCCAAGCCGACCACCTGGTTGGCCGGCACCCGGCTGTCGGAGCAGCCGATCCACAGGTACTTGGGCGTCTGCTGCGCGGCCAGCGTGCCGAAGAACCCAGGATGGTCGCGCTCGACCTGGGTCGCCCATTCGCGGTTGCGGTCGATCAGGTGTTGAAGTGGTGAGGACATGGCGCGGATGGTAGCGGCTTGCCGACCGGGCGTTCACATGGTTTCGGCAAACAGCTCCCGGCCGATCAGCATGCGGCGGATTTCGCTGGTGCCGGCGCCGATCTCGTACAGCTTGGCGTCGCGCCACAGGCGGCCCAGCGGGTATTCGTTGATGTAGCCGTTGCCGCCAAACAGCTGGATGCCGTCGCCGGCCATCTTGGTGGCCATTTCGGCCGTCCACAGAATGACGCTGGCGCAGTCCTTGCGCACCTGGCGCACGTGCTCGCTGCCCAGTGCGTCCAGGTTCTTGCCGATGGTGTACAGGAAGGCGCGGCCGGCCTGCAGCACGGTGTACATGTCGGCCACCTTGCCCTGCACCAGCTGGAATTCGCCAATGCTCTGGCCGAACTGCTTGCGGTCGTGGATGTAGGGCACCACGTTGTCCATCACCGCCTGCATGATGCCGATGGGGCCGCCGGCCAGCACCGCGCGCTCGTAGTCCAGCCCGCTCATCAGCACCTTGGCGCCGTTGTTCAGGCCGCCGATGATGTTCTCGGCCGGCACCTCGACGTTGTTGAACACCATCTCGCCGGTGTGGCTGCCGCGCATGCCCAGCTTGTCGAGCTTTTGCGCGGTGCTGAAACCTTTCATGCCCTTTTCGACCAGGAAGGCGGTGACGCCGCGCGCGCCCAGTTCGGGTTCGGACTTGGCGTAGACCACCATGGTGTCGGCGTCGGGGCCGTTGGTGATCCACATCTTGGTGCCGTTCAGCAGGTAGTAGCCGCCCTTGTCCTCGGCTTTCAGCTTCATGCTGATGACGTCGGAGCCGGCGCCGGGCTCGCTCATGGCCAGCGCGCCCACGTGCTCGCCGCTGATCAGCTTGGGCAGGTACTTCTTCTTCTGCGCGTCGGTGCCGTTGCGCTTGATCTGGTTGACGCACAGGTTGGAGTGCGCGCCGTAGCTCAGGCCCACCGAGGCGCTGGCGCGGCTGATTTCCTCCATGGCGATCATGTGCGCCAGGTAGCCCATGTCGGCGCCGCCAAACTCCTCGGGCACGGTGATGCCCAGCACGCCCAAGGCGCCCATCTTGGGCCACAGGTCCATGGGAAACTGGTCGTTCTTGTCGATCTCGCCCGCGCGCGGGGCGATTTCGGCTTGCGCAAATTCGCGTACGGCGTCGCGTAGCGCGTCAATGTCTTCGCCGAGTTGAAAATTCAGTCCGGGCAGTTGGCTCATGCGATGTCTCCTTATGGTTTGAGGGGGTAGGAATCCGGTCGATGCGGTCGATCAGTAGGTCTTGGGCACGGGCATGATGGTTTGCTGCATCACCGCGCAATCCGACCAGCGGCCATCGGGTGCCAGATGCCGCACCTCGGCCTGGGTGACGATGATGCGCTTGCCCGCGCGCAGCACGCGCCCGGTGGCGTGCAATTCGCCATTCTGAAAGGCGGCGAGAAAGTTGATCTTGAACTCCACGGTGGTCACCTCCATGCCCTCGGGCGCCAGGGTCAGGGCCGCGTAGCCGCCAGCGATGTCGGCCAGTGCCCCCATGGCGCCGCCATGAAAACCACCCTGCTGCTGCGTTGCCCGCTCCGAGTAGGGCAGCGACAGCGTCGCCGTGCCGCGCGCCACGTGCCGCAACTGCACGCCCAGATGGCGCATCATGCCTTGCCGGTCCAGGCTGGTCTGCACGCGCACGCGCAATACCGGGTCGTCGGCGGGGGGTTCAGTGGGCGCGGATGTGGACATGTTATTGACTTACGTTTACGTAAACGTCAATTATGCTGACAAACGTGCCGCCTGTACAGGTGCGAATGGGCCTGCCCCGCGGCGGCACTGGCGCCTGCCGGCGGCGCGCAAGCAAGACCGCGGCGCCACTCGTCAGGGGCTCTTCTCCATGCGCGCGAGCAAGGCGCGCGCCTCGCGCTCGTGGGCTTTGACTTCGTCCAGGTTGGCATTCAGCTCGGCCATCTGCTCCTCGATCTGGCGGCGCTGGTCCGCCAGCACCTGCAGGAACTTGCGCAACTGCGGACCGGTGTCGCGCGGGCTGTCGTACATGTCGATCAGCTCCTTGGCCTCGGTCAACGACAGGCCCAGGCGCTTGGCGCGCAAGGTCAGTTTCAGGCGCGTGCGGTCGCGGTTGGTGTAGACACGGATGCGCCCGCCCGGGCCGGAACGCGCCGGCTGCAGCAGGCCCATGTCCTCGTAAAAGCGCATCGCACGTGGCGTCAGGTCGAATTCACGTGCCAGATCGCTGATGGAATAGGTGGTGATGGTGGCCATGTTGAAACGCTGCCTGTCGCGCAAGTGGCGAGCACGCCGCACGCGTACTCCCTAGAATGGTCCGATGGCTTGACGTGAACGTCAAGTTGAACCGCATCCTAACGCACGTACCCCAAAAAAAAGGCTCCTCCTACATGTCTCTTGCTGCCGAACTCGAGCGCGCGCTCGACTACCCCCTGGGCGACCAGTTGCCAGCCCAAGGTCGCGCCATCACCGTCGCACCCGGCGTGAAATGGCTGCGCCTGACACTGCCCTTCGTGCTCGATCACATCAACCTGTGGCTGCTGCGCGACCGCCAGGACGGCGTGGACGGCTGGACGGTGGTCGATTGCGGCATCGACCGCGCCGAATCGCGCGCCGACTGGAGCGCGGTGTTCGCCCAGGAACTCGACGGCCTGCCCGTGCTGCGCGTGATCGTCACCCACATGCACCCCGACCACGTCGGGCTGGCGCACTGGCTGTGCGAACACTGGAGCACGCCCGAACGCGATTGCCGCCTGTGGATGAGCGCCGCCGACTACCAGACCGCGCGCTACGCCAGCGATTTGCGCGACGGCTTCAACACCGAGCGCATGGCCGATTTCTTCGCCGCCCACGGCCTGCGCGACGAGCAGGCGCTGCAACAGGTCCGCGGCCGCACCAACTACTACCGCAACATGGTCCCGGCGCTTCCGCCCGCGTACGCGCGCCTGTGCGAGGGCCAGAGCCTGCGCATCGGCAGCCACGACTGGCGCTGCATCGTCGGCTTCGGCCACGCGCCGGAGCACATCGCACTGTACTGCGAGGCCTTGAACGTGTTGATCAGCGGCGACATGGTGCTGCCGCGCATCAGCACCAACGTGAGCGTCTACGAAATGGAGCCCGAGGCCGACGCCCTGGCCCAGTTCCTCGACTCCATCGACCGCTTCAAGCCCCTGCCCGCCGACACCCTGGTGCTGCCCTCGCACGGCAAGCCCTTCCGCGGCCTGCACACGCGCATCGAACAATTGCACCAGCACCACCGCGAGCGTCTGGCCGAGGTGATGGAGGTGGCGCGCGAGCGCGCCGTGTCGGCGCACGACGTGCTGCCGGTGCTGTTCCGCCGCCCGCTCGATCTGCACCAGACCACCTTCGCCCTGGGCGAGGCGGTGGCGCACCTGCACCGCCTGTGGCACGCCGGCCGCCTGAGCCGCACGCGCGACGCCGCGGGGGTGTGGCGCTTTGCCGCGACCTGAAACCGGCCCACGCCGGCCGTCCACCGGTATTTCGGCGATTTTTGGCCTGTTGCCGGCGCGGGAACAAGGTTTCTAGCTCTTTTTTTGGAAGCAACCAGGAGAACCAGCCGACATGGACAGCATCGACCAACTCTTCTCGCTCAAGGGCCGCGTGGCCCTGGTCACCGGGGGCTCGCGCGGCATCGGCCGCATGATTGCCGAAGGCTTCTTGCGCGCCGGGGCGCGGGTCTACATCTCCTCGCGCAAGGAAGAAGCCTGCAACGCCGCGGCCGAGGCGATGTCGAAGCTGGGCGAATGCGTGTCGCTGCCGGCCGACGTGTCCAGCCTGGACGGCGTGCGGCAACTGGTGGGCGAGTACCAGCGCCACGAGCAGCGCCTGGACATCCTGGTCAACAACGCCGGCGCGGCCTGGGGCGCGCCCTATGCCGAGTTCCCCGAGAGCGGCTGGGACAAGGTGGTCGATCTGAACATGAAGGCGCCCTTCTTCCTGACCCAGGCGTTCACGCCCTTGCTCAAGGCGTCGGCCACCGAGCACCTGGCCAAGGTGATTCACGTCGCCTCGATCGACGGCCTGTCGGTGAACCCGCTGGAAACCTATTCGTACGCCGCCAGCAAGGCCGGCTTGATCCACCTGACGCGGCGCATGGCCTTGCAGTTGGCGCCCGAGCGCATCGTGGTCAGCGCCATCGCCCCAGGCGCCTTTGCCTCGGACATGAACAAGGACGCACGCGACCACGGCGACGACGTGGCCCAGCACATTCCGGCGGGCCGCATCGGCACGCCGCAGGACATGGCCGGCGCCGCCATCTACCTGGCCTCGCGCGCCGGTGACTACGTGGTGGGCGCCACCCTGGTGGTCGATGGCGGGGTGAGCTGGGCACGCGGCTGAGTGCCGCGGCCGGTGCCCACCGGCCTCAGGTCGGCTCCAGGCCGAGTTTTTTCATCATCGACTCGGTGAAGCGGATCTCGTCCTGGAAAGCTTTCAGGTAGGTCGCCTCGTCCGACGGAGCGACCTGGCCACCGCTCTTTTCCAACGCGGTGATCACGTTGGGCTGCTTCAGCGCGCGTTCAAATGCCGCGCGCGTCTTGGCGACCACCGCGTCGGGCACGCCCTTGGGCATGGACACGCCGCCCCAGGAGGTCAGCACCACGTCCGACACGCCCAGTTCGGCGAAAGTGGGCACGTTCGGCAGACGCGGATTGCGCACGGTGTTGGCCACGCCCAGGGCCCGGAGCTTGCCGCCCTGCACCAGCGGGTAGGCCACCGAGAAGATCGGCAGCCCCATCGCGACCTGACCGCCCACCACCGCCTGCACCAGTTCGTTGGCGCCCTTGTACGGCACGTGGAACACATCGATGCCCAGAGCATTCAGCAGCAGCTCGGCGCCCAGGTGCGAGGGCGTGCCGACGCCGCCCGAGGCGTAGTTGAGTTTGCCGGGCTGCGCCTTGGCGCGCGCCACCAGGTCCTTCAGGCTGTGGATGTTGGACTTGGCGTTGACCACCAGCAGGATGTCGGAACTGGTCAGGCGCATGACGTGACGGAAGTCCTTCATCGCGTCGAAGCCCGGCTCCTTGTAGATGCGCATGTTGGCGGCCATGGGCGCGGCCGAGTAGATCCAGGTGTAGCCATCGGGCTGGGCGTTGGCCGCCAGGCGCGCGCCCAGATTCCCGGCCGCGCCGCCCTTGTTCTCGATCACCACCGCCTGGCCCAGGGTCTGCCCCACGGCCTCGGCGATCACACGTGCGCCGTTGTCCGGGGCGGTGCCGGGCTGGTAAGGCACGATCCAGTGGATCGGCCGGGTCGGCCACTCGTCGGCGGCACGGGCCACGGGGCCCAGGGCGCCGAGGCCAAGGCCGGCGCTGAGTTGGGTGATGACTTGTCTTCGGGTAAAGCTCATGGGGTTGTCTCCTTCTGATGCATGGGGGTCAACGTGTGTCGCCCAGCAGCTCGCGGGCGATGGTGTTGCGCTGGATCTCGCTGGTGCCGGTGAGCACGCGGTACATGCGCAGCATGCGGAACAGGAACTCGACGCGGCGGCCCTGCACGATGCCTTCGCCGCCGTGCACCTGCACCGCACGGTCGGCGATGCGAAAGGCCGCCTCGGAACAGAACAGCTTGGCCATCGAGGCCTCGGCCCGGGCCTCGCTGCCGGCGTCGATCTGGCGCGCCACGTTCAGCATCAGGGCCCGCGCGGCCGTCAGGTCGGTGGCCATGTCGGCCAGCATGTGCTGGATGGCCTGGAACTGCGCGATCGAGCGGCCGAACTGCCGCCGCTGCAGGGCGTAGTCGCGCGCGTCGCGCAAGGCCACCGTGGCCAGACCGACCATGGCCGGGCAGTGCAGCAAGCGGTTGACGGTGATGCGCCCCAGCGCCAGCGCCAGGCCGCGGCCGGGTTGCCCGATCAGGTTGCCGGCGGGGATGCGGCAGTCTTCCAGCACGATGTCGCCGGTGTGCGACTGGCCGGCCATGGTCTTGTAGCCGGCCTCGACGCGCGCGCCGGCCTGGTTCAGGTCGACGAAGAAGGCCGTCACCTCGCGTTCGCCCGGGTTGGTGGCGGTGGACGCCATCAACACCGCCGCATCCGCGAAGGGCGAGCCGGAAATAAAGCGCTTGCGGCCGTTCAGCACGTAGTGCTCGCCGTCCTTCACGGCGCGGGTTTGCACCGCCCCGGCGTCGGAGCCGGCCTCGGCCTCGGTCAGGGCGAAGCAAATGGCTTTTTCGGCGCGCGCCACGGGCAGGATGTAGTTCTGCAACTGCTCCGGCGTGGCCTGGCGCGCCAGCGCGCCCACGCGCGGCGGCCCGCTCAGCTCGCCCAGCACATGCGGGGCAAAGGGCGAACCGGTGGCGTAGATGGCTTCCTTGACCAGCACGTGGTCATGCACCGAGAGACCCAGGCCACCCAGCTTCTCGGGCAAGGTCAGGCCATAGAAGCCCAGATCTCGCGAGCGCTTCCATACGCCGCGCAAGGTTTCCAGGCTGGGGCTGTTCTCGTGGTTGATGCCTTGCGCGCGCACCAGATCGGCAAGCTCGCCGTTCAGAAACGCTTGCAGGCGCCCGATCAATTCGGCGGCGCGCTCGGTGCCCTCAAAGGGGCGCTCCAGCAGGGCGGGGGTATCGCTCATGGCAGGTGGTTCCTTGCTCAGTTGACTTTGCGGTCGTGACCGCTCCAGTACGGGGCCTGCACGGCCTTGCGCATGACCTTGCCGTTCGGGTTCTTGGGCAGAGCCTCGACAAACTCGAACAGGCGCGGGCGCTTGAAGCCGCTGAGGCGTTCGGCGCAGAACGCGTCCAACCCCTGCGTCTCGGTCGCGCGGCCGGGTTTCAGCACGATGTGCGCCGCCACCGCCTCGCCCCATTTGTCGTCCGGCACGCCAAACACGCAGGCGTCGGCCACGGCCTCGTGCTGGTAGAGCACGGCCTCGACCTCGGACGGATACACGTTGAAGCCGCCGCTGATCACCATGTCCTTCTTGCGGTCGACGATGTAGACGTAGCCTTCCTCATCGACACGGGCCAGGTCGCCCGTGTGGTAGCGGCCGTTTTTCAGCACCTCGGCCGTCAGCTCGGGCGCGCGCCAGTAGCCGGCGAAGATGTCGGGGCCGCCGACCACGATCTCGCCCACCTCGCCTTGCGCCACCGACTGGCCGGCCTCGTCGACGATCTCAAGCTCGCTTTCCAGGTACGGCAGGCCGCACGAGGCCAGGCGCTCGGGGCGCGCGGCTCGGGCGTACAGGTGGTCCTCGGTGGTCAGCCCGCACACGCCCGAGGTGGTCTCGCCGGCACCATAGCCTTGCGACAGGATGGGGCCGAACACGTCCATCGCCTTCAGGATGCGCGCCGGCGCCATCGGTGCGGCGCCGTAGCCCAGGCGCTGCAGGTCGGGCAGCGGGCGGTACTGGCCTTCCAGCTGGCCCAGCAGCATGTTGATCATGGTCGGCACCATGAAGGTGTGCGTCACGCGGTCGGCGCGCATGTCGGCCATGAAGCGGCCCGGCTCAAAACTGCTGAACAAACGAATCGTCACGCCCCGGCACAGCGCGGGCACGATCTGCATGCCTGAGGCGTGACTGATCGGGCCGACCAGGCCCAGAATCTGGCCCGCGTGCATGCCCTCGGCGCGCATGTGGAACTTGCGCAGCTGTGCCAGCCGGTTGCCAAAGGTCTGCATGGCGGCCTTCAGCACGCCCGACGAACCCGAGGTGTAGTGCAGCACGGCCAGGTCGTCGGCGCGCACGGCCACCGGCACAAAGCGGTCGCTGGCGCGCTGCAGCAGCTGCTCGTAGCCGCTGTCCGGCGCCGCGTCGGTGTCGACAAACAACAAGCGTGGGGCGGCGCTCTTCAGGTGGGGCAGGAAGCTCTCGGCACGCGTCGCGGTGGTCACCACCACCACGGCCTCGCTGTTGGCGATGACCTCGGCCATCTCCAGCGGCGACAGCCGGGCGTTGAAGGGCGCCTTGACCAGGCCGGCCTTGTAGCAGGCGATCTCGATCTCGACGATTTCCACGCAGTTGGGCAGGTAGAAGCCGACGCGGTCGCCGCGCCGCAGGCCCAGCCCGAGCAGGGCGTTGGCCAGTTGGTTCGAGCGCCGCTCCAGTTCGCCGTAGGTGATGCTGCGCTCGGGACTCTTGACGGCCACGAGCCGGTTGAAGGCCTGGGCGCAACGGGCGACGAGGGCGCCGACGTTGGCCACGACCGGGCTGGATGTTTCCATGTCTGTCTCCTGGGTGGGGCCCGCTGGTGAACCGGGGCTCCGTGAGGGAACTTTCACAGAAATCGAGCCATCAAGGAAATACCGATTGTTGATACCAGGGTATCAATTCAATCGATAGGCAAGCGGCAAGCGGGCTTCAGCCGTTCTCGATCGGCGCCTTTTGCAGCAGCTCGGCCAGCCAACGACCGGAGTGGATCAGCGCCTCGGCCTCGCTGCGCATCACCTCCATCACCACCTCGGCCGCCGGCCCGGGCGGTTTGAGCGCCGAGGTGGCGAGGTGGTAGGTGCGCAGCAGCCGCGGATGCACCACCCGCGCCACCAGCCAGCCCTTGCCCATGGGCGGCGTGTCGGAGAGCGCGCAGGCCGGCGTGAAGGTGAAGCCGGCGCCGTGCAGGTACAGCGAGCGGATGACACGCGCGGAGTCGTGCTCGTGCACGATGTTCAGCACCAGGCGCTTGGCCGCCGCCGCCTGCTCGACGCTGCGGCGGATGGAAAAGCGCCGCGATTGCATGACCAGCGGCAGCGCGGCGGCACGCGCGAAATCGATGTCCGGCCGGGCGCCGGGCCTGGCCTTGGCCGAAGGCGGCCGCAGTTGGGCGGCCACCTCGCCGGAGGTGTCGCGCCCGCTGAAATAGATCGACTCGCGCACCCACGGCACGCAGCGCAGCCCCTCGGCGTAGGGCGTGTCCACCAGCAGGCCGATGTCGGCGCGGCCGTCGGTCATGGCCTTGGTGACCAGCAGGCTCAGATCGTCGATGAAGTACAGCCGGATGCGCGGGTGGGTCTTTTGCAGGCGGGCGACGATGCGCCCCGACAGCAGCGAGGTCAGCAGGAACGGCGCCGCCACGGTGACCGAGCCCTCGGGCTCCTGCGGCAGGCGGCTGACCCGGTCCTTCAGCGCGGCGGCGTCCGAGAGCAGGCGACGTGCGTCCTGGTACAGCAGCTGGCCGGCCGGGGTGGGGATGACGCCGGCGTGGGTGCGCTCAAACAGCTGCGTTTCCAGCTCGGCTTCCAGCTTCTTGATCTGCGCGGTGAGCGCGGGTTGCGCCACGTACAGCGAGCCGGCCGCGCGCGACAGGCTACCGGCTTCCACCACCGTGACGAAGTAACGCAGTGCCCGCAGGTCCATCCTGCCGTCCAGTGTGCCCGAAACGCGGGCGCCGGATCACCAGTCGGGCAACACCTCGCCCTGCAGCGCGCCACGGCGCTCGGCGTAGTCCGGCAGCACGTCCTGCACATGCCGCCAAAAGCGTGCGCCGTGGTTCATCTCGCGCAGGTGGGCCAGCTCGTGCACCACCACGTAGTCGATGATGGGTTGGCCGAAGTGGATCAAGCGCCAGTTCAGGCGGATCGAGCCATCGGCACTGGCCGAGCCCCAGCGCGTGCCGGCCGAGGACAGGCTGAGCTTGCGCCACTGCACGCCCAGCCGTGGCGCGAAGTGGTCCAGCCGCTGGGTGAAGTTGCGCCGCGCCTGGCGCATCAGCCAAGCTTGGGCGGCGTCGCGCAACTGCTCGGGCGTGGCTGTGTGCGGCAGGCCGATCACCAGGGTCGGGCCTGGGGCATCTGGCGAGCCGCCTTCCGTCTGGGCTTCCAGCACCGCGCCGCCACCGTGGCGCTGGCGCGGGTCCAGCCGCAGCACGGCCGGCTGACCCAGGAAGGGCACGCTCGCGCCCTCCTTCCAGTCGATGCGCGCCGCGTGCAGGCGCGCCTGGCGCTCGCGTGCCACGCCCAGCTTGTCGACCAGCCAGCCGGCGCGCTGGCGCAGCACGGCCTCCACCTCCGCCACCGGGGTCCAGTTCGGGGCGCTCACCGTCAAGCCGTCGACGGAGACGACAAAGCCGATGGTCTTGCGCCGGCTGCGGCGCAGCTCGTAGGCGACCTCGGCCGCGCCCAGGCGCAGGCTGCGGTTGGCGCGCGGGTGGTCGAATTGCGCGGGCGCCAGGGCGTCTGGCAGAGCGATCGGGGCTTGGGCCGGCACCGGGAGGGGTGCAAGAGCTGGCGGCGGTGGTACGGCGCGGGCGGGCACCGGGGTGCCGAACAGATCCAGCAGCAATTGCGTCACGGTTCGGCCAGCCAGAAAACGCCCTAACCCGGCCGCCGCTCGAAGCGCTTGGCCTGGCCGTCCGGGTAGGCCTCGGGGTCCAGGCGCAGCATCTCGGCCTCGATCCAGGCCTCGACCTCGCGTATCAGTTCATCCGGCCGCCGACCGGTGCTGGGAATTTGCGGGCCAATCGAGATGTCGACAATGCCCGGCTTCTTGACGAAAGCCTTGCGCGGCCAGCACTTGGCCGAGGTGACGGCGATGGGAATGACCGGCACGCCGCACTGAATGGCCAGGCGCGCGCCGCCACTCTGGTAGGTGCCCTTCTGACCGCGCGGGATGCGCGTGCCTTCGGGAAACATGATCACCCACACGCCCTCGGACATCAGCCGGCGGCCCTGCTGCACCACCTTGGAAAAGGCTTCGGTGCGCTTGCTGCGGTCGATGTGGATCATGTCCATGCGGCCGATGGCCCAGCCGAAGAAGGGCACGTACAGCAGCTCGCGCTTGAACACGTAGGCCAGCGGGTGCGGCATGATGGCAGGCATGGTGAAGGTCTCCCAGGTGGACTGGTGCTTGACCAGCAGCACGGCTGGGTCCTTGGCGCCCTGGGGCAGGTTCTCCATGCCGCTGATGCGGTTGCGGATGCCCAGGATCCACTCGCCCCCGCGCACGGCGGTCGCCAGCCAGCCGGCGCAGATCCAGTACAGCCGCGTGCTGCTGATAAAGGGCGAGACGATGACCACGAAGGTGGCCCAGGGGATGACGGTGACGATCATCCACAGCATGTGGAGCGTCGAGCGGACAAAATTTATGACAAACATGGGCAGAGGCCGGCGTCAAACAAGCTTGAGTAGCTATAAATAATAGAGCAAATTAACGCGCCGCCGTGGCCTGCGCCTTGGCGCGCTCGGCCTCGTCCTCGGCAATGAAGGTGGTGGCGAAGGCCGCCAGATCGGCGTGCACCCGGGTGCCGACCGGAAACTCCGGCGGCAAGGGGTCGGAGCGCACGGGCGCGCTCTTGCTGCTCAGCACCAGGTGCGGCACGCAGCCCGCGGCGACGGCGGCCTGGGCATCGGTCAAGCTGTTGCCCACCGCGTGCACCCGGGACAAATCGACGTTGTAGCGTTCGCCGATCTGCTCGAACAGGCCGGGCAGGGGTTTGCGGCAACTGCAGCCCTCATCGGGGGCGTGGGGGCAGTAGAACACCGCGTCCACGCGCCCGCCCACGCCGGCCAGCTCCTTGTTCATGCGGGCGTGGATGGCGTTCAGCGCCGCCACGTCGAACAGCCCGCGCCCCAGGCCCGGCATGTTGGCCGCCATCACGACGTGGTAGCCGGCCTGGTTGAGCCGCGCAATGGCGTCCAGGGCGCCGGGCAAGGCCTCCCAATCTTCCGGGGTCTGAAGGTAACCGTCTCGCTCGACACACAAGGTGCCGTCGCGGTCCACGATGACGAGTTTCATGCGCCCATTATCGAGCTTGGGCGACCTCGGCGGGTGCCGACGCGGGCGCGGGCAGTTCGGCAATGCCGGCCAGGTATTCACCCCAGAACGCACCGCCCACGCGCTGCACGGTGACGGTGCGGCCCGGCAGCAAGGTGCGGGCGTGGGCGCCTTCCAGCAGACCGCGGCGCGGGGCGTCGATGCCGGGCCACAGCAGCACCAGCTGCAGGCCCCCGGGGCCACGCTGGCTGGGCATCGCCAGGCGCGCGCGCAGCACCGTCGCCTCGACGTCGGGCAGCGGCTCACGCAGCGCCAGGTTCAGGTGCGCCGTCAGCAGGCCCAGCGCGGCCACGCCGCATGCGCTCGCCCACAGCGGCAGCGCCAGACGGCGAAACGCCGTGGCGCCGCGCTGGCGCAGATAGCGGCGCGACAGTGCGACGATCATCACGCCCACGGCCAGGCCGAGCAGCGGCCAGCCCAAGTTCTGCCAAAGCGCCTGGGTGGTGTCGGGGGCGCCCAGGCCGTCGGCCATCTTCACCGGGGTCAGCGCGTGCAGCGGCGGCCAGGCCTCGGCCAGGGTGCGCAGCACAAAGTGCAGCGCAGCCACGGCCATCGGCGGGCCGAACAGCCACCACGCGGTGCGCACGCTGGCGCGCGGGGCGGCGTCTACGGCCGGCGATGAAGCGGCCGGCGGGGTCGGGGGGGTGGCGGGCAGCTTGGCCATCAGGCGGCCAGGCGCGACAGGTCGGCCACGCGGTTCATGGCCTGGTGCAGCGCTTGCAGCAAGCCCTGGCGGTTGGCGCGCAGGGCAGGGTCTTCGGCGTTGACCATCACGCCGTCAAAAAAGGCGTCCACCGGCGCGCGCAGCGCGGCCAGCGTTTGCAGCGAGGCGGTGTAGTCACCCGCGTCGAACTGCGCATTGGCCTTGGGCAGCACCTGCTGCATGGCGGCGTGCAGGGCTTTTTCAGCGTCTTCGGCCAGCAACTGCGGGTTGACCTGCGCCTGCACGGCCTGGCCGGCTTCGCCAGCTTTCTTCAGGATGTTGCCGATGCGCTTGTTGGCGGCGGCCAAGGCGGGGGCTTCAGGGAGTTGGGCGAAGGTGCGGACGGCGTCGAGGCGCTTGCCCACGTCGGCCAGACGCTCGGGGCGCAGGGCGATGACGGCGTCGACCTCTTGTGCGCTGAAGCCCTGCTCGCGCAGGCTGCCGGCCAGGCGGTCATAGATGAACTGCACGAGTTCACCACCCGTCGTTCCTTTGGTGCCGAAGTGCTCGTTCAGAGCATGCAGATAGTTGCCGACGCTCGTTGCATTTGCTAAGTGGTCTGGCACCAACTCAGACTTCAGGTAGCTGTTAACAAAGGGTTTCGCAGAGATGGCTAGAACACCTATCAACGAAAGTTGAGGCGCACTCTCCACCAACATGCGAATCACCCCCAACGCATGCCGCCGCAGCGCAAACGGGTCCTTGTCGCCGGTGGGCAGGTTGCCGATGCCGAACATGCCGACCAGGGTTTCCAGCTTGTCGGCCAGCGCCACCACCGTGCCCACCTGGCCGCGCGGCAGCTCGTCGCCGGCAAAGCGCGGCTTGTAGTGGTCCTCGATCGCGAAGGCGACGTCTTCCGACAGGCCGTCGTGGCGCGCGTAGTAGCCGCCCATGATCCCTTGCAGCTCGGGGAACTCACCCACCATGTCGGTCAGCAGGTCGGCCTTGGCCAGCATGGCGGCCTGGTCGGCTGCGGCGGCCAGCTGGGCGCCGCCCAGCTGCTGGCCGATGGCCTTGGCGATGGCGCGCACGCGCAGGGTGCGTTCACCCTGCGTGCCCAGCTTGTTGTGATAGACCACCTTGTCCAGCTGCGGCACGCGCGATTCAAGCGTCTTCTTGCGGTCCTGGTCGAAGAAGAACTTGGCGTCGGCCAGGCGCGGGCGCACCACGCGCTCGTTGCCCTGGGTGATGGCGCTGGTGTCGGCGGGGCTGATGTTGCTGACCAGCAGAAACTGGCTCGTCAGCTTGCCGTCGGCGTCCAGCAGCGGAAAGTACTTCTGGTTGGCCTTCATGGTCAGGATCAGGCATTCCTGCGGCACTTGCAGAAACTCTGGCTCAAACTGGCACAGCAGCACGTTGGGGCGCTCGACCAGGGCCGTCACCTCGTCCAGGAGTGCTTCGTCTTTGATAGCTGAAAGCCCAATTCCTGCGCCGACAGATGCTGTTTTTAGACCAGATTCGATGGCCGCGCGCCGTTCGTCAAAGCTGGCGATCACCGCGCCCTGCTCGCGCAAGGCGTTGGCGTAGTCGTCGGCATGCTTCAGCTCGATCGGGTCCTGCTGCGCCTCAAAGCGGTGGCCGTGCGTGGCGCGGCCCGCATCCAGGCCCAGGGCCGCGACGGGCACGACCTGGTCGCCGTGCAGCGCCACCAGGCCGTGCGCAGGGCGCACGAACTGCACGCTGTCCCAGCCGGGCAGGGGCGTGCCGCTGGCCAGCTGGTAGGTCATGACCTTGGGGATGGGCAGCTTGGCAATGGCCTCCAGCAGCGCTTTTTGCAGGCCGTCAACCAGCGCTGCACCGGGCACCACGGTGTCCAGAAACAGGGCCTCGGCCTTGCCGTCGGGCTGGCGCTTGAGCTGCGGCAGCACTGAAGGTTCAGCGCCCAGGGCCTGCAGCTTTTTCAGCAGCGCGGGCGTGGGCTGGCCGTCCGCGGTCAGGGCCACGCTGACGGGCATCAGCTTTTGCTGCACGGCCTTGTCGGCCGCCTTGGCTGCCACTTGCGTGATGTGGGCCGCCAGCCGGCGCGGGCTGGCGTAGGGCGTGACGGTGGAGCCCGTCGCCAGCAGGCCCTGGGCCTTGAGCTGGTCGGCCAGCACGCCGGCAAAGGCTTCGCCCAGCTTCTTGAGGGCCTTTGGGGGCAGCTCTTCGACGAAGAGTTCGACCAGGAGGTTGGCAGGGGTCATCAAATAGTCACCAATTCAAATCCAAGCGAGACGGCGGCGTCGCCCATCTCGGTATCCAATGTGGCCAGCGCCGTGCAGCCGTGGCGCTGCGCCACGGCCAGGTGCAAGGCATCGGCGCCGCGCACCCGCAAGCCGTCGGCGGCGCACAGTTCTGCGGCGTGCAGATAGTCGGCCTCGATCACGTTCAAGCGGTGCACCATGCCCATCAGGTCGGCAAAGCGATCCCGCGCCCAGCGCGCCTGGTGGCGGTTGAGCGCCTTTTTGCGCAACTGGATGCCCAGGGCGCTTGCAAACTCGGTTTCCACCCACCAGGCAGCGCCCATGCGGGCCATGTCGGTGTTGTCCAGCCACTGGATGGCCGCGGCGCTTTCATCCTGATGAAAACACGAGGCGCACCAGATGCTGGTGTCGACATAGGTGGCGGACGGACGGCGGCGCACGGCTCAACGGTGGTCGTCAATAGCGGGCGGAATCACGCATCTCGCGGATCACCGATTCCGTGGGCGGCATCTTGGTCAGGTGCGCGCGCATGCGCCGCATCACCTCGGCCTTGTCGAGCTTGGCGCGCGGCGCGGTGGCCGACAGCTGCCAGGTGCCCTCGGCATCGCTTTGCACGTGCAGCACATCGCCCTCGCCGACACCCAGCTCGCGCGCCAGCGCCACGGGCAGGCGAACCGCCAGGCTGTTGCCCCAGCGGCTCACGGCCAGATCCAGTCCTTCTTTAGGCAAATCGTTGGCACCCATGTGGCCCTCTTTCGATCAAGTAGATACGTGTATCCACATTTTAGTCGCCAGCCCGGGGCAGCGCCACGGGCTCCGCAGGGCTCAAGCCGCCTTCTTCTCAATCTGCGCCACCCACTCGGGCGGCGCCAGCGGAAAGCCCAGGCGCTCACGGCTCTCGTAATAGCTTTGGGCTACGGCGCGCGCCAGGTTGCGGATGCGGCCGATGTAGGCGGCGCGCTCGGTCACGCTGATAGCGCCGCGGGCGTCCAGCAGGTTGAAGGTGTGCGCGGCTTTCAGCACCTGCTCGTAGGCGGGCAGGGCCAGTTGCTCGGCAATCAGGTGCTTGGCCTGCTTTTCGTGCGCGTTGAAGGCGGTGAACAGAAAGTCGGCGTCTGAGTGCTCGAAGTTGTAGGCCGACTGCTCCACCTCGTTCTGGTGGAACACGTCGCCGTACTTGAGGCCCGGCGCGTACTGCAGGTCGTAGACGTTCTCGACGCCTTGCAGGTACATGCACAGGCGCTCCAGGCCATAAGTGATCTCGCCGGTGGCGGGGCGGCAGTCGATGCCGCCGACTTGCTGGAAATAGGTGAACTGCGTCACCTCCATGCCGTTGAGCCACACCTCCCAGCCCAGGCCCCAGGCGCCGAGTGTGGGGTTCTCCCAGTCGTCCTCAACAAAGCGGATGTCGTTCTTCTTCAGATCAAAACCCAGGGCCTCCAGGCTGCCCAGGTACAGCTCCAGGATGTTCTCGGGCGCGGGTTTCAGCACCACCTGGTATTGGTAGTAGTGCTGCATGCGGTTGGGGTTCTGGCCGTAGCGGCCGTCCTTGGGGCGGCGGCTGGGCTGCACGTAGGCGGCCTTCCAGGGCTCCGGCCCAATCGCTCTCAAAAACGTAGCAGTATGCGATGTACCCGCGCCGACTTCCATGTCGTAGGGCTGCAAAAGCGCGCAACCTTGCGCGTCCCAGTACTGCTGGAGCTTGAGGATGAATTGCTGGAAGGTGAGCATGGTGGCCGGCGTGACGAATGCAGCCAGCTATTTTAGCCTTGCCCACGAAATACGGCGCTGTCCGGCGCCAGTCAATCTCAACCAGCTATCAACTCAGTAGCAAATTGGCAGGGTTCAGTCCCAGCGCCGCAGCACCAGGCTGGCGTTGGTGCCACCAAAGCCGAAGCTGTTGGACAGCGCCTGGCGGAGCGGTGCCGCGCGCGTGGCGGTGACCAGGGGCAGCTCGCCCACGGCCGGGTCCGGGTTGTCGACGTTGACCGAGCCGGCGATGAAGCCTTTTTGCAGCATCAGCAGGCAGTAAATGGTTTCTTGCACGCCGGTGGCGCCCAGCGAGTGGCCGGTGAGCGACTTGGTGGAGGAGAACGGCGGCACCTGGGCATCGCCGCCCTGGCCGAACACGGTGCGCAGCGCGTTCAGCTCGGGCACGTCACCCACCGGGGTGGAGGTGCCATGGGTGTTGATGTAGTCGATGGGGCCGTCCAGGCCTTCGATGGCCTGGCGCATGCAGGCGATGGCGCCGTCGCCCGACGGCGCCACCATGTCGGCGCCGTCGCTGGTGGCGCCAAAACCGACCACCTCGCCCAGAATGGTGGCACCGCGCGCCTGGGCGTGCTCCAGGCTTTCCAGCACCACGGCGCCGCCGCCGCCGGCGATGACGAAGCCGTCGCGGTCGGCGTCGTAGGCGCGCGAGGCTTTTTCGGGCTGGTCGTTGCGCTTGGCGGACATGGCGCCCATGCCGTCGAACAGCAGGGCCATGCCCCAGGACAGCTCTTCACCGCCACCGGCGAACATCACGTCCTGCATGCCCCAGGCAATTTGCTGGGCTGCGGCGCCAATGCAATGCGCCGAGGTGCTGCACGCCGAGGTGATGGAGTAGTTGATGCCCTTGATGCCAAAGTGCGTGGACAGGCAGGCCGACACGGTGGAGCTCATGCAGCGCGTGACCTGGTACGGCCCGACGCGGCGGATGCCCTTGCTGCGCAAGATGTCGGCGGCCTCGATCTGGTTGGCCGGCGAACCGCCGCCCGAGCCCATGATGAGGCCGGTGCGCGGGTGGCTGACCTGGGCCGGCGCCAAACCGGACTGGGCGATGGCGTCGGCCAGGGCCACGTGGGCGTAGGCCGCAGCATCGCCCATGAAACGCAGTTGCTTGCGGTCGAGGCGCGCCTCCAGGTCGATCTGGGGTGCGCCACCCACCTGGCTGCGCAGGCCCATCTCGGTGAATGCCGGCATGGCACGGATGCCGGAGCGGCCCTCGCGCAGCGAGGCCTCGACCGTGGCCAGATCGTTGCCGATGCACGAGACAATGCCCGCGCCGGTGATGACGACACGGCGTTTCATGCGGCACCTCCGGTTTCGGCGCCGCGCATGAACAGGCCCACGCGCAGATCGTTGGCCACGTAAATCTCCTTGCCGTCGGCCAGCAGGCGCGCATCGCCAATGGCCATGTTCAGCTTGCGCTTGATGACGCGCTTGATGTCGATTTCGTAGCGCACCAGCTTCACGTCCGGGCCGACCTCGCCGGTGAACTTGACCTCGCCGGCGCCCAGCGCGCGCCCGCGACCGGGCAGGCGCAGCCAGGTCAGGTAAAAGCCGATCAGCTGCCACATGGCGTCCAGGCCCAGGCAGCCCGGCATGACCGGATCGCCCTGAAAGTGGCAGGCGAAGAACCACAGATCGGGTTTGACGTCCAGTTCGGCCTCGATGCGGCCGAGCTTGAACGCACCGCCGTCGCCGTCGATGTGCGTGATGCGATCGAACATCAGCATCGGCGGCAGGGGCAGGCGCCCCGACTCGGGGCCGAACAGGCGCCCCTCGCCGGAGGCGATGAGTTGGTCGTAGGAGAAGGAATCAGCCATGGTCTCGCATTGTGCCTAATGCCGCGTGTCTTGCCGCTTACAAGCTATTTTTGCCGCGCCGCAGGCTGACCAGGATCAGCAGCACGCACAGCCCCCCCATCGGCCACAGGCCGGCCACCGAAGCCCAGCGGGCGAAGGGCGTCAACCGCTCACGCCCCTCGAAACTGCCCCGCAGCACGCCCCGCGTCAGGCGCGGCAGCAGGCGCTGCACCTGACCGTGGTGGTCGATGATGGCGGTGGCCCCGGTGTTGGTGGCACGCAGCATGGGCCGCTCGAACTCCAGCGCCCGCATGCGGCTGATGTGCAAGTGCTGATCGATGGCCAGGCTGTCGCCGAACCAACCGATGTTGCTGAGGTTGACGAAAGCGGTGGGCGCCTGGGCCGGGTCGGCAAAACGTGCCGCCAGCTCCTCGCCGAACAAATCCTCGTAGCAGATGTTGGGCGCCAGACGCTGCCCCCGCCAGACAAACGAGGGCTGCCCGACGGCGCCGCGCTCGAAATCGCCCAGCGGGATGTTCATCATGCGGGTGAACCACTTGAAAAACGGCGGAATGAACTCACCGAACGGCACCAGGTGGTGCTTGTCGTAGCGGTACGGCTGCGCCTGGCCCGGCCCCAGGCCAATCACCGAATTGGTGTAGCCGACCAGCGCGTCGCCCAGCGGCACGCCCAGCAGCGCCGCCTGATCGGGGCCGGCAAAGCGCGCCTGCAAGGCCTGCCAGTAGTCGGGCGGCAGTTGATCCGGCAGCACCGGGATGGCGGTCTCGGGTGCCACGACCAGGGTCGCGGTACTGTCCACCAACTGCTCGCCATACCAGCGCAGCGAGTCGACCACGCCGGTGCCGGGGATGAATTTTTGGTCTTGCGGAATGTTGCCTTGCAGCAGCGCCACCTGCATCGTGGGGCCGGGGGTCCCGGCCGCGGCCGAGGTGCAACGCAGGCGTTCGCAGTGCTGCCAACCCCATAAGCCGCCCAGCAAGGCCAGCAGACCGACCAAGGCGCCCAGCGCCGGCTTGCCCAGCCGGCCCAGGCGCGGCGCCTGGGCGACCAGCGCGGCCAATGCCGCCGCCACGAACCCGATGCCGTACACGCCCACGTAGCGCGCCAGCGCCGACAGGGGGCCATCCACGTGCGCGTAGCCCCCGGCGCCCCAGGGAAAACCGGTGAACCAGCTGCCACGGGCCAGTTCGGCCAAGGTCCACAGGGCGGCAAACAAGAGGCTCAAGCCCACCGGCCCGCGCCCATGCGCCCGCCCGGTGGCCAGGGCCAGGAAAACCGCCGCCGCCAGCCCGTAGTACAGCGCCAGGAACCCGGCCAGCGCCAGCACGGCGGCCACCGCCAGCGCGGCATGCAGGCCACCGTAGGTGTGCATGGAGATGAACAGCCACCAGAAGGTCCCCGACAGCCAGCCCAGCCCGAACAACCAGCCAAACAGAAAGCCCTGGCGCCAGACGCCGCCGCCGTCCGTGTGGTCCCAGGTGCTGGGACGCCAGCTGTCGCGCCGCCCGGCCCGGTACAGCAGTTGCCAGGCCAGCACCCCCAGGCTGAGCAGTTGCAGCCAGGGCAGCGGCTGACCCGTCCATGGGTTGGCCAGCGCCAGCGCCTGCAGCGCGCCAGCCAGGCACGACACCAGCGGAGACGCCAACCAGTGGGCGGTGCGCATGCCCGGCGCCCCAAGTACTACAACCCCGAAGTATCGAAACATGAAATCGTGCCTTCGCACGCATGGCGGCGTTGCAAATCCTCGCAATAGGCATGGCTATTGCTGCGGTTTGCGCCTTGCCCTGCGCACGAATCCATCGATTTCATTGCGTTCCTCTACTTCAGGGTTGCAGCACTAGTCGGAATCGGACACCACGGCGGGCCAGACCTTGAACCAGCGCACGGCGCCGGCCTTGGTGTGCAGCACCTGAAACTCCAGCCCGCCCATGCGGTAATGTTCGCCCCGCTTGGGCACGTGGCCCATTTCGTGCGCGATCAGGCCGCCGATGGTGTCGAACTCGACGTGCAGGTCGCTGTCCGGATCGACGCCCAGGTTGACGCCAAACGACTCGTTCACGCGCTCCAGCGGGGTATTGCCAGCCACGCGCCAGGTGTTGTCGGCCAGGGCGAAGATATCGCCCTCGTCGCCCTCGATGTCGAACTCGTCCTCGATCTCGCCGACGATCTCCTCCAGCACGTCCTCGATGGTGATCAGCCCGGCCGTGCGGCCGAACTCATCGACCACGATGGCCATGTGGCTGCGGTTGACGCGAAACGCCCGCAGCAGATCGTTCAGGTTCTTGCTTTCCGGGATGTAGCTGACCGGGCGCAGCAGGGTGCGCACGTTCAGGGCCGGGGCACGCTGCAGCTTGAGCAAGTCCTTGGCCAGCAGGATGCCGATGATGTTCTCGCGCTCGCCCTGGAACACCGGAAAGCGCGAATGCGCCGTCCGGATCACCTGCGCCAGGATGTCCTCGTAGGGCGCGTCGATGTCCAGCAGGTCCATGCGCGGGGCCGCCACCATGGCGTCGCCGGCGCTCATGTCGGCGATGCGCAGCACGCCTTCGAGCATGACGCGGCTTTCGGCGTCGATGAGTTCCCTGTCTTCCGCCTCGGCCAGGGTCTCGATCAGTTCGTCGGTCGAGTCCGGGCCAGGCTTGATGAATTCCGCCAGTTTCTGGAACAAGGTACGCTTGTCTTCGCGCCCTGGCGAGCGCTCGCCGCTTCGGGCGGGGTGGGGGTCAGCCACGGCTGATGTGCAGGACGTGCGGTAGTTGTGGGCCCCCAAGGATAGCGGAAGCACGCCCCGCCCCTTCAAGGGCGGGGGCGACCGACGCTCAGGAGCCGGATTTGTGGCGCCCGGCGCGCACGGCCTCGCGCACTTCCTGGGCCGTGGCCAGCACGTCGCGCATCAGCGAAGCCTCGGCCTTCAGCCAGTAGTCGACCTCGCCCACCTGGCCGGCCCACAGGCCGTCCAGTCGGGTGCGGAACGTGGCCTCGGGCAGTTTCAGATGCGCGGCGGCCTCGCTGCCGGCTTGCTCGACCACGGCACCGGCGCGGCGCGCAATACGCAGCATGGGCAGGTTTTCGCACAAGGCGTGGATGTACAGCTGCTGCACGCCGACGTTGGCGGCACGCACGGCGGCGCGCTCGAACAACCGCGCCCCGAAGCCGCGGCCGCGCGCATGCTTGGCCACCGACACCCCGAACTCGGCGTAGCCGGCCACGGTGAAGTCCGCCGGGTACGCCAGGTGCGCCATGGCGATCAGCTCCAGGCGACGGTTGAAGATGCCAAACACCTGGTCGCGCTCGAAATCCAGGCCGTCCACGTACTGCCGAATCTGGCGGTCGTTGGCGGCGTAGCCGAAGCGCAGGTAACGGTCCTGCGGGTCCAGACCGAGCAAGTGCTGCTTGATCCGCTCCCGGTAACGCGGCCCGATCTCGCGGATCGGCACCACGGCAGCCGGTTGCCGATTCGGCGTGGTGCTGGTGGCTGGCTCGGAAGGGGTGAGGTTTGCTTTGTCCATGGATTCAATATAGGGTAAATACCTAAAAATACTTAGAGTCAGGACTCCAAAACCGACGTCTAGGCCGTATCCGTGCCGATGGCGTCAACTTTTACGCACAAAACGGCGCAGCGGACGACGCCATTCCCGTCAGTCGCGGTGCTTGGCCCACTTGGCACGCAGGGCGTCCAGCACCGACAGCCGGCGCGGCCCGGGCTCCAGATGCACCGCCAGGCCGGCGGCCAATTCGCCCGGTGCGTCCACGGCCAGGTAGAAGCCGCTGATGCCCCGCTGCACCATGAGCCGTCCGGCCACGCCCACACCCATCACGGCAGCCAGCTTGCCGCACGGCTCGCGCGGCCCAGTCACCCGCAGTACGCAGTCAGAGCCTTCAAAGCGCAGCAGGTCACCGATCCATGCCTCGCGCTCCACCAGGCCGGTGAGCGTGAGGTTTTCGCCCATGAAACCGGGCGGCAACGGCTGGTCGGCGGTGACCACGCCCTGGCGCGCACGCTCGGCACGCCAGAACGCCAGGTGCTCGACCGGATAGGCGTACACGGCTTTCTGCAAGCCGCCGTGCACCGACAAATCCGCCTGCTCGTCTCCGGCCAACCCCAGTGGCCCGACCACCACCGGGGCCTCCACCGGAGTCTTGCGGATGGCGCTGAGCACCGTCCGACCGCCTGGCACGGGCAAGCGCGCGGCGGCGCCAATGTTGACTGAGAGCAGGTTCGCCATGGCAAGACACCGTTGGGCCCAGGAATACGTCGGCACCCAGGGCCTGGTCACCCCCGCCCCGGGCGCTCCGAGCATGCCAGAACGCGAAGTGGTCAGCCCCGACGCGCGCTCCGGCGCGAGGCCTGATCCTGCCGGAAACGCTGCAGCGTGGTGCGCATCTCCGGACTGTTGAAGGCGAGGATCTGGTTGCGGTTCTCCATCTCGATCGCCGCGTCAAGTGAGGGCGCGTCGACGTTCACTTGCAGCGCCTGCTTGGTCAGCTTCAGGCCGAACGACGAGTTGCGGGACATCCGGCGGGCCAATGTCCCGGCCGTGCCCAAGAGATCGTCCGTGACGATGCGATTGACCAGACCGATGCGCTCGGCCTCGGCGGCGTCGATCACCTCCCCCGTGAGCATCAGCTCCGACGCATGCCCCAGCCCGACCACGCGCGGCAACAGCCAGGACACCCCGACGTCGCAACCGGACAGGCCGAGCCGGACAAATGCCGTGCCAAAACGCGCCTGTGGTGTCGCCAAGCGCACGTCGGCGGCCAGGGCAAGGGCCAGCCCACCGCCGGTGCACGGGCCATGGATGGCGGCGATCACAGGCTTGGTACAGGCTTTGAACCGGGCCACCGCACCCCCGGCGCGCTCTTGCAAGTGCATCGCCGCCGGCACGTCGCGCCCGAGCATCTCGTCGATCGCGGCCAGGTCCAGTCCGGCGCAAAAACCACGACCGGCGCCCGTGAGCACCAGCACGCGCACGGCATCGTCGAGGCTCGCCACCTCGGCCAGGCGCACGAGTTCGTCGAACATCGGGAACGTGATCGCGTTCAGCACCTCGGGCCGATTCAGCGCCACGGTGACCACGCCGTCGGCGTCGGCCGCCCCCACCTGAAGAAAATCAAACGACTGCGTCGCCAAGCTGCTCATGGGCCCTCTCCTGAAAGAAAACGGGGCGCGAAGCCGGGGCGAATACGGCCCCCCGGGCCTCGGTGAAAGATCTCGCGCGCCTGATTGTGCGGATGCTCGGCGGCCTCCGCCATGGACAGCACCGGCGCGAAGCACACATCGGTGCCTTCCAGCCGATCGCACCAGCACTGCCGAGTCTGGGAGCGCAACACGGTCGCCACCCGCGCCTTCAGCGCTGCCCAATCCTGCCGCTGGTTCTGTCGACTCCGGTCCACGTCATCCAGCCCCAGCTCGCGCAGGAACAGGTCGTAGAACTGTGGCTCCATGGCCGCCACCGTCACGTACTTGCCGTCCGCGCACTCATAGGTATCGTAATAAGGCGAGTCATGGAACACGCTGGGCTCCGGCCCATCGATATTGCCGACCGCGCGCACCCAGTGTGCCAGGGCCCCCAGCATGGCCACCACGTCCAGTATGGCCGCGTCAACCACCCGGCCGGGGCCTCCCGCGCGCACGTCCGCCAGCGCGCACGCCACGCCCAGCGCCAAGCCGAGCGCGCCCCCCGCATCGCCCACCACGGTAGGCGGCACCATGGGACGGTCTCCGGCGCGCGCCGACAGCGAGAGCAAGCCAGTCAGCGCGACATAGTTCAGGTCGTGCCCCGCCGCGCGCGCCAGCGGACCGGATTAGCCCCAGCCGGTCATGCGGCCATAGATCAAGCGCGGATTGCGGGAGAGACAAGCGGCTGGCCCCAAGCCCAGGCGCTCCATCACGCCAGGCCGGTTGCCTTCGATCAGTACGTCGGCACGCGTCACCAGCTCCAGGGCTTGCGCCACCGCCCGCTGGGCTTTTCAGGTCCACGGTCCGCACCTGCTTGCCCTCCCGCATCGGGTGGTCGGTGACCGCGCCCAGATCGCGCGACAGCTCGCCCGGCTGAGGACGCGCCAGAACCGTGACCTGCGCACCCATGCCGGTCAGAATCAACCCCGCCAGCGGCCCCGGGCCGATGCCCTCGAACTCGACGATGTGCACGCCCTCCAGGGGCCGGGAAAGTGACATGACCGAATCCCCCTTCAGATACCCGTCAGGCCACCCGTGCACATCAGCGTCTGCCCGCTGACGTAATCCGACTCCGGCTGGCAGAACAGGAACACCGCTCCGGCGGCTTCCTCGGGCGTGCCACCACGGCCCAGCGGAATGCCTTTTTCCATGGCGGCCAGTAGGTCGGGGTTGACCCCCACCTTGATGTCACGCCCACCGATATTGGCCGTGCCGCCCGCGTCGGCGGCGGTGGAGGTGAGGCGGGTCATGATCAAACCGTAGGCCACGCAATTGACCGTGACGTTCATGCGTCCCCACTCCTTGGCCAGGGTCATGGTCAGACCGGTGATGCCGGCCTTGGCTGTGGAGTAGTTGGCCTGTCCGGCATTCCCGAACAGACCGGCCACCGACGAAATGTTGACCACCTTGCGCATCACACGCCGACCCTGCTCGGCCTCGGCCTTCGTGAGCTTCCGAATCACGGGCTGGGCAGCGCGCAGGATGCGGAAGGGCGCCGTCAGATGGGTGTCCATCATGGCGTACCACTGCTCGTCGGTCATCTTCTGGACCACGTTGTCCCAGGTGTAACCGGCGTTGTTGATGATGATGTCCAGTCCGCCGTAGGTCTGCACGGCGGTGCCTACGAAGCGGTCGGCGAAATCCGGTGCCGTCACGCTGCCTGGGCAAGCGACTGCCGTTCCACCCGCGGCCTGTATCTCGGCCACCACTTCTCGTGCGGGCGCCTCGTCCAGGTCGTTCACCACCACGCGCGCACCTTCGGAGGCGAGTTTCAGGGCGATGGCGCGACCAATGCCGCGACCGGAACCAGAGACCAGGGCCACTTTGCCGTCGAGTTTCATCGTCATGGAAATTTTCTCTCTAGGGATAGGAAAGGGGGATGAAGTGATCGGTCAGGGCAAGGCCACCAAGGCCTCTCCGGCGATCTTGACTTCGCCAAACTGATTCGCGCTTTGCACCGCCAGGCGCACGCAGCGCTCGCCACCAACCTCGATTTTTTCCAGCACGCGTCCGCTGCAGCGGACGACGTGACCGAGGTGCGTGATGCCCTGGAAACGCATGTCGAAGCGGCGCAGGCGCGATTGCGGCACCCAGCGCGTGACGAGGCGCCCAACCCAGGCCATGCCCAGCATGCCCTGGGCAAACACATCCGGCATGCCGGCACGGCGCGCGAAATCCAGATCGATGTGGATCGGGTTGTGGTCGCCGGAGGCGCCTCCAAACAGGGCCAGACGTGCGCGGTCCACCGCCGGCAGATCCAGCACCGGCAACTGGTCTCCGACCTGCACGTCGTCGTAGCTCATGGGTTTCATCGCTTGCTCCTTCAATGCCGGCACACGAGCACGCTGCGCAGCTCGGCCACCAGTTCACCGGCCTGGTTCGTGGCGCGGGAGGACTTCACCACGAACTCCAGCGCACCGTTCTTCTTGTCGTAGATGTCCTCGATGCATGAGCGCACCGTGACCGTGTCGCCCACGCAGACCGGCTGGTGGTAGGTAAAAGACTGCTCACCGTGCAGCAGCTTGGACAACGGCAGCTGAAGCAGTTCCAGCATGCGATCGACGGCGCCGGAATCCAGCTCCACCGCGAACAGAAAAGTGGGCGGCGCCGGCAAATCGGGGTAACCCGCGGCCTGGGCGGCGGCCCGGTCGGTGTAGACCGGGTCGTCCTCACCGATCGCCTTGGCGAAAAACCGCAGGCGGGACGCTTCGATCGGCAACTCGGAAGCCCCCAGCTCATGACCAATCCATGTTTTGTCGATCATGGCCGTTTCCTCACGCGCGCTCGTACAAGGTCACCACGCAGGCGCCACCCAGGCCCAGGTTGTGCTGCAAGGCCAGACGCGCGCCCTCGACCTGACGCTGGCCGGCCGTGCCACGCAACTGCTGGACCAGTTCGGTGCACTGCGCGAGCCCTGTCGCACCCAGGGGGTGCCCCTTGGACAGCAATCCGCCAGAAGGGTTGGTCACGACCTTGCCGCCATAGGTGTTGTCGCCATCACAGACGAACTTCTCCGCGCCGCCCACCGGGCACAGCCCAAGGGCTTCGTAGCTGATCAACTCGTTGTGCGCGAAGCAGTCGTGCAACTCGACCACGTCGATGTCGTCCGGCCCCACGCCGGCCTGCTCGTAGACCTTGCCGGCGGCCTCGCGCGCCATGCTGAAACCCACCACCTCGCGCATGTCGCGGGCCTCAAAGGCGATCGGCCGGTCGGTGGTCATCGCCTGGGCCTTGATGCGCACGCTGCGGTCCAGTTGGTGCCGCTCGGCGAAATCCGCCGAGCATACGATGGCGGCGGCCGCGCCGCAGGTGGGCGGGCACGCCATCAAGCGCGTCATCACGCCGGGCCACAGCACGGGTGACGCCAGCACATCTTCCTCGGTCACCACGTTGCGAAACAGCGCCAGCGGATTGTTGGCCGCATGGCGGCTGGCCTTGGCGCGGATCTTGGCGAACGTCGAAATCTGGGTGCCGTACTCGCGCATGTGCGCTTCTCCGGCACCGCCAAAATACCGCAGCGCCAGCGGAATTTCGCCGTGACCCACCAGCTCCTCGGTGGCCGCGTCAAAGCGGGCAAACGGGCTCACGCGGTCATTGAAAACCGAACCCAGTGCACCCGGGTTCATCTGCTCGAAACCCAGCGCCAGCACACAGTCCGCCGCCCCGGTGGCCACGGCCTGACGCGCGAGGAACAAGGCGGTGGATCCGGTGGAGCAGTTGTTGTTGACGTTAACGACCGGAATGCCGGTCATGCCCACGTCGTACAGCGCGCATTGCCCCGCCGTGGAGTCGCCATAGACGTAGCCGACGTAGGCCTGCTGGACGCTCTCATAGCCGAGCCCCGCATCGGCAAGTGCCGCTTGAACCGCCGTGGCGGCCATCTGCGTATAGGGTTGGTGCTTGCCGGGCTTGGCGAACGGAATCATGCCGACGCCAGAGACAAAAACTTCGTGGGACATGCCATCTCCTTGGTGTGCTTGAACAACGACCCCATCGTAAAATTCACACAGCCTGCCGCCGATGCCAAGCCGCATCGATTCCATGGCAGAAGACCTCAATTCCCGCGTGCCCTCCCCCGCCCCCTACACAGTTCCAATGGCCCTGGTGCAGGGAACGCTGGAAGGTGCGCGGCTGCGCGGCCATCTGCCGGACACTTGGTTGAAGGAAGCCGACATCGCCCCTCGACTGCTCACGCGAGAAAGCGCCCGCGTCAGCACCGATCAGTACATCGCCCTGCTCAAGCTGCTGATCGCGCGATTGGATGACGAAGCCATCGGCTTTCTGGCCCGCCCGCTCAAGCCGGGCAGCCTGGAACTGATCGCTCGCGCCGCGCTCGACGAAACCGATCTGCTGGCCGCTTTGCGGCGGGTGTCCCGGGTGATGGCCCTGCTGCAAGACGACCTGGAACTCGAGCTGGTCCATGACGGCACCGCCGCCGGCCTGGCGCTGCGCCTGGACAGCGCGCTCTGGCGGCCTCGCTTCCTGCACGAGTACATGGTGCGCATCCTGTGGCGCCTGGCGGCGTGGCTGGTGGGTGGATCGCTGCCGGCACGGCGCTTTGACTTCGCGTTCGAACAACCGCCCTATGCGCGCCAATATGGGGTCACGTTTCCGGCCCCGTTGCGCTTTGGGCAGCCCCTGTCGGCGTTCTGGTTCGACGCCCGGCGGCTGACGCGCCCCGTGACGCGTGACCGGGCCGCACTGCGCAGCTTCGTCGCCTCGTGGCCGGCGGCGATGATCGTGCCGCGCCGGGGCAACGAAGGCATCGTCGCCCGGGTGCGCCTGCATTTCGATCGCAGTCGGCCACTGTGGCCCGGGCTGCGTGACACCGCCGCGACCTTTCACATGTCGGCCCCCACGCTGCAACGGCATCTGGCGGCCGCGGGGACGTCGTTCCAGACCTTGAAGGATGAGCTGCGCCGGGACATCGCCATCGTGCGTCTGGCCGCGGGCCAGGACAGCCTGGCCGAGTTGGCGTTGACCCTGGGTTTTGCCGACTCGGCGGCTTTTCAGCGCGCGTTCAAGGGCTGGACAGGCAGCGCGCCAGGGACGTACCGGCGCCGCGCGGGCGCCTGATTTCAGTCCCGCATCAGCGCCTCGATGGCGTCGGCATCGACCGGTACGTCGCGCGTGATCAGCTCGCAGCCGCTGGCGGTGACGACGGCGTCGTCCTCGATGCGGATACCGATGTTCCAGAACGCTTCGGGTGCCTGCGCGCTGGGGCGCACGTACAGGCCGGGCTCGATGGTCAGCACCATGCCGGGGCGCAGCACGCGCGCCGGGCGGTCCTTGATGATTTCGCCGGACAGCGGATCGCGCCGTTCGCTGACCTGGCCGCGCTCGGCCGGCTCGACATAGCTGCCGCAGTCGTGCACGTCCATGCCCAGCCAGTGGCCGGTGCGGTGCATGTAGTAGGCGAAGTAGTGGCGGTTGGCGATGGCGTCTTCCACGCTGCCATGCGCCTGGCGGGTGAGCAGGCCCAGCTCGAACAGACCTTCGGTCAGCACCCGCACCGTGGCCTCGTGCGGGTCGGTGAAGCGCGCGCCGGCCCGCGTGGCGTCGATGGCGGCCTGTTGGCTGGCCAGCACCAGTTCGTACAGCGCGCGCTGCGGCCCGGTGAAGCGGCCGTTGGCGGGAAAGGTGCGGGTGATGTCCGACGCGTAGCCGTCCAGCTCGCAGCCGGCGTCGATCAGCACCAGCTCGCCGTCGCGGATCGGCGCGGCGTCGGCCCGGTAGTGCAGCACGCAGGCGTTGGCGCCGGCCGCGACGATGCTGCCGTAGGCTGGAAACTGCGCGCCGTGCTGGCGGAATTCATGCCACAGCTCGGCGTCCAGGTGGTACTCGCGCACGTCCTGCCCGGCACGCAGCATGGCCGCGCAACGCCGCATGGCGCGCACGTGGGCGCCGGCGCTGATGCGGGCGGCGCGGCGCATCACGTCCAGCTCGTGGGCGTCCTTGACCAGGCGCATCTCGTCCAGCAGCGCGCACAGATCGCGCTGGCTCTCGGGCGCCAGCGCACCGTAGCGCACGCGGGCGCGCACCTTCTGCAACCAGCCGTCGACGCGGCTTTCCAGCCCGGGGTGCGTGGCGAACGGCCACCAGACGACGGAGCGGTTTTCCAGCAGTTGGGGCAGGCGCTGGTTCAGCTCGTCGACCGAGTAGGCCGCGTCCACGCCCAGCGTGGCGGGCGCGGCCTCGGGCCCCAGGCGAATGCCGTCCCAGATTTCGCGTTCCACGTCCTTGGGTTGGCAGAACAAGGTGCTGTGCCCGTCGGCGCCGAGCACCAGCCAGGCGGCCGGCTCGGTGAAGCCGGTCAGGTAATAAAAGTAGCTGTCGTGCCGGAAGGGAAAGTCGTTGTCGCGGTTGCGCGGCATGACTTGCGCGGTGGGCACGATGGCAATGGCACCTTCACCCAGCTGGGCGGCCAGGCGGGCGCGGCGGTCGGCGTAAACCGAGGTCATGGCGGAGGTCATGGTGAAAGCTTAAGGGATCGCCCGAAGCCCCGCGCGGCGCCGGGCTACGCGCCGTTCAGCTGCGCCAGCCGCTCGGGCGTGCCGACGTCGGTCCAGGGGCCTGGGTACAGCTCGGCGCTGACCTGGCCGGCGGCGATCGCCTGGCGCAGCAGGGGCGCCAGCGGCGCGGCCGTGCCTTGCGGGTTGCCGGACAGGATGGGGCACCAGGGCGCCTCGAACAAGGCGCGGCGGTACAGCCCGATGGTGCTGAAGGTGTGGCGCACGCCGCCTGCCGGTGCCTCGTTCAGCGCCTGGCCCTCGGGGTCGAGAGCGAAATCGCCGTGCGGGTTGTGCGGCGGATTGGGCACCAGCCACAGGTGCGCCAGCCGGTCGCTGCAGGCAAAGCGCTGCACCGCCTCGGGGGCAAACACGAAGTCCGGGGCATAGATATCGCCGGCCACCACCCAAAACAGGTCCTCGGCGCTCGGCGCCAGCAAGGGCAGCGCGCGCGCGATGCCGCCGGCGGTCTCCAGCGCGTAGCCGAAATCCTGCCCCTCGGCCGAGATCAGGGGCGTCGAATACTCCTGTTTTTGTAGCTGCTCAGGATGAATTGACGCCGACTTATGGGCAAAATAGTCCGAGATCTTCCCGCCCAGCCAGGCCGTGTTGACCACGATGTCGGCCACCCCGGCGCGCCGCAGCGCCTGCACCCACCACCACAGCAGCGGCTGGCCGCGCACGGTCAGCAGGGGCTTGGGCGTGTGGTCGGTCAGGGGCCGCATGCGCTCGCCGCGGCCGGCCGCCAGAATCAGGGCGCGCACGCTGGGCGCCACGCCGGGCGTGCTCAGCCTCATGCCGCCGAGCCCGTGTCGCCGGCGGGGGCCGGCAGCGTGCCGCGCCGCAGTGCGTGGCGCTGCACCTGGGCGGCGCTGAACAGAGCCTCCAGCGTCAGCAGCAGCTGGCGCGCCGCCGCGCCATGGTCGGCGCTGTGGTTGCAGACGTACACGTCCAGCGTCACCGCGCGTTGCTCGGGCCAGGTGTGCAGGCACAGGTGGCTTTCGGCCAGCAGCACGGCGGCGGTGACGCCGCCGGCACCGGCCAGGGTACCGGGAAAGCTGTGCGTGAGCCGGTCCACGGCCTTCAGGCCGACCTGGGCCACGGCCTGCTCGCAGGCGGCCAGCAGCGCCTCGGCGTCGGTCAGCCAGGCCGGGTCGCAGCGGCAGTCGTGCAGATCGGCGGTCAGGTGCAGGCCTTGCATGGGGCGAGTATGCCCAATCCGACGGCGCACGGGCGTCCCGCCCGCGGTTCGGCGTGGCTCTGTAAAATTACGGGTTTTCCTGCCCCAGCCTTACCCGGAGAGCCGCACCATGGCAAACCCCCAGCAAATGGCCAACGCCGTGCGCGCCCTGGCGATGGACGCCGTTCAACAAGCCAATTCCGGCCACCCCGGCGCCCCCATGGGCATGGCCGACATGGCGCTGGCGCTGTGGAACCGCCACCTGCGCCACAACCCCGTCAACCCCTCGTGGGCCGACCGCGACCGCTTCGTGCTGTCCAACGGCCATGCGTCGATGCTGATCTACGCGCTGCTGCACCTGACGGGCTACGACCTGCCGATCGAGGAGTTGAAGAACTTCCGCCAGCTGCACAGCAAGACCGCCGGCCACCCCGAGTGGGGCATGACCCCGGGCGTGGAGACCACCACCGGCCCGCTGGGCCAGGGCATCACCAACGCGGTGGGCATGGCGCTGGCCGAAAAACTGCTGGCGGCCGAGTTCAACCGCCCCAGCCACGCCATCGTGGACCACCACACCTACGTGTTCCTGGGCGACGGCTGCCTGATGGAAGGCATCAGCCACGAGGCCTGCGCCCTGGCCGGCGCCTGGAAACTGAACAAGCTGATCGCCCTGTACGACGACAACGGCATCAGCATCGACGGCCAGGTGGCGCCGTGGTTTGTCGACAACACGGCCCAGCGCTTCGAGGCCTACCAGTGGAACGTGATCGGCCCCATCGACGGCCACGACGTCGATGCGGTGGACCGCGCCCTGGGCGAGGCCAAGCAAAGCAGCGACCGCCCCACGCTCATCATCTGCCGCACCCACATCGGCAAGGGCAGCCCGCACCGCCAGGACACGGCCAAGGCGCACGGCGAGCCGCTGGGCGCGGAGGAGATCGCCCTGACGCGCCAGACCCTCGGCTGGGCGCATCCGGCGTTCGAGATTCCGCAGGATGTCGCCGCCGCCTGGGACGCCCGCCCCGCCGGCGCCCAGATCGAAACCCACTGGAACACCCGCTTCGCCGCCTACCGGCAGGCCTTCCCCGAACTGGCCGCCGAGTTCCAGCGCCGCATGGCCGGCGACCTGCCCAAGCACTTTGCCCAGGTGGCCGTCGACGCCGCCGTCGCCGCGCACAGCAAGGGCGAGACCGTGGCCAGCCGCAAGGCCAGCCAGATCGCGCTGGAGGCCTTCACCGCCGCCCTGCCCGAGCTGCTGGGCGGCAGCGCCGACCTGACCGGCTCCAACCTGACCAACACCAAGAGCACGCCGCCGCTGCGCTTTGACGACGACGGCGCGGTGATCAAGACCGAGGACGGCCAGATCGGCCGCCACATCAACTACGGCGTACGCGAGTTCGGCATGGCCGCCATCATGAACGGCGTGGCGCTGCATGGCGGCTACATCCCCTACGGCGGCACCTTCCTCACCTTCAGCGACTACAGCCGCAACGCCATCCGCATGGCCGCGCTGATGAAGCAGCGCGTGATCCACGTCTTCACGCACGACTCCATCGGCCTGGGCGAAGACGGTCCCACGCACCAGTCGGTCGAGCACGCCGCCAGCCTGCGCCTGATCCCTGGCCTCGACGTCTGGCGCCCCGCCGACACCGCCGAGACCGCCGTGGCCTGGGCCGTGGCCCTCGAAAACCGCAGCCGCCCCAGCGCCCTGCTGCTGAGCCGCCAGAACCTGCCCTATCTTCCTAAGCGCGACCTGGGCGACATCAGCCGCGGCGCCTATGTGCTGAGCGAGCCAAGCGACCTGGGCCTGAAAACGCCGGCGCGGGCCGTCATCATCGCCACCGGCTCCGAGGTGCAGCTGGCGCTCAAGGCGCAGGAGTTGCTTGCTTCTAAAAAGATAGCTGTTCGGGTTGTTTCCATGCCGGCCACCACCGTATTTGACCGGCAAACGCAAAAATACAAACAGTCCGTGCTGCCCGAGGGCCTGCCGCGCATCGCCGTCGAAATGGGCGTGACCGACGGCTGGTGGAAGTACGGCGTGGCCGCCGTGGTCGGCATCGACCGCTACGGCGAGTCGGCCCCGGCGCCCAAGCTGTTCGAGTTCTTCGGCTTCACGCCGGAAAACGTGGCCGAGACGGTGCAGGCCGTGCTGCAGCGCCGTTGATTTTTTGGGGCCATTTCGGCCCCTTGCGCTGAATGGATCAGCGCGAGTAGCTATCGATAAACCAGCAAAAGGAAACTGCAATGACCATCAAAATCGGCATCAACGGCTTCGGCCGCATCGGGCGCATGGTGTTTCGCGCGGCCATCGCCAACTACTCGGACATCGAAGTGGTCGGCATCAACGACCTGCTGGAGCCCGACTACCT
>JAIUOM010000195.1 GCA_020161215.1 Pseudomonadota bacterium
GGGGCAGCTGGGTTTTCCGGTGCCCGACGCGGCCAGCGTGCGCCAGGCCGCCGCGGCCAGCGGCGGCGCCGGGCCAGACGCCGGCCAGCGCGCCTGGGCCTGGTGGCTGATCGGCTGCGTGGCGGTGTACGGCCTGCTGCCGCGCCTGCTGCTGGGCGTGTTCAGCGCCTGGCGCTGGCGTGCCGGGCGCGCGCGCCTGGCCGAGCTGGACAAGACCGACCCCTACGTGCGCCGCATCGTGGCCCGGCTCGACGCGCTGGAGCCGCCGCCCGAGGTGATCGACGCCGAGCAGCGCCCGGCGCCGCTGGCGGCCCCGCCGCGCCCGGCCGGGCCGCCCGGCGCGCCCGGTTCGCTGGCCGTGATCGGCTTCGAGCTGCCGCCCGAGGCGCCCTGGCCGCCGGCCGGTCTGCCGGCCGAGCGCCTGGCCAGCGCGCACCCGCTGGCGCGCATCGCCGGCAGCGCCGCCGAGCGCCAGGCCGTGCTGGCCGAGCTGGCGGCGGCGCGGCCCGAATCGCTGCTGCTGGTGTGCCACGGCCCGGCCAGCCCCGACCGCGGCACCGCGCGCTTCGTGCGCGAGGCGACGCGCCTGGCCGGGCGCGGCGCGCTCTGGCCGCAGGCCGGCGACGCGCGCGCCAACGCGCGCTGGCGCGCTTGGCTCGATTCCGAGCATTTTGAGGCGTTGGCCGGCGTGGAAACTGCCACGTCAGCTATCAAGTGGATAGCAAACAGCCAGGAGCCCGCGGCATGACCGAGCCCCTGCGCATCGCCATCGTCGGCCACACCAACGCCGGCAAGACCTCGCTGCTGCGCACCTTGACCCGGCAGGTCGATTTCGGCGAGGTGTCGGACCGCCCCGGCACCACCCGCCACGCCGAGGCCATCGACCTGCGCCTGGACGGCCAGGTGGCGGTGCGTTTCATCGATACGCCGGGCCTGGAGGATTCGGTGGCGCTGCTGGACTACCTGCAAGGCCTGCCCGGCGAGTCGCGCCCCGAGCGCGTGCGCGCCTTCCTGCACGGCCCCGAGGCGCGCGCCAGCTTCGAGCAGGAGGCCAAGGTGCTGCGCACCCTGCTGGAGCAGGCCGACGCGGCCATGATCGTCATCGACACGCGCGAGCCGGTGCTGCCCAAGTACCGCGCCGAGATCGACATCCTGACCTGGTGCGCGCGGCCCATCCTGCCGGTGCTGAACTTCGTGCGCGATACGGCCAGCCGGCGCGACGCCTGGCACCAGGCGTTGCTGGAAAGCAACTTGCACGCGCGCGTCGAATTCGACGTGGTGGCGCCGTTTCATGGCGCCGAGCGCCAGCTGTACGCCGACCTGGCCACCTTGCTGCCGACCCGGCGCCAGCAACTGGCCGACATCGTCGATGCCCTGGCGCGCCAGGCCGACGAACGCCGCCTGGCGGCCTGCCGGGTGATCGCCGGCGCGCTGATCGACGTCGCCGCCATGCGGCGCGCCCTGCCGGCCGACCAGGTGGACGAGCCGGCGCGGCGCCAGGCCTTCGTGCGCGCTTTCCAGGACGACGTGCGGCGCCACGCGCGCGGCGCCGTCGATGGGCTGCTGACGGTGTTCGCCTTTCGCCCCGACGACGCCGAGCTGGCCGACCTGCCGCAACTGGCCGGCCGCTGGGCCGACGACCTGTTCAACCCCGAACTGCTGAAGGACGCCGGCAAGCGCCTGGGCCTGGGCGCGGTCATCGGCGCGGGCCTGGGTGCCGTCGCCGACGTGGCCCTGGCCGGGCTGTCGCTGGGCGCCGCCACTACCCTGGGCGCGACCCTTGGCGGCGCCGCCTCGGGCGGCTGGCGCCCGCTGTGGCGCAAGCTGGAAAACCGCCTCGGCGGCGTGCAGGAGCTGACCGTGGAAGACCCGGTGCTGCTGTTGCTGGCCGACCGCCTGCTGGATCTGGCGCGCGCGCTGGCGCGGCGCGGCCACGCCGCCATGGGCCGGCTGAGCCTGCACGCGGCGGCGGCGGCGGCGGCCGAGGGCGGCGAGGGCGGCCTGGGCGACGCACCGCTGTACCCCCTGGTGCGCGCCCTGTCGCCGGCGCGCGGCCACCCCGAATGGGAGCGCGGCGCGCTGCGCGGCATGTTGCGCGGCACCGACGACGGCGAGCGGCGCGCGCTGGAGCAGCTGCTGGCGCGCCTGCTGGACGCGCGTTTCGAGGCCACGGATGCGTCGCTGGCCGCGCCCCCGCCGCCGGCTTTGTCGGCGCCGTCCGCTTGACAAGCTGGCGCGGCGCGGCAGGATGGGGGCGCTACAGTTCCGCGGGGCTTGTCCATGCCCCTTCCACACCATGAAGAAAATCAGCCTGGCCTCTGCCGCACTCGCCACCCTTTGCCTTGCCACCGGCGCCCAGGCGGCGTGCTACACCGTCCTGGGGCCCAAGGGCGAAGTCCTGTCCGAAAGCTCCACCCCGCCGGTGGACATGGCCTACCAGTTGCACCAGACCGTGCCCTACCGCTACGGGCCCGACGCCACCATGGTGTTCGCCCTGGCCGACCGCGACTGCGGGCCGCCCGCCGACCGCTATTACGACCTGGCGCCGACCCCGGTGGCGCAGGTCGGCGCTGGTGCGCCCCCGCGCGGGGTGCGCGCGCGGCGCGCCGACCGGGAATGATCAGCCGCCGGCCTTGAGCGGCGGCGCCTGGCGAAAGGGCGAGCGCCCGTCCAGGTGCGTCAGGTAGCGGTCCACGCCCTCGGTTTCGCGCACCAGAAAGCGCTCCACCGCGTCGGCGAACGCCGGGTGCGCCAGCCAATGGGCGCTGCGCGTGCGCACCGGCAGCAGCGCCCGGGCCATCTTGTGTTCGCCCTGGGCGCCGCCTTCGAAGCGCGCCACGCCGTGGGCAATCGCCCATTCGATCGGCTGGTAGTAGCAGGCCTCGAAATGCAGGCTGTCCACGCGCGCCAGGGCGCCCCAGTAGCGCCCGTAGGCGATTTTGGAGCCAAAACCGCCTTCGGTCGGCGCCGAATCATCCTGAACAGCTATCAAACTTGAAGCAATCGGCGTGCCCTCGTGTTCCGCCACGAACAGCACCCAGGCCTCGGGCTGGCTGTGCGCCAGGGCGCGGAAGAATTCCGGCGTGAGGTAGGGCGCGTTGCCGTGCTCCCAATAGGTGCGCTGGTAGCAGCGGATGAAGAAGTCCCAGTCCTCCGGGCGAATACCGACGCCCTGCGCGTGCCGAAAGCGGATGCCGGCCTCGCGCACCTTGCGGCGCTCCTGGCGGATCTTCTTGCGCTTGTCCTGGTTCAGCGAGGCCAGGAAGTCGTCGAAATCGGCGAATGCCCGACCTTCGCCCTGTCCCGCGACCCCGCCGCCGGGCCGCCCCAAGGCGGGGTCAGCCCCCTCGGGGGGCAGCGAACCAGGCGCAGCCGGGAGCGTGGGGGCCTGATTCTTCCAGTGAAACTGGATCTGTTCGCGCAGCAAGAGGCCTTCGGCATCGGCGGCTGCCTGATCGTCCTCGTCGCCAAACAGCAGGTGCAGCGAGGACAGTTCTTGCGCCCGGCACCAGCCCAGCACGGCGCGCAGCAGGGCCTGGCGGCTGGCCGCGTCGCGCGCCAGCAGGCGCGAGCCGGGCACCGGGGTGAAGGGCACGCCGATCAGCGCCTTGGGGTAGTAGGCCAGGCCATGCTCGGCGTAGGCGTTGGCCCAGGCGAAGTCGAACACGTACTCGCCGTAGGAATGGTTTTTGAGGTACAGCGGGCAGGCGGCGGCCAGTTCGTCGCCGTCCCACAGCAGCTGAAAGCGCGGCGCCCAGCCGGTGGCCTCGACCGCGCTGCCGCTGGCGTGCAGGGCCGCCAGGTAGCCGTGCCGCATGAACGGGGTGGGCGTGCGCTGGCGCGCCAGCAGGGCGTCCCAGGCGGCGGGGTTGATTTCCAGCGGGGAGTGCACGACCTGCGGTCGCGGGCGGTTAGGATGCGCGCTCAATTCGATTTCAGACACTGTCTCTCATGACGCTTCAGATCGCGGTCGCGCAACTCAACTTCACCGTCGGCGACATGCCGGGCAACGCGCGCAAGATCATCGACGCGGCCCACCAGGCCCACGCCCGGGGCGCGCGCCTGCTGCTGACGCCCGAGTTGTCGATCTGCGCGTACATCGCCGAGGATTT
Organism: Pseudomonadota bacterium; assembly: GCA_020161215.1. Lineage (GTDB taxonomy): Bacteria > Pseudomonadota > Gammaproteobacteria > Burkholderiales > Burkholderiaceae_C > Ottowia. Next base: position 4,113 of record JAIUOM010000195.1, read on the forward strand.
GTTCTTGCGACCGTCGTTCGTCGCCGCCTGCGATGATGCCCTGAAAACCATCGCCCGGGAGACGGCGGGGTTGAAGGACATGGTCATCGTCGTCGGCCACCCGGTCGGGCGCGACCGGCGTTCCAAGAGCTTGACCATCGCCCAGCGCTACAACGCCGCCAGCGTGCTGCGCGAGGGCCGGGTGATCGAGAACTACGCCAAGCGCATGCTGCCCAATTACCAGGTGTTCGACGAACGGCGCTATTTCGTGCCGGGGCAGGGCACCTGCGTGTTCCAGGTCGACGGCATCAGCGTCGGCCTCTTGATCTGCGAGGACGCCTGGTTCGAGGAACCGGCCCAGCTGGCCAAGGAGGCCGGCGCCGAGCTGCTGGCGGTCATCAACGCCTCGCCTTTTCACGTCGGCAAGGGCTACGAACGCGAAGCCATGATGATCGAGCGCGTGCAGGCCGCCGGCCTGCCGCTGGTGTATGCGCACATGGTGGGCGGGCAAGACGAGGTGGTGTTCGAAGGCCATTCGTTTGCCGTCGGTGCCGACGGCCAGCTGGTCGGGCGCGCGCCGAGCTTCGTCGAGGAGCTGTATTACGTTGACGTCAGCCGTGCCGACGACGGCCTACAGTTGGCCGCCAACCTGGCCCCGGCGCGCGAGAACGACGCCGATTTGTGGGACGCGCTGGTCATGGGCCTGCGCGACTACGTGGCCAAGAACGGCTTCAAGAGCGTGGTGCTGGGCCTGTCGGGCGGCATCGATTCGGCCCTGGTGATGGCCATCGCGGTGGATGCGCTGGGCCGTGAGCAGGTGCACGCGGTGATGATGCCCAGCCCCTACACCGCCGGCATCAGCCTGGAAGACGCGCGCGACATGGCGCGCCGCCTGGGCGTTCGCTACGACGAAATCTCCATCCTGCCGGAGTTCGAGAGCTTCAAGCGCTCGCTGCAACCGCTGTTTGGCGGCAAATCCGAGGACACCACCGAGGAGAACATCCAGGCGCGCATCCGCGGCGTGATGCTGATGGCGCTTTCAAACAAGCACGGCCACCTGGTGCTGACCACCGGCAACAAAAGTGAGTACGCCACCGGCTACTGCACCCTGTATGGCGACATGTGCGGCGGCTTCGCGCCGATCAAGGACGTGGTCAAGACGGCGGTGTTCCGCATGGCGCGCTGGCGCAACGCGAACGACCCGTATGACACCGGCGCCAATCCGATTCCGGAGCGCATCATCACCCGTCCGCCCAGCGCCGAGTTGCGTGCCGACCAGACCGACCAGGACAATTTGCCGGCCTACGAGGTGCTGGACGCCATCGTCGAGCGCTACATGGAAAACGACCTGGGGATCGCCGAACTGGTGGCCGAGGGTTTCAACCAGGCCGATGTGGAGAAGGTCACGCGCCTGATCAAGTTCAACGAATACAAGCGCCAGCAGTCCGCCGTCGGCACGCGCGTGACGCACCGCGGTTTTGGCAAGGATTGGCGGTATCCTATAACCAATAAGTTCAGAGCCTAAAGTCTAGAGGAAGCCCCATGAAGCAAATCACCGCCATCATCAAGCCGTTCAAGCTGGAAGAGGTGCGCGAATCCCTGGCCGAGGTCGGGGTCACCGGCCTGACGGTGACCGAAGTCAAGGGCTTTGGCCGCCAGAAGGGCCACACCGAGCTGTACCGCGGCGCCGAGTACGTGGTCGATTTCCTGCCCAAGGTGAAGATCGAGGTGGTGGTGCCCGACGGCGATGTCGAGCGCTGCGTCGACGCCATCATCAAGGCCGCCCGCACCGGCAAGATCGGCGACGGCAAGATTTTCGTCTCCCCCGTCGAGCGCGTGGTGCGCATCCGCACGGGGGAAGAAGACGACGCGGCGGTATAGGGCTCACCCCCAGGCTCCACACGCTTCGCGTTGTTTCGCCTCCCCCCTGCGAGGGGGCGCAGCCACTGGCCGGGGGGACCCCGGCCACGGCTGCCGCTGGATTGGCCTGCTCCGCGGCCACTTGACAGT
>JAIUOM010000196.1 GCA_020161215.1 Pseudomonadota bacterium
CGTGGGGGCGGTTACTACAAAATTGATAGCGAATGAGCGTTTGTTTACGCCGACATCTCGCTGTTTTTATTCATTTTTGGCCGTTCAGGGCTGCTGCAAGCCGATCTGCTTAGCAATGGCCTGGTAGGTCGTGATCTCGGTGCGGTAGGCCTGGTCAGCCTCGGCCAGCGTCTGCAGGGGCGACATCTCCTGGCCCATGGCGAACAGGCTGGCCTTGAGCTTGGTCTCGCCCATGGCTTTTTGCAGCGCCTTGTGCAGCGTCTGCACCACCGCCTCGGGCGTGTCGCGTTTGACGAAGTAGCCGGTGCCGATCTCGGCGGTGAAGGTCTTCATCGCCTTGCTCTCCGTGGTGCTGGGCACATCGGGCAGCAGGCGCTGGCGCTGCGGCGTGAGCACGGCCACGGCCTTGATGCGGCCTTGCTTGATCGACTCGACCTGGCCCAGCCCGTAGGGGGTGATGAAGATGTCCACCTGGCCGCCCATCAGGTCGCGCAGCGCGTCGGCGCCGCCCTTGTAGGGCACATGGGTCATGGGTATGCCCAGGTCTTTGGACAGCTTGCCGCCCAGCAGGTGGTAGAACGAGCCCACGCCCACGCTGGCATAGGTCAGGGGCTTGCCCTCCTTGGCCACGCGGGCGGCGTAGGCGACCAACTCGTCGCCGTTGGCCACCGGCAGGTTGGCGCGCGCCAGAATCGCCATGGGCGCCAGGCCAATGCGGTGCACCTGGCGGAAGTCCTCGGCCTTGTATTTGATTGACGGGATCGTCAGCGGCGCCAGAATCAGCTCGTTGGGCGAGCCCTGGAACACCAGGTAGCCGTCGCTGGGCGCGCTCATCACCTTCTGCGCGGCGATCGAGCCGCTGGCACCGCCCACGTTCTCCACAATGGTGGGCTGGCCCAGGGCCTGGCCCAGCGGCACATTGAGCGCGCGGGCAATGTTGTCCGACAGACCGCCGGCCGGGTAGGGCACCATCAGCGCCACGGGTTTGGTCGGGTAGTCGGCGGCCCACGCGGCCGGGGCGGCGCACAGGCCAGCCAGCAGGCCGGCCGAAAGCTTGAGAACATGGCGTTTGGAGCAAAGCATGGCGGGCCTTTCAGCGGCAAGGGTGGCGGTGGGCAGACCGGTGCGCCACAAACGGCGCAGGTCAGATGCTACCGAGCGCATGCATATGTGTCCAATGCATTGTTTTTCTGATTATCATGATTAAAAATCATGAACATCAAGCCACTTGAACATCTTATCGCCTTGGCCGAGACCGGCTCGTTCAGCCGCGCGGCCGAGCAGCTGCACCTGACCCAGTCGGCGCTCAGCCGCAGCATCCAGTCGCTGGAGACCGAGCTGGGCGGGCGCCTGGTCGACCGCGTGGGCAAGCGCAACGAGCTGACGCCGCTGGGCCACGCCGTGCTGGAGCGCGCGCATCGCATCGTGCACGAGGCGGCCGAGCTGCAACGCGTGGCCGAGCTGCAGCGCCAGGGCGAAGAGGGCATGCTGCGCGTCGGCATGGGCTCGGGCCCCGGCGAGCGCCTGATGACGCCGCTGCTGCGCCACGTGGCCGGGCTGTACCCGCGCGTGCGGGTGCGCATTTCGGGCGGTGCGGTCGAGGTGCAGCTGCGCCAGCTGCGCGCCCGCGAGCTGGACGCGCTGGTCGTTGACGCGCGCCGCGTCGTGCCCGCGCCAGATCTTGAGGTTGAGCTGTTGACCGAGCTGAGCGCAGGCTTCTTCTGCCGCGCCGGCCACCCACTGGCCGCGCTGGAGCGCGTGTCCTTCGACAAACTGCTGGCCTACCCCATCGCCACCACGCCGCTGTCCGACGAAGTGGCGCGCCTGCTGGTGCAACGCTACGGCCCGCGCGCCGACCCGCGCCAGCTGGTGGCCCTGAGCTGCGAAGACGTGCGCTCGCTGATCGAGGCGCTGGAGGGCACCGACGCCATCTTCCTCGGCATCCTGGCCGCCGCGCGCGAGGGCGTGGGCCAGGGCCGGCTGGTGGAGCTGCCGCTCAGCCCCCGCCCCGCCATGGGCGCGCGCTACGCCTACGTGCGTCTGGCCGGCCGCACCGAAGCGCCCGTGATGCAGGTGCTGCGGCGGTTTGTGGATGAGCGGTTGAGAGATTGAACAGGACGCCCTTGGATGCGCCTGGCGGCGTCTGGATGCGGCCAACTTCGGTCATTGGCCAGAGCGCCCTAAAGTGGTCGTTCAGGTCCAGGCATTGCCCAACGCGGTCTAAGAGCGTGTTCACGATCTCCTGAACACCAGCTTGCAATTCGTCCATCTGGCATTCTTGGCGCTGCTGCTCAGGAGATCGTAAACACGTTCTAAGACACGCCAGCGGGGACTGGCAGTTCTAGGCCTCTTGGCGTCGGTTGGTTCTCTGGCTACCCAACGACCGCCACGGTCGGCACCCCTCATTCGAAGGTGGACAAGCCCATTGACCGCTGCGGTAGCCCACTCCGACTTTAGCGACGCTCCGCCAGCCGACGACTCGGCGAACGCGCAACAGCTGATATCGTGTCCTGTAGCAAGTCGGAGGGGAAGAAGTGCCGCGAGGCAAACTTCTCATGTGCGTAGCGCTCGATGCGGGACCGTAGGAAGGCGCGAATGTCGTCGAGTGTGCGATTCAAGTATGGGCCATCCGACGGCTCCTCTGAAACCAACAGCTTGAAGATCGTCCCGTCCTGCAACTGCAACATCGGGGCTTCCATCAGGTTGTCTGCGGCGGCTTCACACGCGGCAGATGCCAGAAGGCCTAGCCGCTGTGTCGCAGCGATCAGGTTGCGGCGCGCAAACAGGTCTTCTGCCGTGAACGCTCCGGTCTTCACTTCACAAATAACGCCCAAGATGCGATCGAGCGGGACCTGTGCCGCAACGAAGTTGTCCCAGTCCCCTTCCTGGCCGCCAATCTCTTCGTAGACCAAGGGTGGCCTGACAGCGAGCACATCGACGTCCGAACGGAGTTCGTTACCCCCGTGCCGATGGACGACGAAGTTCTGCAAGGGAAAGAACCCGTTCAGCCGAAGGTACGAGTAGGCAAGCTCTTCGCCGTAGTTCATTGCCTTCCTCCTCGCCGCTATGACCTACGCTTCCGCACCGCTGCAATCCACGTCTCAAGTGCGTCGATGTCCGCCTTCAGTTCGGCGGCGGGCGGCACAGGGGCGCGGTCGGCAGCGGCCTTGTCATGGCCTGGCAGCCACTTCGAGCATTTCGCCATGCCGGCTTCGATGGCTGCATAGTCCTGGGCATCGATATCGACGGCCTTCAGGCGCTGAGTCTGCACGCCGACCTGGAACCGTTCGACCACATTGTTGAGCAGCACCTCCTCGATGGCCCGCTCCCAGGACTCGCGCAGCAGCCCGTAAAGGTATTTCGCTTCCTTCTCATACCGATCCTGCTCGCCAGTACGCTCCAGCGTGTCAGCCATTTGCCACTCATTCCTGATGTAGCCAATCTTCTTCTTGACCGGCATCGCGACCCACGGCAGTTCCTCCGCACACACGCCAGCACCTAGCGACTGGTTGCGGACATGCTGATCCAACTGTTCAACTCCCTCCACCTCTGCATATTGCTTGAGCAGAAGCAGGAAGACGACGTCGTGGGTGAATACGATGACCTGGCGTTTCTTCGCTTCCTCGACCAAGCGACGTGCCACCCCGTCCCGCCAACGAAAATCCAGCGAGGAAACTGGATCGTCGAAGACGATGCCGGAAGAGTCATCGGCTGTGCTCAGCTCCGCAAAAAAAGCGGCAATCGACAAGGTTCGTTGCTCCCCCTCGCTCACCACCTTGGGCAGGTTCACACCCGGCGCGCGGGTCAACACCAGCTTGTGATAGAGGACGCCTTCGGCCCCGCCAGCGTCTTTCAACTCAACGTCGACATGACGGAAACCGAGCTTGCCTAGTTCATCCGCGAAGCTCGCCTTCAGCTGCTGTGTCACTACGGCCTTCGTCAACGAAGTGCTCTTCTGGGTTATGGCCGTAAAGCTGGTGTCGTTCAGACATTGGCCGTATGCGGCATGCTTGCGCTTACGCTCGATTTCATCCAGAGCCAACTGCTCGTTGTCACACAGAAGCTTTCGGGCCTTCAGCTCCTGTATCTCACCGGTTAGCTTCTTGCGCTCTGCTGCGACGTCCTTGGCACCGAGCGCGGTAATCCGTTCCTGCAACTGCTCCTGCAGCGCCTGGACGGCAAAGCTCGCGATAGCGACGATCGGACACCCCGCTGCTATGTCGACATCGTCCGTCAGGGCGCTGACCACGGTAACCCGTCGACGCTCGTTCGATTCGCATGCACTCCGCACTTGGGCAACCAGCGTCTCATGGTCGAGGGCAAGGTCCGCGAGCGTTGATTCGATGACTTCAGTAGATGTCTGGAGATCGGTGAACCCGTGGCGCAGCCGCGAAAATCTCTCCCTCAAATCGCGCAGTTCTTGCTCGACAGACGACCCAACGAACGATTCAAACCTATTCAATCTTTCGGCGGCGTCAGCCCTAATGTCCTGCTGACACAACACGCAGCTTGCACCGTCGGCCACAACTGGGAAGGGTCTCCCGGGATAGGCATGATCATGGGAAAAGATGCGGGCGGACTCCCACAAGGCTTTCCAGGAGTCGGTTCCCGTTCCGGGCAGCAGGCCCTCAAACGTCGCCTCCTTCTGCTTGCGAGCAGCGTCGCTCTTGCGCTTACCTTCTGTGCGGGCAGCGAGAACAGCGGCAATCGCGTCGTCCGATAGATCGCGCTCCACTGCCTGCAAATGCAAGAGAAGCGCCTTGACCCGAGCGAGCTGGTTCGTCAGCTGCTGCTTGACCTTCGTGGGGTCGTTCGTGTTGATGTCGACCAGAGACCTCTCTAGCGTGTTCAGCCGCTCCGTGTCTTCAGGCTGCAGCCGCGATAGCGCATGAACGCCTTCGACCTTCGTTAGGCCCGTCAGCTTGTTCAAAAGTTGGTGTACCGCCGTGCCTTCGGGAACCTGCTGCAACAGCGGAGCGATGAGGCTGGTGCCGATCGCCTTCTGTTCAGCTTCTAAGCGAGCTCGAACGGCCTTGCATACCTTGACCAGCTTGTCAAAGAGATCAAGCCCCAGAGGCCGAAAGGCCACATCTGTCTTTTCCGTCAGGTACACACCAGCCGACTGCGTATCGAACACGCTGACGCGAGCGACGCGGTCATCCGCACCAGATGCCGTCAGGTCATGCGTCGCGTCCGTTCCCCCCACCCGAAATCTGATGGTGACGACCGGCACAGGAGGAGCGGCGCCTGACGTGACGTTTCCCAGGATGGGTTCACGTCCGCGCGCGCGACATGCGTTCTTGAGGATGCGGGTGTAGCCCGTCTTGCCGGCTCCGTTGTCGCCGTACACCACCGTCATGGACGGTCCGAATCGCAGCGTCTGTCCTTCGGCGAGTGCGTTTACACCACAGTCGTGGAAGATGGAGGTCAGCTTCACAGCCTCGCCACTTTTCCCGGGCGCCGGAAGATGTTCCTTAGCGAGCGGGTATGTGGCACCAGCATCCGCCAGCCCATGCGGGGTCTTGCATAGCTGCACGAGCTCTACTAGGTCAGCCTCGACCAGTTCGCCCGTCTGGACCAACCGCCGAAGAGCATCACGCTGCCACGAAGGCCGATCGACCGACCACTGCAGCACCTCTTCATGTACGTTCACCGTAACCTCTCTCTCTGGCAGTCGACGCTAGCGGTCGATCAGCCCATTGCAATAGTGCTGTGGCCGGTATTGGGGATTCGATAGCGCACAGGACCCCTCGTTGAATCGACGTATGAGCGGCCTCAGGTCCCGCAAGGATACAGGTCTTACTGCGCGTATGGATGACCGCTCTTGAACTCGGCGAATGGCTCACAAGGGTCGGAAGCCGACATTCCAGACGATCCTGATTGAGCCCAGGGCGAAGCCAGTAACTCTGGAGACCCTGGCCACGAATGCCGCCGGCTGGGCTCGCTCCGCGGCCCTCCGCAGCGCCGTTGTTTGATTAGGCGGTCTCAACTCTGAAGTGCAACACCCTCACCGAGGGTAAGTTGCCGAGATGGAATCACGATACACGCACTTGCAGCCAGAAGAGCGCATCACGCTGGCATCGCTGC
>JAIUOM010000197.1 GCA_020161215.1 Pseudomonadota bacterium
CTGGTGGAGGTGGGCTTTCCCACGGTAGAGCGCTGGACCTCGATGTCCACGCTGCCCTGGGGCGGCCACACATGGACCGCGCGCGCGCTTAGCGTCGAGGGCCTGCAGGTGCAGCCGCTGCGCGTGAGCGGCACGCTGGTGCTGGGCAACCTGGATGGGGTGGCCGGCGCGCTGGTGCTGACGCACGGCGTGCAGGACCGGCCCATCACCCTGTACGGCTATGACGCCGCCGCCACCGGCGCGGCCGACGTGGTGTGGCAGGCCGCGGCGGTTGGCGGTGCGGCGCAGGTGGGCCCGCGCGAGGTGCGCATTGCGCTGCGGCACCGCACCGAGCACCAGATGAGCCCGCGCACCTACGTGGGCCAGACGGCCGGGTTCCAGCAGCTGCTGCCCGACGGCACGGTGCTGCGCATCAATGGCCAGACCATCAAGCTGGAGCGTCGATCATGAGCGACTACCCGCGCCTGCGCGTGCTGCGCACCAGCACCGCCGAGCGGCAGGGCGGCCAGGAGCCCGCACGCGCCACCAACGGCGCCATGAAACTGCGGCGCCTGTACGCCACCGAGAAGACCGACTTCGTGGTGGTGCACGCGCTGAACCGCGACGAGCGCGACGCCCTCGAGGCCTTCTACCAGGCCAACCAGGCGCGCTACCAAGCGCCCGAATCGGCGCAAGTCGAGTACATCGTGCTCGATCTGGAGGCGGTCAAGAAAGCCGTCGCGGTCAGCGAACAGGATTTGCGCGCCTACTACGACCAAAACGCCGCCACGCTGGGCCGGCCGGAAGAGCGCCGTGCCAGCCACATTCTGATCACCGCGGCCAAGGACGCGCCCGCCGCCGAACGCCAACAGGCCAAGGAAAAAGCCGAAGCCCTGCTGGCGCGGCTGCGCCAGGCACCGGACAGCTTCGCCGAGTTGGCGCGCACCTCCTCGCAGGACGAGGCCAGCGCACCCGGCGGCGGTGATCTGGGTTTCTTCCAGCGCAACAAGGGAATCGACCCGAGCATCGGCCAGGCCACGTTCGGCCTCGCCAAGCCGGGCGACATCAGCGCCCTGGTGGAGAGTGATTTTGGTTACCACATCGTCCGGTTGACCGAGGTCAAGCCTTCCGCCGTGCCGGCTTTCGACAAGCTGCGGCCGCAGCTGGAGGACCAGTTGCGTGCCCAGCAGGCGCAAAAGCAGTTTGGCGAAATGGCCGAGGCGTTCACCAACGGCGTCTATGAGCAGTCCGACAGCCTCAAGCCGGTGGCCGACAAGCTCAAGCTCGTCGTCCAGTCGGCCGACAAGGTGACCCGCCTGCCCGCCGCTGGGGCCACCGGCGCGCTGGCCAGCCCCAAATTTCTGAGTGCTCTGTTCAGTGCCGATGCCGTGGACAAGAAGCGCAACACCGCGGCCATCGAGGTCGGGCCGAACCAGATCGCCTCGGGCCGGGTCGTGACCCATAGCCCGGCCCACGCCAGACCGTTTGCCGAGGTCAAGAGCGAGGTGCGCGCCGCGTACGTCGCCGAACGCGGCGCGGCCCTGGCGCGCGAGGACGGACAGGCGCGCCTGAAAGCCTGGACCGAGAAGCCCGATACGGCCGCCAATTTGCCGGCCGCGGTGGTGCTGGCGCGCGACGCGACCCAGGGCCAGCCGGCCGCGCTGGTTGAAGCCGTGCTGCGCGCCGATCCGGGCAAGCTGCCGGCCTTCGTCGGTGTCGATCTGGGCGCGCAGGGCTTTGCCGTGGCGCGTGTCGACAAGGTGCTGCCGCGCCGTCAGGAATCGGTCGAACTGGTGGCGCAAGGCCGCGCCCGCTACGAGCAGCTGTGGGAGCCGGCCGAGATGCGGGGCTACTACGAACTGCTGAAGACCCGCTACAAGGCCCGCATTCTGACGCCGGCGCCCTCGCTGACGGCGCCCGCCCAATAGTCTCGGGCGGGTGGTTTCGACACGCGGCCTTCGGCGATCTGACGGCTTTGCCCGGGCCGCGCGAAGCCGGGTTCGTGGTGTCGCCTATGTGCGGCGCGCGAGATGCTCCAGCAGCAGTTGCGCGGCCGGGGGCAGCTTTTCCCGGGCCCGACGGCAGATCACGAACTGGCGCCGCGCCCAGGGGTCGGACAAGGGAATCACCCGAATCTGTCCCGACTCCTTCCATCCACGGGCGATCTCGCGCGGCACCACGGCGACGCCCAGGTTGGCGCTCACCATGTGCAGGGCCGGCTCGAAGCTGGACACGGTGGCCCGAAAGTGGATGCGCTTGCCCGCCAGCGCCGCCATGCGCACCTGCATCTGATGCAATGGGTTCAAGGGCTGGGTGCCGATGTGCTCCCAGTTCAAGCTGTCCACGAACGCGCAACTGCTGAAGTAGGTCAGCGGGTGGCTGGGGTGCACGGCCACGGCCAGGTGGTCGGTGCGGTAGGGGTATTTTTCCAAACCCTCCATGTGCGTGCCGTCCCACAGTACGCCCAGGCGAGCCGAACCTTCCTGGATGCGACGCACGATGTTGCGGCCGTCCGCCTCCTCGACGTCCACTTCGACATGCTGATTTCCGGGTAGGCACGTGAAGGCCGAGATGTCGTCCGGCAGCATCTCGGAAATGGCCGTCATCGTTGCCAGCAGACGCACCTTGCCGCGAACGCCAGCGCCAAAACCGGACATGTCGCTGGCGATCTGGCGTGCGCTGGCCAGCATGGTGTGCGCGTGGTCCATCAGGGTTTCACCGGCCGGGGTCAAGGTGATTCCTCGGCGACCACGCTCGAACAGGGTGGCGCCCAGGTCGGCCTCCAGCTGCGTCAAGCGCTTGCTGATGGTCGAGGGCACGATGTGCTCCCGACCCGCGGCCCGGGTGATGCTGCCCGTGTCACAGACGGCCAGGAAATGCCGCAGAGACGCAAGATCAAGGTCCTTCATGGTCGCCTCGACGAGGGTGCAGGGTGGGTCGGGAGCGCACGGCGTGCGCACTTTTTTATTATGTAAAGCTTAAGAGCCTAGGTGGTAGTCGAGCACAAGTCAATCCGCAACGGGTGGCACGGTGCCGTACCCGCGATCAACGGCGCTCGGTGGGCGTGGGGAGGAAATGGGGCGAGGTGTTGCTGAGATGTGCTGCGCTGCCTCGCAACGCTGGGCCAGGCAATGGATTGCACGTCGACCTCCCTGACGCGGCCTGTCTGATCGAAGCCACACCGGTTTGGCCACACCTCCGGCAGAAATTTCGGCGTGTGCAGTCGACCGAATTCGATCGCTCCGGGCTTGGCGATGCTCGAATGATCCTGGGGCAGTTAAGCCATTGGCTGTGCGCACAGTGCAAGGTGCCTGGCCGCCCGGGAGACGCCGAGACCCTGACCGAGCTTGTCCAGGATGAGGCTTTCATCCGCCGCGTGATGCCGCCATGTTTCTGAGATTCGAGCCGAATCGATCCCAGGCGGCACGGCCTCTGATACTAAAAGGCGTTCAAAAGCATCAAACCGTTCGCGTTGAGCCCTTCGACGGGCTCAGGACAGGCTTGTCGAAACGCCGCGCCGGGCTTCGACAGGCTCAGCCTGAACGGTTCTTGTAGTTTGAACGCCAATCGGTATGAAACCCTCGGAGATTCCCAACTCAGGGTGAGGCAAGATCCTTCAGGTGAACGCGACGGTAGCGTCACGCTCACCTGACGAGAAAGGGCGTCTGACCCTGCGATCAGACGCCCTTGCAAGAGTGGTGGAGAGGAGGAGGATCGAACTCCCGACCTCCGCATTGCGAACGCGGCGCTCTCCCAGCTGAGCTACCCCCCCAAAGCAACGTCGGCATTTTAACCCGGCCCACGTGTGGCTGGTTCGGGCTCAGCGCATGCCGTTGCGACGTGCCAGCTCGACGAACAGGCCGGAGTGGTCCAGGTCGGCGTCGCCATGCTCGATGGCGGCGGCGTACAGCTGTTCCAGCGCGGCCGTCACGGGGGCGGAGAAATCCATCTCCTCGGCCGTGGCCAGGGCGTTGCGCATGTCCTTGAGCTGCACCGTCATGCGCCCGCGCGGGGCGAAGTCGCGCCGCACCATGCGCTCGCCGTGCAACTGCAGGATGCGGCTTTCGGCAAAACCGCCGCCGATGGCTTCGCGCACCTTGGCCGGGTCGGCGCCGCCGCGTTCGCACAGCAGCAGGGCCTCGGCCACCGCGCCGATGGTGATGCCCACGATCATCTGGTTCGCCAGCTTGGCCAACTGACCCGCCCCGTGCGGCCCGACATGAGTGGCGCGGCCCAGCGCGGCGAAGGCCGGCGCCGCGCGGGCAAAGTCCTCGGCCAGACCGCCGGCCATGATGGCCAGCGTGCCGGCCTCGGCACCCACCGTACCGCCGGAAACCGGCGCGTCCAGCTGTTCCACGCCCTGCGTGGCCAGCCGCTGGGCATGCGCGCGCGCCTCGCGCGGGGCGATGGAGGCCATGTCCACGAACAACTGGCCTGCGCGCATGGCCGCCGCCGCACCTTGCTCGAACAACACGCTGGCCACGGCGGGGCCGTCTTCCAGCAGGCTGATGACCAGCTCGGCGCCGTCCACGGCCTCGGCCAGGCTGGCGCAGACGCGCGCGCCATCGGCCGCCAGCGGTTCGGCCTTGGCTGGGTTGCGGTTCCAGACGCGCACGCGGTGGCCCGCCTGGCACAGCCGGCGCGCCATTGGCAGGCCCATGCGGCCGATGCCCAGTACGGTGATGTCCATGCTTGCTTCCATTTTGATAGCTGACGTGGCTGTCAACACGCCTTGTGCGCGGCATTTTAGGCGCCGATGGTGGGTGCGGCCGCGCGAGGGGGCTGGCGTTTGCGACAATACGGCCCGCCATGGCCCGTTCCACCGACATCTACCGCACCGACTTGCCCGACACGCAGTGGTTGGAGCGCATGTACAACAACCGCATGCGGGTCCCGGATCACGGCGACTACTTTGTCCGCTGGGCGGCCGAATCGGCCCTGGCGCGCCGCAGCCTGCCGTGCGAGCTGGACGTGGCCTACGGCAGCGGCCCCAAGGAAACCCTGGACGCCTTTGCCGCCCCGCGCGCCGGCGCGCCGCTGGTGGTGTTTGTCCACGGCGGCTACTGGAAGGCGCTGGACAAGTCGCAGCACAGCTTCATCGCCAGCGCCATGCACCGGCTGGGCGCGGCCACCGTGGTGCCCAATTACGCCTTTTGCCCGCAGCTGACGGTGCCGCAGATCACGCTGCAGATGGTGCACGCCACCGCCTGGGCCTGGCGCCACGCCAAGCGCCTGAACGCCGACCCGCGCCGCATCGTCGTCATGGGCCATTCGGCCGGCGGCCACGCCGTGGCCATGCTGATGGCCTGCGCCTGGCCGGTGGTGGACGCGGCGCTGCCCGGCAACCTGGTCAAGGCCGGCCTGGGCCTGTCGGGCCTGTACGACCTGGAGCCGCTGATGGATGTGCCCAGCCTGCAAGAGGTGCTGCGCCTGACGGCCGACCAGGTGCAGGACGCCAGCCCCGCGCGCCTGCCGGCGCCGCGCCACGGTCGCTTTGTGGCCTTGGTCGGCGGTGACGAGAGCGGCGAGTACCTGCGCCTGAACCGCCTGCTGCAGCAGCGCTGGGGGCGTGAGCGGGTGCCGCTGGCGCAGGCCCTGCCGGGGCTGAACCACTTCAGCATCGTCGATGCGCTGGCCACACCGGGCCAGCGCGTGCACCGGCTGGCGCGCGAGCTGCTTCGATAGGGAACGTGCCAACGAAACCCGCCACGAACGTGGCGCGATGAATTCTCGCGTTGTGGGAGCGGCCTTGGCCGCGATGGTCTCGCATCGCTCAAGGCGGGTGCTGATCGCGGCCAAGGCCGCTCCTACAAAAACAGCAGGCTTGAATTCAAGCGCTGCAGGCCAAACCACTACATCAACAGGTGCTCACCCGCGTTGTCGCCGCCCAGGATGACGTAGTTGACCTTGCGGATGTCCAGCAGTTTGCGCCCGCCGGCGTAGCTGATCGAGCTTTGCACGTCCTGCTCCATCTCGGTCAGGG
>JAIUOM010000198.1 GCA_020161215.1 Pseudomonadota bacterium
CAAGGAGCACAACAACGAGTGACGCGTTTTTAAGCAGGTTCCCTCCGGGTTGCGATCAAAAAGGCCATCGCCGGCGTTGCCAGCCTTGCCAAGGTACCTACCTTGACGGCGGCTGGCGCCTTGGCGAGTGGCCTTTTTGACTCGCAACGCACGCCGGAAAATAGCGTCAACAGGCCCTAGTCGACGGGCTTGGGCACGCGACCGCGTCGGCTCAGCCGCGCACCAGCCGCTGGAACAGTCCGCCCGGCAGGCGGCCGACGCGGCCGTCCAGCTCCAGCTCCAGCAATCGGGCCTGCAAGGCCGCCGTGTCCAATCCGGTGCGCGCCAGCAGGGCGTCCAGGCCCACCGGGTCACCGCCCAGCGCTTGCAATACGGCGTGGTGGTCGTCGCTGATGGGCGTGCCCTCGCGGGCCGCGTCCATGTCGGCCAGCAGGCTGTCCAGGGCGGCCGGCCAGCGCAGTTCCTCCAGCACGTCCTGGGCGGTTTCGACCAGCTTGGCACCCTGGCGGATCAGCGCGTGGCAGCCGCGCGACTGCGGGCTGTGGATCGAGCCCGGAATGGCAAACACTTCCTTGCCCTGTTCGGTGGCCAGCCGCGCCGTGATCAGCGAGCCCGATTGCAGGGCCGCCTCAACCACCAGCGTGCCCTGGGTCAGGCCGGCGATCAGGCGGTTGCGGCGTGGAAAGTTGGCCGACAGCGGCGGCGTGCCGAGCGGGTATTCGCTGACGATCAGGCCTTGCGTGGCGATGCGGTGCGCCAGTTGACGGTGCTGGCGTGGGTACACGCGGTCGATGCCGGTGCCGATGACGGCGAGGGTGGCGAGGCGGCTGGGCTCGGCGGCCTCGTCGCAGGCCGCCAGCGCGCCTTCGTGCGCCGCGCCGTCCACCCCCAGCGCCAGCCCCGATACCACGCAGATGCCGGCGTCGCCGAAGGCCCGCGCGAACTGGCGCGCGTCCTGGCGCCCTTGTGGCGTGGGGTTGCGGCTGCCGACCATGGCCAGGGCGCGTGTCGGCCAGGCGAGGGGCGAGCAGGCTGGGCCGAGCAGGCTGGCCGGCCCCAGCAGGTGCAGCATCAGCGGAGGGTCCTCGGTGGCCAGCAAGGCCTTTGGGTAGGCCGCGTCGCCCAGGGTCACCAGCTGGCCGACCAGGCCTTCGTGGTCCGCGCTGAGCCAGGCCTCGGTGGCTTCGAGCAGGGCCGGCAATTCCGGCGGCAGCCGGCGCAGCGCCTCGGCCTGGGTCGGCGTGACGACCTGCTGCAAGGCGGTGGTGGACTGCGCGAACACCTGGTGCGGCACACCGAAGGCGGCCAACAGCCGGCGCCCGTTGCTGCTGCCGACGCCGGGGGTCAGCACCAGCCGCAGCCAGGCCGTCAGCTCCTCGCGTTCCATCCCACCCAGGCCTTGCCAGAAAAGCCGGCCGGGGTGGCGCGCGGCCAGGGCGCCATCAGCGTGGGTTGACCAGCTTGTCGCCGACCTGCACCGGGTTGGTGATTTCCATCACCAGCACGTAGGCCACGCGCTCGAACGGCATGAACACCATGGCGATGCCATTGCGCTCGTCGGGCAGGCGGATGCGTTCGCGCGACTGGTCGGTCTTGTCGATGATCTGTTGACCGGTGGACAGCAGGGCCAGCACCTGGCCGCTCTCGATGCCGTCGTCCAGGCCTTTGTTGATGACCACGACCTGGTTCTGTCCGGCGTAGCGCACCGAGTTGCCATACACGGCCACCACCCGGGCATCGACCGGCTGGCCGGGCGCGTGCGGCATGTAGCTGCGGTAGTCGCGCGGAGGCTCGGGCAGCAGCCGGTCGCCGGCGCGCATTTCTTCCTTGCTGCTGACGATGTCCAGGGTGGCCGGCACGGGCAGCATTTTGATCCGCGTGTCCTCGGGCCGGGGGGCTTCGGCGCTTTTCTCGCCACCGGCCGGCACGCGCGGGTGGTCGTAGCTGATCTCGACCTGGTCGGGCGTGGCCTCGCTCTCGCCGCGCACCAACCGGGCGCGGCCGACGTACTGGCCCTCGTAGCCCAGGATCTCACCGCTGACCGGGTCTTTCAACGGCTTGGCGGTGCGGAACACGCGGAAATCGTTCGGCAAGTCCGGGCCCTTCAGCAGCGGGGCGTCGGCCGGGCCACGGGCGTAGGCGCGGTCGCCCTTGGCCATGATCACGCGGTCCATGTTGCTCATGGCCACGATGCGCGGGGCGCGCTGGAAGGTGCCGTCGTCGACCACCAGCGGCTCGGCCAGGAAGGGCTCGATCAGGTGCGGCTGCAAGGTGGGCAGGGGGTTGGCGTCCAGCACCTCGGTGCGGTTGCGCGGCGACACGCGCACCGTGGGGGGGGCGTCGTCGCCCATGCTGCGCCGCGCGCGCAGCATGGCGCGGCCGCCGGCGCGCTCCAGGTACAGCTGCTGGCCGGGGTAGATCAGGTGCGGGTTGCGGATGTCGGCCTGGTTCATGCCCCACAGCTCGGGCCAGCGCCAGGGCGACTTGAGGAACAGGCCTGAGATGCGCCACAGGGTGTCGCCGCGGCGCACGGTGTAGCTGTCGGGGGCGTCGGGCGCCAGCTCGGACAGCGGCACGCCCTGGGCCGCCACCTGCTGGGCGATGGCGCGCTGCTGGGCCGTGATGGGAAAATTCGGACCCTGCTGCGCCAGCGCGGACACGCCGACGAGGCTGGCCGTCAGCAGTGTCAAGGGCGTGGCCAGGGCGCGAGCGGCGCCGGAGGTGGTGATTTTCATGGGCGTGCAAACAACGGCGACAGACTTGACAAGTTACTGGACATTCTGCATTCAAGCCCTTGATTCGGCAACGAAAATGGCCATTTGGGCGACAAGGCGGTGCGGAAAATAGCGAAAATAGCGACATTTCCGGATTCGGCACCGCCATGGCCCTGCTTCCCATTCTGACCTACCCCGATGCACGCCTGCACAAGGTGGCCCAGCCCGTGCGGGCGGTGGATGCGCGCCTGCGCGCCCTCATCGACGACATGTTCGACACCATGTACGAGGCCAAGGGCATCGGCCTGGCCGCCACCCAGGTGGACGTGCACGAGCAGCTGATCGTCATCGACGTGTCCGAGCAGCGCGACGAACGCCTGGTGCTGATCAATCCCGAGCTGGTCTGGGCCAGCGACGAGCGCGTGAAGGGCGACGAAGGCTGCCTGTCCGTGCCCGGCATCTACGACGGCGTGGAGCGCCCGGCGGCGGTGCGCGTGCGCGCCCTCGATGAACACGGCCAGTCGCGCGAGATCGCCGCCGAGGACCTGCTGGCGGTGTGCATCCAGCACGAGATGGACCACCTCAAGGGCAAGGTGTTCGTCGAATACCTGTCGCCGCTCAAGCAAGGGCGCATCAAGACCAAGCTGCTGAAGGCCGAACGCGAGGCCGCGCGCGAAACGGCGGAGCGCGACTGATGCGCGCCTGGCGAGCGCGCCTGTCGGGCGCCGCCTTGGCCGTGCTGTTGGCCGCCTGCGCCTTCGTCAACCCGACGCAGATCGCGCCGGGCACGCCGCGCGCCGAGGTGCTGCAGGCCCTGGGCCAGCCCACCGCCCGCTACCCCTTGCCGGACGGCGGCGAGCGCCTGCAGTATTCGCGCCAGCCGGCCGGGCAAGCGGTGTTCAACGTGGACCTCGACGCCCAGGGCCGCCTGCGGCACGCCGAGCAGGTGCTGAACGAAAGCCTGTTCGCCGAGCGCATCCGGCCCGACGTGTGGACCCGCGCCGACGTGTTGCGCGAATATGGCCCGCCGGCCCGCGTCATCGGCGTACACAACTTCAAGGGCGACATCGGCGTGTGGCGCTACGCCGACGGCCCGGTTTGGCGCCTGCTGTACATCGACATCGACCCCACCGGGGTGGTGCGCCGCTGGTCGAACGGCGACGAAAACCTGCCGGATGACGCGATGGAAGCGCCCTGATATCGTCGGGTCTGATTCACCGACCCTTGCCGCGCGTGCCCGCTGGCCCGCGCGCGCCGACCCTCTCAAGCGCATGAAAGCAGTTTTCGCCGGCACCCCCGAGTTCGCCCGCAGCGCCCTGGCCGCCCTGCACGCGGCGGGCTTTGACATCCCCCTGGTGCTGACCCAACCCGACCGCCCGGCCGGGCGCGGCATGAAGCTGCAGCCCTCGCCGGTCAAGCAGTTCGCCCTGGCGCACGGCATGGCCGTGGCCCAGCCGCGCAGCCTGCGGCGGGACGGCAAGTACCCCGACGACGCCGAGGCGGCGCGCCAGGCGCTGCAGGCCACCCGGGCCGACGTGATGGTCGTGGCGGCCTATGGGCTGATCCTGCCGCAGTGGGTGCTGGATCTGCCCAGGCTGGGGTGCTTGAACATCCACGCCTCCCTGCTGCCGCGCTGGCGCGGCGCCGCGCCGATCCACCGCGCCATCGAGGCCGGCGATGCCGAAACCGGCATCACCATCATGCAGATGGACGCCGGCCTGGACACCGGCGCCATGTTGCTGACCGAGCGCCTGCCCATCGGCCCGCGCGCCACCACCGCCGGCCTGCACGACGCCCTGGCCGCGCTCGGCGGGCGCCTGATCGTCGAGGCGCTGGAGCTGGCCGCCTGCGGGGGTCTGGCCGCCACGCCGCAACCGGCCGAGGGCGTGAACTACGCCCACAAGATCGAGAAGCACGAAGCGGCCATCGACTGGGCCTTGCCGGCCGCCGTGATCGAACGCCGCATCCGCGCCTTCGACCCTTTCCCGGGCGCCAGCACCGCCCTGGGGGGCGAGACGATCAAGATCTGGAACTCTGAAATTGATAGCTATTCAGGAAGTGTGGGCGCCGACAACGGCCAGATTTTGTCTGTAAACGACGAAAACGGCGGCCTGCGCGTGGCCTGCGG
Source organism: Pseudomonadota bacterium (assembly GCA_020161215.1). GTDB lineage: Bacteria > Pseudomonadota > Gammaproteobacteria > Burkholderiales > Burkholderiaceae_C > Ottowia. The sequence continues at coordinate 4,843 of JAIUOM010000198.1, forward strand.
TCAGGCCAGCGTGCTGCGCCTGATCGAGCTGCAGCGCCCCGGCGGCAAGCGCCTGCCGGCGCGCGAGTTCCTGCGCGGCTTCGCGCTGGCGCCGGGCCAGCGTTTGGGCGCGGCCCCGTCGAACGAGGCACCCCTGCCATGAACATGCCCCTGCCCCCCGAGCCGCCCAGCGACCTGGCGCCGCGCGGCCGCTGGGGGACCTGGGTCGCCGGGCGCATCGACGGTGTTGCCCACACCGCCCGGCACCCGCTGTTCTGGGTCGGCGCGCGCGAGATGTCGGGCGTGTCGGTGGGCCTGACCGCCTGGGCCTTCACCACCGGCGTGTCCATGGTCAAGAGCGGCATGAGCGTGACCGAGGCGCTGCTGATGTCGTTGATGGTGTTCGCCGGCAGCGCGCAGCTGGCCGCCATTCCGCTGATTGCCGCCGGCGCGCCGCTGTGGGTGATCTTCGCCACCGCCTTCTGCGTCAACCTGCGTTTCGTAGTGTTCAGCCTGCATTTGCGCCAGTACTTCATGTTTTTGCCGCGCGCGCGCCGACTGGCGCTGGGCTACTTCACCGGCGACGTGACCTACGTGATGTACACCCGGCGCTTTCCCAAGCCGGCCGACACCGAACGCCAGCGCCGCGCCCAGCTGGCCTACCTGTGGGGCGGCAACTGCACCAATTGGGTGTTCTGGCAGGTCTTCAGCCTGCTGGGCATCTTTCTCGGCAGCGCGCTGCCGGCGCGCTGGGGGCTGGAATTCGCCGGCACCCTGGCGCTGCTGGCCGTCACCTGCTCGCTGGCCACCGGCCGGCTGCGCGCGCTGTCGGCCTTGATCGCGGCGGCGGCGGCCATCAGCCTGTACGGCCTGCCCTACCGGTTGAACATCGTCGCCGCCATCGTGGTGGCGGTGGTGCTGTGCCTGTACCTCGACCCGAAGCCGCCGCGCCCGCCCCCCAACCCCGCCGAGAAGGAGCCTGGCCATGCGTGAAACCGACGGTTGGACCTTGCTGGCCATCGTGGGGCTGACGGTGATTTCCGTCGTCACCCGCAGCTTCTTCTTCATCAGCGAGCGCGAA
>JAIUOM010000199.1 GCA_020161215.1 Pseudomonadota bacterium
GCGCCATGACGCGGGCCTGCTCCACGGTCAGTTCCCCGAACAGGCCCAGCGAGGGCTTGCGGGGCTGCCCGGAGTTCGTGCGGTACTGGAGCATGAACACCCGGCGGCCCTTCGGGGTAATCTTGCACAGGAAGCCCGGCACCACGGTATCCCGTAGTTCGATGTCCTTGGCCTGGGGTTGCGCTGACTCTACGGCGGTCTTGGTGAGCTTGATCTTTGCCATGATGACTCCTTGGAACGACCCGGATTCCAAGAGCCAGATAGGAGCGGCGCGAGGGAAAACCGGGTCAAGTTTCAGAAAGCACCGGCATATGATGGACGCGCGTAAGTTGTTGATAAACCTGCTGTATCGAGCTGCGACGCAGTCCAGCGAAGTACCGGGCTGGAGTCATCGTCAAACAAAAAAGCCCCGGCGTCAGAGCCGCGGGCTTTCTTGAGGCCGGCGGCTGGGTGTGACGACAGATCACTCCCAGCCGGGGCGGATGGGAGCGAGGTCAGGGGAGACGGAAGTGCATTCGTTTCATCGGTCAGAACCTCCTAGGACGCGGGTCGTCGCCAAATGCGGCGACCTGGATTTCAGGAGAGGGAGCGGATTTTGCGCGCAGTAGGGCGCGCTTGCCAAGTGCTTTGTGGTGCTGGTGCGACAGCGGCCTTTGGGGTGGGCGCGACGGAGTTGTCCACGCCGTCGGAGGGGGGCAGGGATAATTAGGCCATGTCCCGCAACGCGTCTTCGTCACCCAAACCCCAGCCCTCGCCACAGCCAGGTGCAAGGTCCGATCTCCCGACTCCTCCCGCCGGAGGCCGGCGTCCCGTAACGAACAAAAGTCCTGAAGTTGTAGCGCCCAACCGGCCAGGCAAGCTCGATTTCCCCGAGTCTCTGCCGGTCTCGGCGCGCAAGGACGAGATCATGGCGGCGCTCAGCCGCCACCAGGTGGTCATCGTCTGCGGCGAAACCGGCTCGGGCAAGACGACGCAATTGCCCAAAATAGCGCTGGCCATGGGGCGCGGGCGCTGCAATGCGCCGGAAGGCGTGCGCGGCAAGCTGATCGGCCACACCCAGCCGCGCCGCATTGCCGCCACCAGCGTGGCCAAGCGCATTGCCGAAGAGCTGCAAAGCCCGCTGGGCGATGTGGTGGGCTACAAGGTGCGGTTCAACGACCGCCTGACGCCCGGCGCCAGCGTCAAGCTGATGACCGACGGCATTCTGCTGGCCGAGACGCAGACCGATCCGCTGCTCAAAAACTACGACACGCTCATCATCGACGAGGCGCACGAACGCAGCCTGAACATCGATTTTCTGCTGGGCTACCTGCGGCAGTTGCTGCCGCGCCGGCCGGATCTGAAGGTGATCGTCACCTCGGCCACCATCGACGCCGACCGCTTTGCGCAGCACTTTGCCGACCCGCAGGGCAAGCCAGCGCCGGTGCTGATGGTCTCGGGCCGCACCTACCCGGTCGAGGTGCGCTATCGCCCGTTTGAAGAAAGCCGCGAGTTCGACCTGAACGCCGCCATCGCTCAGGGCGTGGACGAGCTGTGGGTGGGCCGCCCGGGCGGCGACATTTTGGTGTTTCTCCCCGGCGAGCGCGAAATCCGCGAGGCCGCGGACCACCTGCGCAAGCACCTGTCGCACAGCGCGCTCACGCGAGGAGCCGAGGTGCTGCCACTGTTTGCGCGTTTAAGCCAGGCCGAGCAGGACCGCGTGTTTGAAAGCCACGGCGCGCCGCGCATCGTGCTGGCCACCAACGTGGCCGAGACCTCGCTCACCGTGCCCGGCATCAAATACGTGATTGACGCAGGCACGGCGCGCGTCAAGCGCTACAGTTACCGCAGCAAGGTGGAGCAGTTGCTGGTCGAGCCCGTGAGCCAGGCCGCGGCCAACCAACGCTCGGGCCGCTGCGGGCGTGTGTCCGACGGCATCGCCATCCGTCTGTACGACGAGCAGGACTTCACCGGCCGATCGCGCTTTACCGACCCCGAAATCCTGCGCTCGTCGCTGGCCGCCGTCATCCTGCGCATGAAGAGCCTGCACCTGGGCGGCGAGGGTGGCCGGGTGGAGGACTTCCCCTTTCTCGACGCGCCTTCGGGCCGTGCCGTGGCCGACGGCTATCAACTGCTGAGCGAGCTGGGCGCCGTGGACGACGCCCAGCAGATTACGCCGCTGGGCCGCGAACTTTCGCGCCTGCCGCTGGATCCGCGCGTGGGCCGCATGATCCTGGAAGGGCGCGAGCGCGGCGCGCTGCGCGAGGTGCTGGTCATTGCCGCCGCTTTAAGCGTGCAGGACGTGCGCGACCGCCCGCTGGAGCAGCAAGCCCAGGCCGACCAGCAGCACGCCAAGTTCGACGACGAAAAAAGCGAGTTCAGCGGCTACCTGCGCCTGTGGAAGTGGCTGCACGATGCGAGAGGTGGGCAGGCTGTCGCCCAGACCCGTGCGCAGATGCAAGGCGCTGAAGGGGGTGCCAAAGGCCGCACCAAGCCCGCCAACCTGGCCACGCTGCCACCCGCGCAACGCGCTGCACTGGCGTTGCAACAGGCACGCGAAACGCTATCAAAACAAAAGCAAGATGGTGAATCCGGACGCCGACATCCGGGTGATTTTGTTCAGAATTCGACCGCCACCACCACGCACAAACTCAGCAACCGCCAGTGGGAAGGCCTGCTGCGCCAGAACTTCATCAACATCCGCCGCGTGCGCGAGTGGCGCGACATCCACACCCAGCTGCACACCGTGGTGGCCGAGCACAAGTGGAAGGAAAACACCCAGCCTGCCGGCTATGAGGCGGTGCACAAATCGCTGCTGGCTGGCCTGCTGGGCAACGTGGGCTGCAAGCTGGAGACCGACGACGCCCAGAACGGCGAATACCTGGGTGCGCGCGGCATCAAGTTCTTCCGCCACCCCGGCGCGCACCTCAGCAAGCGGCCCGGCAAATGGATCGTCTGCGCCGAGCTGGTGGAAACCACGCGCCTGTTCGGCCGTGGCATCGCCGCCATCGAGCCGCAGTGGCTGGAAGAAGTCGGTGGCCATCTCTTAAAGACGCAACTGCTCGACCCGCACTGGGAGAAAAAAGCCCAGGACGTGGTGGCGCAAGAGCGCGCCACGCTCTACGGACTGCTGGTCTACAGCGGTCGGCGCAAGAGCTTTGGCGCCGTGGACGCTGTAGCCGCGCGCGAGATCTTCATCCGCGAAGCCCTGGTGGCCGAAGAGTGGCCCGAAGACTGGGCGCGCCGCCTGCCGTTTTTGCCCGCCAACGCCAAGACCATCGCCCAGGTCGAAGAGCTGGAGCACAAGAGCCGCCGCCAGGACGTGCTGGTCGACGACGAGCTGATCTACGCCTTTTACGACCAGCACCTGCCCGCCGGCATCAGCAACGGGCGTGATTTTGAGCAGTGGTGGCAGGGTGCCAGCGCCAGCAACCCCAAGCTGCTGCGCCTGACCCGCGAAGAGCTGATGCGGCACGAGGCCGCTGGCATCACCACCAGCGCCTTTCCCAAGATGGTTCGACTGGGCGGTGTCGACTGCGCCGCCAGCTACCTGCACCAGCCCGGCGACCCGCGCGATGGCCTGACAGTGGCCGTGCCGCTGTTTGTGCTGAATCAGGTCAGCGAAGCGCGCGCCGAATGGCTGGTGCCCGGCATGCTGAAAGACAAGGTGCAGGCCTTGCTCAAAAGCCTGCCGCAAAAGCCGCGCAGCCGCTTTGTGCCCCTGCCCGAAAGCGCCGCGCGCCTGACCGAGGAGTTGTCGGCGCCCGAGGTGTTTGGACTGGGCAGCCTGACCGATGTGCTGCTGAAACGCGTGCGTGACGCCACCAGCCTGGACGTCAAGCGCACCGACTTCAAGCTCGACATGCTGCCCGCGCACCTGTTCATGAACTTCCGCGTGGTCGACGAGCACGGCCGCCAGCGTGGCCAGGGCCGCAACCTGCCCGCGCTGAAGGCCGAGCTGGGTGGCGAGGCGCGCGGCGCCTTCCAGGCGCTGGCCGCGATCAAGGGCGCCACCCCGGCGATGCCGCCACCGTCGGCCGATTCAGGTCAAAAAACCCGGGATGTCGGCGCCCCTAAATCGAATGGCGCTACAAAAAAAGAAGTAGTTGTGGCGCAGGCGGACGACCAGCGTTACACCGCCTGGCGCTTTGGCGAGCTGCCCGAGCTGCTCGAAGTGCGCCGCAAGGGCCAGGTGCTGATCGGCTTTCCGGCCTTGGTGGACGGCGGCGACGCCGTCACCATCGAGGTGTTTGACGAGCCCGAAGTCGCCGCCGCCCGCCACCGCATCGGTCTGCGCCGCCTGGTGGCGCTGCAGATCCGCGACGCGCTGAAGTACCTGGAGAAGAACGTCCCCGATCTGCAAAAGATGGCCGTGGCCTATATGCCACTGGGCACCGCCGACGAACTGCGCACGCAGATCATCGACCTGGGGCTGGACCGCGCCTTCTTGCAAGACCCGCTACCGCAAGACGCCGCCGCCTTCGACGCCCGCGTGCAAGAGGGGCGAGGGCGCCTGACCCTCATCGTTGGCGAGATCGCGCGGCTGGCCGCCACCGTCCTCACCGAATACGCCGCCACCGCCCGCAAGCTGCGCGATACCAAGGGTGCGCCCGAGGCCGTGCAAGACGCGCAGCAGCAACTGCAACGCTTGATCGGCAAACGCTTTCTGCACGACGTGCCCTGGGCGTCGTTGCAGCACCTGCCGCGCTACCTCAAAGCCATCCAGCTGCGCATGGAAAAACTCCGCGCCGACCCCACCCGCGACACCCAGCGCATGGCCGAAGCCCGCGCGCAAGAGCAACGCTTCTGGCGCCTGGTGGCCGAGCGCAAAGGCCAGCTCGACGCCCGCCTGCAAGAGCTGCGCTGGCTGCTCGAAGAGCTGCGCGTCAGCTTTTTCGCACAAGAGCTGCGCACCCCGCAACCGGTCAGCGTGAAGCGGCTGGAGAAGGTGTGGGGGCAGGTGCAGGGGTAGATCCACGATTTGCCCCATCCTGGCGTGCGTGGGCACCCAGGGCACAGATCCTGGCCTCGGCTTGGCGACGTTGTTGCGTCGACGCCAGTGGCCCCCATGGGCATGCCAGTGCCGGCATTGGCCTTGTCAAGACCATTGTCGGTGGGAGGTACGTGACGCCTTTGGGTCATTGGCGCGTCCGATCCCCTTTCAACCGCCCGCCAGGGCTTTTTTTTTACCTGCACCGCTGGACTGTGTTGTCGGTCCCTGTCGACGCTTATGCCAAGCGGTTGACTGTGGTGCAGGAAATGAATCATAATGGAATTAACATTAGAAAAATGAAATTAAACCTAATACCTGTACGAAGGAGATCACATGAAGAAAGTGGTGCGTTTGGGCGCTGGATCTGGGTTCTGGGGCGATGCCATGGATCCGGCCATGGAGTTGCTGCGCGAGGGCAACCTCGACTACCTGTGCTTTGACTTCCTCGCCGAGCTGACGATGGCGTTGCTGCAGCGCCAAAAGCTGAAGAAACCGGAGGCCGGCTATGTGCCGGATGCCGTGGCCTATACCAACGCCATGCTGGCGTTGGCGCGCGAACGGGGCACGCGGTTGATTTCCAACGGCGGCGGCGTCAACCCGCGTTCGGCCGCGCAGCGCATGGTCGAGGGCGCGCGTAAGGCTGGCTTGCAGGGCACGCGCGTGGCTTTGGTCGAAGGCGATGACCTGCTGGGCAAGCTGGACACCTTGATCGCCGAGGGGGTGCCGCTGGTCAACATGGACACCGGCGACAGCAATTTCGCCGCCATCCGTGATCGCGTGGTGTCGGCCAATGTCTACACCGACAGCTCCGGCATCGTCGAGGGTCTGGCCGGTGGCGCCGTAGGCGCGGCCCTCGAATCGGCTCCCGTCTTCGAGCACGAGCACGGCGGGGCCG
>JAIUOM010000008.1 GCA_020161215.1 Pseudomonadota bacterium
TCTCGAACGAGGCCACGGGCTCCAGTTCGTCGCCGGACAGCGCGGCGCGGCGCACCAGCTCGCCGCCCTGCAGGCCGGCCTTCTCGGCCAGCGAACCGGCCACCGGCGGCGCCAGGATGGCGCGCGGCTCGGTCACGCCGATCCAGTTGACCAGGGCGTACAGCAGCACCGCCAGCAACAGATTGGCCACCGGCCCGGCGGCCACGATCAGCGCGCGCGACCGCAGGGGCTGGGTGTTGAAGGCCAGGTGCCGCTCCTCGGGCGGCACCGGCGCCTCGCGCTCGTCGAGCATGCGCACGTAGCCGCCCAGTGGCAGCAGGCCGACCACGAATTCGGTGTCCTGGCCTGGGCGCTGACGCCGGGGCTTGTAGCGCAGCACCACCTTGCCAAAACCGACCGAAAAGCGCAGCACCTTGACGCCACAGGCCACGGCCATGCGGTAGTGGCCCCATTCGTGCACGGCGATCAGCAGCCCCAGGGCGACCACGAAAGCGATGAGCGTCATCAGCATGGCGGCTATTGTCCCTGCACGGAAAGGCGGTTCACAAGCCTTCAGCCCGCCAGCCGGTCGGCCGCGCGCACCGCCGTGGCGCGCGCGCGCGCATCCAACGCCAGCAGGGCCTCCAGGTTGTCTGGGGCGTCCGCGGGCACGCTGTCCAGCGTGGCGCGGTTGACCTGGTGGATCTGGTCGAAGCGGATACGGCGCTCCAGAAAGGCCGCCACCGCCACTTCATTGGCGGCGTTCAGCACCGCACAGGTGCCGGGCGCGGCGCGCAGCGACTCCCAGGCCAGCGCCAGACCCGGGTAGCGCGCACGGTGCGCGGCGCTGTCGATGGGCTCGAAGGTCAGGTCCTGCAGGGCGTGGAAATCCAGCGCCGCGGCGCCCGAGGCGATGCGTTCGGGCCAAGCCAGGCCGTAGGCGATGGGCACGCGCATGTCGGGCGTGCCCAGTTGGGCCACCACCGAGGTGTCGCGGTACTGGACCATGGAATGGATCACGCTTTGCGGGTGCAGCACCACGTCGAGCTGGTCGGGCGCCACGCCGAACAGGTAGCGCGCCTCGATCACCTCCAGCGCCTTGTTCATCATGGTCGCCGAATCGACCGAAATCTTGCGGCCCATCACCCAGTTCGGGTGCGCGCAGGCCTGCTCGGGGCTGACCTCGCCCAGCGTGGCCGGATCGCGCGTGCGAAACGGCCCGCCCGAGGCGGTGAGGATGATCTTGTCGATGCGCGCCGCCCAGGTGGCCGGGTCCTCGGGCAGCGACTGAAAAATGGCCGAATGCTCGCTGTCGATGGGCAGCAACGTGGCGCCGCCCTCGCGCACGGCGCGCAGGAACACCTCGCCGCCCACCACCAGGGCTTCCTTGTTGGCCAGCAACAGGCGCTTGCCGGCGCGCGCCGCGGCCAGGCAGGGCGCCAGGCCGGCGGCGCCGACGATGGCCGCCATGACGGTATCGACGGCGCTGTTGGATGCTATCTTTTCAAGAGCATCCTTGGATGTATCCACGCCGACATCCAGGCCTTTTTCCTTGATTTTTCGGGCCAGTTCGGCGGCGTGCGGGGCGCTGGCCATGACCACCACGCGCGGACGAAACCGCTCGCACTGCGCCAGCATCAGATCGACCTGGGTGGCGGCGGTGAGCGCCACCACCTCGAAACGCTCCGGATGCCGTGCCACCACGTCGAGGGTGTTGGTGCCGATGGAGCCCGTGGAGCCCAGCACCGCCAGTCGCTGCTTCATGTGCCCGCCACCCCGCTCCAGCTCACCAGCGCCATGGCCAGCGGCAAGGTCGGCAGCAGCGCATCGATGCGATCCAGCACGCCGCCGTGTCCGGGCAGCAATTGGCTGGAATCCTTCATGCCGGCGCTGCGCTTGATCAGGGATTCGAACAAATCGCCCACCACGCTCATGGCGGCCAGGAACAGCGCGCCCAGCACCAGCAGCGGCCAACCGCCCTGCGCCAGGCGCGTGTACAGGCTGTCGCTGGCGGGTGCCTGGGCGCGGTCGAAGGCGATCCACAGCAGCGCCACCAGCAGCACGCCCAGCATGCCGCCCCACACACCCTCCCAGCTCTTGCCGGGGCTGATGCCCGGCGCCAGCTTGCGCCCGCCGGTCAGCTTGCCGCCCAGGGCGCGGCCGGCGAAGTACGCGAACACGTCGGCCGCCCACACCAGCACCAGCGTGGACAGCAAAAAATTGACCCCGATGCGGCGCGCCTGGGCCATCGCCAGCCAGGCCAGCACCAACGCCACCACGCCGATCAGCCAGCGCAGCGCGCGCGGCCACAGCGGCCAGCCGGCCACGCCACGCCGCAGCATGGCGGCCCCGCCCAGCACCCACAGCAGCGCCGCCGCCAGCCACAGCCACGGCAAGGGCCGCTGCACCGCCCCACCCAGCCACAGCCCGGCGCAGAGCACGGCGCACAGCAGGCCGGTGAGCAGCGCCCCGGTGCCGGGCACGCCGTTCAGCCGTGCCCATTCCCAGGCCGCGGCGGCAATGAACAGCAGGGTCAAGGCGATGAAGGGCGCTGGCGAGGCGGCAAACAGCGCCGGCAGCAAGATCGCCAGCAGCACCAGGGCGGTGATGACACGTTGCTTGAGCATCTTGTCGGCCTCCCGTCAGCCCGTCGCCCGGACGAGCTGCTCGGAGGTCTGGCCAAAGCGCCGCTCGCGCGCCGCGAACGCGGCCAGGGCCTGGTCCAGCGCCGCCTCGTCAAAGTCGGGCCACAGGCGCTCGCTGAAGAACAGTTCGCTGTAGGCGCATTGCCACAGCAGGAAGTTGCTGATGCGCTGCTCGCCGCCGGTGCGAATCAGCAGATCCGGATCGGGCACGTGGGCCAGCGCCATGGCGCGGTCGAGCGCCAGCTCGGTGATCGGCTCACCGCGCGCCGCCAGGCCCGCCGCCGCCTGGGCGATATCCCAGCGGCCGCCGTAGTTGAAGCACACGTTGAGCACCAGGCGCTCGTTGTGCGCCGTGTCGGCCTCGGCCTGGGCCAGACCCTGGCGCATGCGCTCCGACAGGCCCTGACGGTCCCCCACGAAATACAGGCGCACGCCACTTTGGCTCAGCTCGGGCACCTCGCGCGTGAGCGCCTTGCCCAGCAGCTCCATCAGGCCGCTGACTTCCTCGGGGGGGCGGTTCCAGTTCTCGGACGAGAAGGCAAACACTGTCAGCACGCGCACGCCGCGTTGCACGCAAGCGCGGATGCAGCGGCGCAGCGATTCGACGCCCTGCCGATGGCCGGCGATGCGCGGCATCAGCCGGCGCTTGGCCCAGCGGCCGTTGCCGTCCATGACGATGGCGACGTGGTAGGGCGCCACCGGCGCCATCGGAGAAGGTGCAGAGGCCATGCGCGGCGCGAGAAAGCCAGGGGTCGAGGGCGGAACGCAGCGCCTCAGACCTCCATGATGTCCTTTTCCTTGCCGGTCACCAGGGTGTCGATCTCGGCGATGTGCTTGTCGGTGGCTTTCTGGGTCTCGGCCTCGGCGCGTTTCTGATCGTCCTCGGACGCTTCCTTGTCCTTGACCAACTTCTTGATGGCGTCGTTGGCGTCGCGGCGCAGGTTGCGGATGGCGACCTTGGCCTGCTCGCCCTCGTGGCGCACCAGCTTGGTCATCTCCTTGCGGCGCTCCTCGCTCATGGGCGGCATCGGCACGCGGATCAGATCGCCCATGTTGGCCGGGTTCAGCCCCAGATCGCTTTCGCGGATGGCCTTCTCGATCTTGGCGCCCATGCCCTTTTCCCAGGGCTGCACGCTGATGGTGCGGGCGTCCAGCAGCGACACGTTGGCCACCTGCGACAGGGGCACGTGGTTGCCGTAGTACTCGACGTGGATGGTGTCCAGCAGGGCCGGGTTGGCGCGGCCGGTGCGGATCTTGGTCAGGTTGTTCTTGAACGCGGCGATGGACTGGTCCATCTTGGCCTGGGCGTTCGTCTTGATGTCGGCAATGGTCATGTCAATATCTCCTGCAACCCGCTATTTTGCGCCTTGCCATGCGGGGTTGGGCGGCGGGCCTTGGCGGGCGCGCTCCGGTCAACGGCGGTGCTCAGGCGTGGACCAGCGTGCCCTCGTCGGCACCCTGCACCACGGCCTTGAGGGCGCCGGGCTTGAAGATCGAGAACACCCGGATCGGCAGCTTCTGGTCTCGGCACAGCGCAAAAGCCGTGGCGTCCATGATGCCCAGGTTGCGCGTCATGGCCTCGTCGAAGCTGAGCTGGGTGTAGCGGGTGGCCTTGGGGTCTTTCTTGGGATCGGCCGTGTACACGCCATCGACCTTGGTGGCCTTGAGCACCAGCTCGGCACCGATCTCGGCGCCACGCAGCGCGGCGGCGGTGTCGGTGGTGAAGAAGGGGTTGCCGGTGCCGGCGGCGAACACCACCACCTTGCCCTCTTCCAGGTACTGCAGCGCCTTGGGCCGCACGTAGGGCTCGACCACCTGCTCGATGGAAATGGCCGACATCACGCGCGCCGTCAGCTTCTGCTGGTTCATGGCGTCGGCCAGGGCCAGCGCGTTCATCACGGTGGCCAGCATGCCCATGTAGTCGGCGGTGGCGCGGTCCATGCCGACCGAGCCGCCGGCCACGCCGCGAAAGATGTTGCCGCCGCCGATGACCACCGCCACCTGCACCCCCATGCGCGTGACGTCGGCGATCTCGCCCACGATGCGCTCGATGGTCGCCCGGTTGATACCGAACGCATCGTCACCCATCAACGCCTCACCGGAGAGTTTCAGCAAAATGCGTTTGTGGGCGGGCTTGGGTTTGGTCATGGGCGTTGGGGTTTTCGATGAATCCTGAAAGTTTAGCGGCGCGCCGGCACGCGCGGCCGGCGCGGCGATGAAGAGGCTTCAGTCCTTCTTCTGCGCGGCGGCCACCTGGGCAGCCACTTCGGCGGCGAAATCGTCGGCCTTCTTCTCGATGCCCTCGCCCACCACGTACAGGGTGAACCCCGTCACCTTGGTGTTCTTTTCCTTCAGCATCTGCTCGACGGTCTGCTTGTCGTTCTTGACGAAGGGCTGATTGAACAGCGACACCTCTTTCAGGTACTTCTGCACCGAGCCTTCGATCATCTTGGCCGCGATGTCGGCCGGCTTGCCCGATTCCTGGGCCTTGGCGGTGGCGACGCTGCGCTCGCGCTCAATCAGCTCGGCGGGCACATCGGCGCTGGTCAGGGCCACCGGCTTCATGGCGGCCACGTGCATGGCGACGTCGCGGGCAGCGGCTTCGTCGCCCTCGTACTCGACCAGCACGCCGATGCGGGTGCCGTGCAGGTAGCTGGTCAGCTTGGCGCCGCCCGACTTGCGCACGAAGCGGCGGAAGCTCATGTTCTCGCCGATCTTGCCGATCAGGCCCTTGCGCACGTCTTCCAGCGTGGGGCCGTAGCCGTCCTGCTCGTAGGCCAGCGCGGCCATGGCGGTAACGTCGGCGGGGTTATTCTCGGCCACCAGCTTGGCGGTGGCGGCGGCCAAGTTCAGGAACATTTCGTTCTTGGTCACGAAGTCGGTTTCGCAGTTGACTTCGACCACGGCGCCGACGTCGCCGGCGATGTGAGCGGTGATCACGCCTTCGGCGGTGACCCGGCTGGCGGCCTTGCCGGCCTTGGTACCCAGCTTGACGCGCAGGATTTCCTCGGCCTTGGCCATGTCGCCCTCGGCTTCGGTCAGGGCTTTCTTGCACTCCATCATGGGCGCGTCGGTCTTGGCGCGCAGTTCGGCGACCATGCTTGCGGTGATAGCTGCCATCTTCAAATTCTCCGGATTTCTGTGTTCAGTTCAGTGCCCAGATCGGGCGGTGATGGAAAAAAGGGGCCTTGACGCCCCCTTCTTTCGGATCGCGGCGAGGGCGATCAGGACTCCTGGACCTCGACGAACTCGTCGTCGCCCTCGGCGGCGGCCACGGCCTTGACCACGTCATTGACGGCATTGGCCTTGCCTTCCAGCACGGCATCGGCCATGCCTTGGGCGTACAGCAGCACGGCCTTGGCCGAGTCGTCGTTGCCGGGGATCACGTAGTCGATGCCTTCCGGGTTGTGGTTGGAGTCGACCACACCGATCAGCGGAATGCCGAGCTTCTTGGCTTCGGCCACGGCGATCTTGTGGTAACCCACGTCGATCACGAAGATGGCATCGGGCAGCGCGCCCATGTCCTGGATGCCGCCGATGTCGCGCTCCAGCTTGGCCATCTCGCGGCTGAACATGAGCTGCTCTTTCTTGCTCATGCTCTCCAGGCCGGCTTCCTGCTGGGCCTTCATGTCCTTCAGGCGCTTGAGCGAGGTCTTGACGGTCTTGAAGTTGGTCAGCATGCCGCCCAGCCAGCGCTGTTCGACGAAAGGCATGCCGGCGCGGCGGGCTTCCTCGGCCACGATCTCGCGCGCCTGGCGCTTGGTGCCCACGAACAGGATGGTGCCGCGGTTGGCCGCCAATTGCTTGGCGAACTTCTGCGCGTCCTGGAACATCGGCAACGATTTTTCCAGGTTGATGATGTGGATTTTGTTGCGATGGCCGAAGATAAAGGGGGCCATCTTGGGGTTCCAGAAGCGCGTTTGGTGGCCAAAGTGCACACCAGCTTCCAGCATTTGACGCATGGTCACGGACATGGGAAGTTCCTTGTCAAGGTTGGGTCTAAAATTCGGCCCGCTGATCGCCACTCCAGGGCCTGTTGCTCAGGCTGGGGACGACACCTCGTAGGGGCCGGTTTGCGATTTGTCTTGCGCGGCAACCAGGCGCCCAATTAGCGCCCTGCCAACAGCAAAACCCAAAGATTTTAGCATGGCCCGGGTGGGCCTTTCCGTGCCTCCTTCATGAACATCGCGATTCTCGGCGCCGGCATCATCGGCGTGACCACGGCCTACGAGTTGGCCGCCGACGGGCACCAGGTCACCGTGTTCGAGCGCCACGCCACCGTGGCCGAGGGCGCCAGCTTCGCCAACGCCGGCGTGGTGGCGCCCGGCTACGTCACGCCCTGGGCCGCGCCAGGCATGCCCAGCAAGGTGCTGCGCCACCTGGTGTCGCGCCACGCCCCGGTGCGCGTGAGCCGCCCGCTGGCCATGGCCGATCTGGCCTGGATGCGGCAGTGGCTGCGTGCCTGCGATCCGGCCAGCTACGCCGCCAACCGCGCGCGCATGCAGCGCCTGGCCTTCTACAGCCGCCAGCGCCTGCACGAGGTGGCCGCGCGCATGGCCTACGATTTCGAGCGCAGCGACGGCTACCTGGTGCTGTTGCGCGCCGAAAAAGACCGCCGCCTGGCCCAGCCCGGCCTGGCGCTGCTGCGCGAGCTGGGCGTGCGCTTTCACGAAGTAACGGCCGAGGAGGCGCGCCAGATCGAGCCGGCGCTGAACCCCGACACCGCCCTGGCCGGCGCCATCCACCTGCCGCAGGACGAAGTCGGCAACTGCCGCCAGTTCGTCGTCATTGCCCGCGACGCGGCCGAGAGCCTGGGCGCACGCTTCATGTTCAATGCGCCCGTTGCCCGCATCGACACCTCTCATGGCGCTACTGTTCATATAGCAAATGAATCGCTTCCGCGGCGCTTCGACGCCCTCGTCGTGTGCGCCGGCGTGCAGTCGGCGGAGTTGCTCAAACCCCTGGGCATCGCCCTGCCGCTGCGGCCCGTGTACGGCTACTCAATCAGCGCCCACATTCCCGAGCCGACCAACGCCCCGCGCAGCGGCGTGATGGACGAGCGCTTCAAGGTCGCCATCACGCGCATGGGCCAGCGCGTGCGCGTGGCCGGCTCGGCCGAGATCGGCGGGCGCCCGGGGCAGATCCACGAACAAGCCGTGCAGACCTTGTACAAGGTGCTGTCCGACTGGTTCCCCGCCGCCGGGCGCCTGTCCAGCGGGGTGCAGGTGTGGAAAGGCGCGCGCCCCATGCTGCCCGACGGCCCGCCCATTCTCGGCGCCAGCGGCATCCCCGGTCTGTGGTTGAACCTGGGGCATGGCTCCAGCGGCTGGGCGCTGTCCTGTGGATCGGCCCGGGTGCTGGCCGATCAAATGGCCGGTCGCCAGCCGGCCATCGACGTCGAGGGACTGGGCATCGAGCGGCTGCGCTGAAGCCGGGCGCCCTGGGGCACCGATTAATCCTGATTTGATAGCATAAAATCGTTTACACACGCCGACAAACGGCTTATTTCTTCACTATCCCGGGATCAACGGCGGCCCGACGCACAATGTGCCCATGCCACAAGCCGTCGATCTTGCCCGCGCCCTCCCGCTGTTCGGTGTGGCCGCCACGCGCGGCACCGAGCAGGCCGCCGCCGTCGCGCTGCCGCCCCACACGCTGATGCGACGCGCGGGTCTGGCCACGGCCCGGCTGGCGCTGGCCCTGGCGCCACATGCGCGCCAGGTCTGGATCGCCTGCGGCCCCGGCAACAACGGCGGCGATGGGCTCGAAGCGGCCATGCACCTGCGGGCCTGGGGTCTGAACCCGGTCGTGACCTGGTTGGGCCAGCCGGACCGGGCGCCGGCCGATGCGCTGGCGTCCTGGAAACGCGCCGTGGCGGCCGGCGTGTGCTTTGCCGACGCCCCCCCCGAAGCGCTCGACACGCAGGACCTGTACATCGACGCCCTGCTGGGCATCGGCGCCGCCCGCGCGCCCAGCGGCCGGTTGGCCGAGTGGCTGGCGCGGCTGCGCGCCAGCCCCGCCACCCTGCTGGCGGTGGACCTGCCAAGCGGCCTGGATGCCGACACCGGCGTGCTGGCCGCGCCCGCCACGGCCAGCAAAAATCCTGATTTGATAGCAGCTCAGAAAATACCCACGCCGGCCAATGCCCATTTTTCCTCCAAATCACGCCCCACAGGACCGCGCCACACCCTGAGCCTACTGACCCTCAAGCCCGGCCTGTTCACCGCCGACGGGCGCGACGCCTGCGGCCGGCTCTGGTTCGACGACCTGGGCGTGGCCGCCGATCTGGTGGCCGCGCCGCCGCGGGCCTGGCTGAACCCCGCGCCGATCAGCACCCACCGCGCCCACGCCAGCCACAAGGGCAGCTACGGCGACGTGGCGGTGCTCGGCGGCGAAGGTCTGCTGGCGCGCGGCCTGGGCATGACCGGCGCGGCCTTGCTGGCCGGTTCGGCCGCGCTGCATGGCGGCGCCGGTCGGGTGCTGGTCGCGCTGCTGGACGGCGGTGCGTTGGCTCAGGACACGGTGCGGCCGGAACTGATGCTGCGCCGCCCCGAGGCGCTGGCGCTGGACACGCTCACCGTGGTCTGTGGCTGCGGCGGCGGCCAGGCCGTGCGCGCCTGGTTGCCAGCGGTGCTGGCGCAGGCGCCGTGCCTGGTGCTGGACGCCGACGCGCTGAACGCGCTGGCCGAGGCCCCCCCCGCGCAGGCGGCGCTGCGCCAGCGCGCGGCGGCCGGTCATGGCACCGTGCTGACGCCCCATCCGCTGGAGGCCGGGCGCCTGCTGGCCACCAGCGCGGCCGAGATCCAGCAAGACCGCCTGGCCGCCGCCCACGCGCTGGCCGAGCGCTTTCAGTGCGCGGTCGTGCTCAAGGGCTCAGGCACCGTGATCGCCGCGCCCGGCATGGCGCCGCGCATCAACCCGACCGGCAACGCCCGCCTGGCCACCGCCGGCACCGGCGACGTGCTGGCCGGGCTGATCGGGGCCCGCTTGGCCGCCGGCCTGCCGCCCTTCGAGGCCGCCTGCGCGGCGGTGTTTCAGCATGGGAGCGTCGCTGATAGATGGGCGGCATCCGGCGCGCTGACCGCCGATCAACTGGCGCGAGCGTTGAGCACGTGAGCAACTGAGCAGTACAGCGCGCGCACCGCAGACGACCTCTATCACTGCTCCGAACACTTCTCGAACGGTGGCGGGAGAGCGGCATTACCGTAAGGTCAATACGGCATCGAACCTTTGCTCCGTACTACGTGCTCCGAGTAGGTCGAGTCCAGATTGGCTCTCCGGGCCCCTCACTGCCTGGAAACTGCATTCCGGCGTAAGTCACGGTATCAACGACAGCACAGATAAGCTCAGCAACGTGGCGTTGCACTTGCACCAGAAAGTGCTTGTCGATATGCGTTTCGAATTTTTCGAGCTTCCTGTTCACAAACAGCGGAAGCGTCTTGCCAGCAACATCCGGCGCGCTCCAAGACGCATGACAAAGAACATTTCTGACGATCGCTGCTTGCTTGATTTGATCTACAAGCTCGTCAACGTTTTCAATCGTTGACCTCGGATTCGAGCGAACTGCATTTCCGTAGGATTCTGCAAGGTTAGGCAGCGTATCAGTCAGCGCTCGCTCGAGTTGCGGTAACCATGCATGAAACGCAGCGTCAACGTCTTCGGGCGCGTATTGCCGCGTGGCGGTAAACGCAAAAATGGCTTTGCCCAGGCAATTCTTCAAGACATCCGAATGTTGCAATGGCTCTCCCAAGCTCTTCCCAAAATTCACCCGAATGCAGGTGTGTCGGAAATCTCAATGGAAGGCCCTCCCTGTCGACAAGATATCGCTTGGTCGGAGCGGCCATTGCTCAGGAACCTCTCATCTGACGCTGAACTCACCCCCGTCCCACAAACGGCATCTTTGTCGCCATCACGGTGTGAAAGAGCACGTTCACATCCAGCGGCAGCTTGGCCATGTACAGCACCGACTGCCCGACATGGGCCACGTCCATCATGGGTTCGGGCGCGATGCGCCCGTCGGCCTGCGGCACGCCCTTGGCCATGCGCGCGGCCAGCTCGGTCACGGCGTTGCCGATGTCGATTTGCCCCACCGCGATGTCGTACTTGCGCCCGTCCAGCGCGGCGGCCTTGGTCAGGCCGGTGACGGCGTGCTTGGTGGCGGTGTAGGCGATGCTGTCCGGCCGTGGCGCATGCGCCGAGATCGAGCCGTTGTTGATGATGCGTCCGCCGGGCGGCGATTGCGTCTTCATGGTCCGGAAAGCCGCTTGCAGGCAATAGAACATGCCGCTCAGGTTCACGTCGACCACGGCGCGCCACTGCTCGGGCGTGGTGTCCTCCAGCGTCACGCCGGGCAGATTTCGGCCGGCGTTGTTGAACAGCAGGTCAACCCGGCCAAAGGCCTGCACGGCGCGCTCGAACAGCGCGGCCACGGCGGCGGGATCGGTCACATCGGTGGGCACGGCCAGCACGCGGGCGCCGGCGCCGCTGGTCTGCGCCACTTCTTGCAGCGGCTCGGGCCGCCGGCCGGTCAGCACCACCTGCCAGCCGTCGGCCAGCAGGGCCAGGGCGGCGGCGCGGCCGATGCCGGTGCCGGCGCCGGTCACGACGGCGGTGCGAACGGGTGTGGTCTGTGTCATGGCGATTCTCCTTGCGTCAGGTCAATATTCCCACACCGAACGGCCTTCCACCGCGTGCTCGGGGATTTTGCTCCGCCAAACAGGTCTGCGAAAATTCGCCATCGGTGATCGGCGGCCCTTTTTGGGGGCGCTGTCCGGGTCCATGCACCTGCCGGCACCTCAACCCACAGGAGGTCACCGTGCGCATTCTTCTGGCGGAAGACGAGCCCGAACTGGCGACCTGGCTGTCGCGGGCGCTGGAACAAACCGGGGTGCTGGCCGATTGGGTCGCCAATGGCCGCGACGTGCTGCCCAGCCTGGCCAATCGTCGCTACGACGCGCTGGTTCTTGACCTGGGCCTGCCCGGCATGGACGGCCGGCAGGTGCTGACGGCCTTGCGCGCGCGCGGCGACGTGATTCCGGTGCTGGTGCTGACGGCGCGCGACTCGCTGATGGAGCGCGTCGGCTCGCTGAACGAAGGCGCGGACGATTTCCTGTCCAAGCCGTTCGATTTGTCCGAACTGGAAGCCCGTCTGCAGGCCCTGCTGCGCCGCGCCAGCGGCAGCGTGCGTCCGCGCCAGCACTGCGGCCCGCTGGTGTACGACCCCACCAGCAAGGGCTTCACCCTGCACGGCCAGCCGCTGACGCTGACGCCGCGCGAGCACGCCCTGCTGCGGGTCTTGATCCACCACATGGGCGAACCCCTGTCAAAAACCGAGATTCTGGACCGCGTGGTGTCGGACGAGCGCGACGTCCACCCCGAGGCCATCGAGGTGATGATGTACCGCCTGCGCAAGCGCCTGGTGCGCAGCGGGGTGCGCGTCACCACGCTGCGCGGTCTGGGCTACGTGCTGGAGCCCGAGACGTGAGAGTGTGGCCCGGGGTGCGACCGACCAGCCTGCGCCGGACCTTGATCCGGGTGCTGCTGTGCGGCCTGCTCCTGGCCTCCGGCGTCGCGGTATGGACGGCTTGGCTCACCGCCGCCGACGCCACCGATGCCGCCTACGACCGCGCCCTGGCCGGAGCCATCAAGGCCATCGACGACAACATCAGCAGCGTCAGCGGCGGCCTGAGCGTGGAACTGCCCTACGTGATGCTGGAGTTCTTCGAGTTGACCGTGAACGGCAAGGTGTACTTCCGGGTTGCCACCGAGGACGGCCTGGTGGAGATCGGCAACACCGACCTGCCCGCCCCCAACCACAGCCTGCCGAGCGAGCGACTGTGGTTTCGTGACGCGGTTTACCACGGCGAACGCATTCGCCTGGGCTCCTACGCGCGCCTGCTCAACCCCCCGCTGGCCGGCCACGAGGACAAGCCCAGGGTGGTGATCCAGGTCGCCGAATCGCTCGACGCGCGCGAGGACTTTCTGCGCCTGCTGATGCTGCAAGCCGGCCTGCGCCATGCCGGGGTGACGGCGCTGGCGCTGGCGCTGATCGCCCTGGGCACCGGCTGGGCCTTGCGGCCGTTGATGCGCCTGAGCACCGAGGTTCGGCATCGCTCACCGACCGATCTGACCCCCATCGCCGAGGACCGGCTGCCGACCGAGGTGCAGCCCCTGGTGCGGGCCATGAACCACCACATGTGGCGCCACCAGAAAGTCACCGAGGGGCGCCGCCGCTTCATCGACGACGCTTCGCACCAACTGCGCACGCCGCTCACTACCCTGGCCACCCAGGTCGCCTACGCTTTGCGCGAAACGCCCCCGGGCCCCGCGCACGAGGCGATGACCGCCGTGCGCCAGCAGGTCGAGACGGCGACCCGCCAACTCAACCAGATGTTGTCGCTGGCGCGCGCCGACAGCGCCGAATTGCGGGCCGAAACCTTCGATCTGGTGCCCATGGCGCGTGAGCTGACACGCCAGTGGTGGCCGCGCGCGCGCGCGGCGCGCATCGGCCTCGGCTTCGAGGCCCCGACAGCCGTGCTGCGCGTGGCGGCGCAGCCCGCGCTGCTGCAGGAGGCGCTCACCAACCTGCTGCACAACGCCCTGCGCTACGCACCGGCCGGCAGCCACGTCACCGTGCGCGTGGCCAGTGAAAACGAGCAAGCCTGCCTGTCGGTGGAAGACGACGGCCCCGGCCTGCCTCCCGAGGAGCTGGCCCACGCCGGCGAGCGTTTTTTCCGGGGCAGCCAGGCGCCGGCCGGCGGCACCGGCCTCGGGTTGGCGATCGCGCGCTCGGTGGCCGAGCACCATGGCGGCCAGATGCGGGTCCGCGCCGGGCCGAACGGCCGTGGCCTGCAGGTCAGCATTTGCCTGCCGCCAGTCCCCCCCGACGCCTGACGCCAGCCACTTGCGCCCACCGCGCCGGGTGCAACAGCTGCGCGCCGCCGCGCGGCTGAAAGCCATTTGACAGATCGGGATTTCTACAGTCGGTGTCAGATCAACCCGACCACCGCCCCCGCACGCCAACATTCCGAGACAACGCCATGAAGCACCTGCAGCGTCTTCTCGGCGCACTGACCCTCTGGAGCCTGCTGGGCGCGGCGCCAGCCGCGGCCCGGGGCGGACCCGAATGCATCGCTCCGGCCAAACCCGGTGGCGGGTTCGATTTGACTTGCAAGCTGGCGCGCGCGGCGCTGAACGGCAAATACCTGGGCGGCCCGTTGCAGCTGAGTTACATGCCGGGCGGCGTGGGCGCCGTGGCCTTCAACGTGGTGGTGACCCAACGCCCGGCGGAACGCCACACCCTGGTGGCGTTCTCGGAAGGCACCCTGCTGAACCTGGCGCAAGGCAAGTTCGGGCGGCACGATGCCAGCGAGGTGCGCTGGGTGGCGGGCATCGCGCTCGACCATGGAGTCCTGATGGTGGCGCAGGACTCCCCCATCGAGTCGATCCAGGACCTGTTGACCGCCCTCAAGGCCGACCCCGCGCAGATCGTCTTTGGCGCCGGCGGCACCATCGGCAGCCAGGACTGGATGAAGGTGGCGCTGACGGCGCGCGCCGCTGGCCTGGACCATCGGAAAATGCGGTTCGTGGCCTTCGAGGGCGGCGGCGAAGCCATGACCGCGCTGCAGGACGGCCATGTCCAGGTCTATTCGGGCGACGCCGCCGAGGCCCTGGCACAGATCAGGATCGGCAAAAGAATCCGCATCCTGGCGGTGATGGCCGAGCAGCGCCTGCAAGGGGTGCTGGCCGACGTGCCCACGGCCAAGGAACAGGGCCTGGACATCGTCTGGCCGATCGTCCGCGGCTTTTACATCGGCCCCCAGGTCAGCGACGGCGACTACCACCATTGGGTGGCGACCTTCACCGAGATGCTGGCCACGCCGGAGTTCGCCCGCTTGCGTGAGCAGCGCGGCCTGGACCCCTTCGCCAAGACCGGCGCCGAGTTGGACACCTACGTCCGACAGCGTGTGGCCACCTACCGCGAACTGGCCCGTCAGTTCGGGCTGAAAGTCGCCGCGCCGCACTGAGGCCTGGAGAGCCGATCGTGTCCATGCGCCCCTGCCTCACCCCACCGCGCTGCACCGCACTGGCCGCCTTGCTGGCCAGCGCCTGCGCCTGGAGCGGGCCGCCCGATCCAGCGCCGGGGGGCGAGTGGGTGTACACCGTGCACCCCGACGACGCGCCGCGCAGGCTGGCCGAGCAACAGCTGAAGCCCCCCTACTCCTGGAAGGATCTGAGCGCCTACAACCGGATCAAGGAGCCAGGCCCCCTGCTTCCCGGCCAGCAGATCCGCGTGCCCCTGGCCTGGATGACACACACCCCGCTCACGGCGCACCTGGTGTCGATCGCCGGGGCCGTGCAGGTGCAACTGCCCGAGCAGCCGGTGCGCCCGGCCCGCGCGGGCGAGCGGCTGGCGGTGGGCGCGCGGGTCATCACCGGGGGCGATCAGAGCGCGGCGCTGGTGTTTGTCGATGGCTCGCGCCTCGTCGTGGCGCCGCATTCCGAGCTGCTGCTGGACACCTTGAGTCTGCTCGGCACCCAGATGATGGTCGATACGCGGGTGCGCCTGCGATCCGGCCGTGTCGAGGCCAAGGTGCACCCCGTGCCCACGCAAGGCCCACCCACCCGCCGTTTCCGCATCAGCGCGCCCGCGGCACTGAGCACCGCGCGGGGGACGCAGTTTGGCGTTTCAGCAAGCAGCAGCGAGTTGACCTTGCGGCAGACCTGGCACGGCCTGGTCGAGTTCAGCGCCGAAGGCCTGCGGGTGCTGGTTCGTCCGGGGCTGGGCGGTGCGGGCGGAGGGGACCGGGCCGTGCAAGACGCGCAGGTCTTACCCACCCCGGCGCGGGGCCCCCAGACATGCCCGCCAAAGCACGGCACGCCCGGGTGGCTCCCCCTGCCGGAAACCTGTGGGAGCCGGTCGCGGCCGGCCGAGACCGCCCCGCCTCCCACGGGCCAGCTGGGCAGCGCGGGCACTCCTCTGGCGGCCGCGCCGCGCGTGCCGTGGTGGACCGCCGTGTCCGATGGCGGCGCGCGGGCGTGGCAGGCCAGCCGGCACCCACCCAACCAGAGCTGAACCATGAACGACCAGATTCTTGGCGCCTCCTGCATCGCCACCGGGGCGTACCTGGCCTGGACGGCCGTGGATTATTCGATCCTCGCGGCGGTCGAGCCGGTCGGCCCAGGCACCTTTCCCGCCTTGCTGGGCGGATTGCTCGTCGGCGGCGGTCTGTGGCTGGTGCTGCGCCCGTGCCCCCTGCCTCCCCCCGGGGCGCAGGCCCCGCCCTGGCCTCCCGTGGCGGCAACGATGTCGGCGGTATTGGCCTATGCCCTGCTGTTCGAATGGCTCGGCTTCGTGCTGGCCACGGCGCTGATGGCGCTCGCCGTGGGCCTGGCCTTCAGCGGCCCCTGGAAGCGCGTGCTGGCCGGGGGCGCGGTGCTGGCCGGGCTGCTGTACCTGCTGTTTGATCGGCTGCTCGGCGTGAGGCTGCCGCCGGGCCTGCTGAGCCTGGTCCTGACGGGGCCCGGCGGGTGAGCCACAGGCAGGCCGCCCAGGGAATATCCGCCGCCGCCACCTGAACCATGAACACCTTGCAGCACCTGGCCGCCGGCTTCGCCATCGTCGTGGCGCCGCTGAACCTGCTGGCGGCGACCCTGGGCACCCTGCTGGGCACGCTCGTCGGCACGCTGCCTGGCCTGAGCCCGACGCAGGGCGTGGCGATCCTATTACCCTTGACCCTGGCGCTGAAGCTGCCACCGGAAACCGTCCTGATTCTGCTGGCCGTGCTCTACCTGGGCTGCCAGTTGGGCGGCCGCCTCTCGGCGAGCCTGGACCCGCGGCCACGCGGAACAGCGGGCACACCGCCCGCCATCTGGCGCGGCCTGGCGGGCCTGCCCCTGTCGATCTCGGTCTGGCCGTCCTTCGCCGCGGCCCTGGTGGCCACGCTGGGCATCGCCCTGCTGGCGCCGCCGCTGGCGCGCTGGGCCCAGGGGTTCGGGCCGGCCGACTCGTTCGCGCTGGCCAGCCTGGTGTTTGCCGGCGCGATCGGCCTGGCGGGCGATGCGCCCCTGAAGGCGGCCGTGGCGGCGACCCTGGGCCTGGCGCTGTCCACCGTGGGGCTGGACGCCAGTTCGGGTGTGCACCGCTTCACCGGCCATCAGGCCTACCTGTCGGATGGCGTGCCCTTGCTGGTGGTGGTGGTCGGCGTGCTCTCGGTCAGCGAGATCCCGCTGATGCTGGAGCGGCGGCTGGAGCACCGGAGCGCCTCCGGAGCGGCCGTGTCCGGGCTGTACCAATTGCTCGTCGCGCGGTCGGCGATCCTGCGCGCGCCGGTGCGCGGCTTCCTGGTTGACGTGGGCCCGGGCCCGCGCCTGGCCGGCGCCGCGGACGCCTTGGAGCCCAGTGGTCCGCGCGACGCCCCCGCGCGGGAAGCGGCGCGCACCCTCTCGGCGGCCGGCGCCTTCGTGCCCGTGCTGAGCCTGGGCGTGCCCGGCTCGGCCGCCATGGCCGTGATGGTGGGCGCGCTGGCGCTCCACCACATCGCGGCCGGGCCGGCCCTGTTCACCGAGCACCCGGAGCTGGCCTGGAGCCTGATCGCCGCGTTGTTCGTGGCCCCGCTGCCGCTGCTGCTGTGCGCCCACCTGCCCTTGCTCGGAGCGTTCGCCGGCCTGCAGCGTACGCCGCGCTGGCTGCTGGCGCCGGGCCTGGTGGCGGTCGGCGCGGTGGTCGTGTACTCGGTGCACGCCGCCTGGTTCGATCTGCTGCTGATGGCGGTGATCGGCCTGGGAAGCTACCTGCTGCGCAAGCAAGGCGTGCCGATGGCGCCGCTGATCCTGGGCTTCGTGCTGGGCCACACGATGGAACAGCACCTGCGCCACGCGCTGTCCCTGTCGGGCGGCAAGCTGGCTGTGTTCTGGGTCAGCCCGACCTCGAAAAGCCTGTGGCTCGTCGCCGCGGCCCTGCTGACGCTGCCCCCGCTGCTGAGGCACTGGGGGAGTCAGACCAGGGGCGCGGGCTCGGCCGCTCCGCGCTGAGCCCAGCGCCCGCGGCCCGCGTCGCCCGGCGTCACTTGCGGCGGCTTTTGCGCGGCTTGGCCGCCGACCGGTTGGCGCCCCCGCCGCGCTGGCCAGGGGCGGTCTGGCGCGCGGACGAACGCTCTGGCGTCCTGGGCTCCTCGCCGTGCGCCGGCACGGCCTGGCCCCGCTGGCCCGCGCCGCCGCCGCGGCTTTTGCGCGAACCGGTGGTGGACCCGCCCTGCCCCTTGTCGGCCATGGCCCGGCCCAGCAGTTCCTCGCCCTCGCGCACCAGGCGGAAGTCGATCTTGCGGCCATCCAGGTCGACCCGGCTGACCTGCACGCGCACGCGCGTGCCCAGGGCGTAGCGGATGCCGGTGCGCTCGCCGCGCAGTTCCTGGCGCAGTTCGTCGAAACGGAAATACTCGCCGCCCAGCTCGGTGATGTGCACCAGACCCTCGACGTGCAGCTCATCCAGCGTGACGAACAGGCCGAAGCTGGTCGCCGCGCTGACGGTGCCGGCGAACTCCTCGCCCAGGTGCTCCTTCATGTACTTGCACTTGAGCCAGGCCTCGACGTCGCGGCTGGCCTCGTCGGCCCGGCGTTCGTTGGCGCTGCAATGCAGGCCGGCGGCCTGCCAGGCCTGCAGCTCGGCCGAGAGCTTTTTCGGGCGGATGTCGGCGTCGGAACTTCTTGAGGCGCTATTCTTTTGCAAGCGACGCTGGAGTTTTTCGTGCGCTTCACCGGGCGTCGGCAACTCCGGCAAGCGGTATTTGCGCTGCGCCAGGATGGCCTTGATGACGCGGTGCACCAGCAGATCGGGGTAGCGCCGGATCGGGCTGGTGAAATGCGTGTAGGCCTCGTAGGCCAGGCCGAAGTGGCCGCTGTTGACGGGGGTGTAGATGGCCTGGCTCATGGAGCGCAGCAGCATCATGTGGATTTGCTGGGCGTCGGGTCGCTCGCGCGTGGCCTCGGCGATGCGCTGGAACTCTCCCGGTGCGGGGGTCTCGCTGATCGACAGTCCCAGGCCCAGCGCCTTCAGGTAGCCGCGCAGGATGTCCTGCTTCTCGGGCGTCGGGCCCTCGTGCACGCGGTACAGGCCCGGCTGCCCGCCTTGCTGAATGAAGTCGGCGCTGCACACGTTGGCGGCCAGCATGCACTCCTCGATCAGCCGGTGCGCGTCGTTGCGCGTGCGCGGCACGATCTTTTCGATGCGGCCGGCCTCGTCGCAGACGATCTGGGTCTCGGTGGTGTCGAAATCGACCGCGCCACGCACCGCGCGCGCCTTCAGCAGGGCGTGGTACACATCGTGCAGGTGGATCAGGTCCGGCACCCGCTCCTTGCGCCGCGCCGCCTCGGGCCCACGCGTGTTGGCCAGGATCGCCGCCACCTCGGTGTAGGTGAAGCGCGCGTGGCTGTGCATCACGGCCGGGTAGAACTGGTAGGCCACCACCTCGCCCTTGGCCGACACCAGCATGTCGCACACCATGCACAGGCGGTCCACGTCGGGGTTGAGCGAGCACAGGCCGTTGCTGAGCTTCTCGGGCAGCATGGGGATGACGCGGCGCGGAAAGTACACGCTGGTGGCACGGTCGTAGGCGTCGATGTCGATCGAGCTGCCGGTGCGCACGTAGTGGCTGACGTCGGCGATGGCCACCAGCAGGCGCCAGCCGTTGGGCTTCTTGCCGCGGCCGTTGACCACCGAGGGCTCGCAGTACACCGCGTCGTCGAAATCGCGCGCGTCCTCGCCGTCGATGGTGACCAGGGGCACGTCGGTCAGATCGACACGGCCGGGCCGGTCTTCCGGGCGCACCTGCTCGGGCAGCGCGCGCGCCTCGCCGATGGCGGCCTCGGAAAATTCGTGCGGCACGCCGTACTTGCGCACCGCGATCTCGATCTCCATGCCGGCGTCGTCGATCTCGCCCAGCACTTCCTTCACGCGCCCGACCGGCTGGCCGTACAGCGCCGGCGGCTCGGTCAGCTCGACCACCACCACCTGGCCGGGCTTGGCGGCGCCAAAGCCGGCCTTCGGGATCAACACGTCCTGGCCGTAACGCTTGTCCTCCGGCGCCACCAACCAGACCCCGCCCTCGTTGAGCAAGCGCCCGATGATCGGGTGCGGCGGCCGCTCGACGATTTCCAACACGCGCCCCTCGGGCCGGCCACGCCGGTCCTGGCGCACCACGCGCACCTTGACACGGTCGCGGTGCAGCACCGCGCGCATCTCGTTGGGCGGCAGGTAAATATCGGCGTCGCCGTCGTCGCGCGCCACGAAACCGTGGCCGTCGCGGTGCCCTTGCACCACACCTTCAATTTCTTCCAGCAGGTTGCTGGTTAATCCAGAATTTTTGATATAGAATCCTTGTTTCCTGATGCCCAGGTGGCGGAATTGGTAGACGCACTAGTTTCAGGTACTAGCGCCGAGAGGCGTGGAGGTTCGAGTCCTCTCTTGGGCACCACCATACAGCGCAAGCTTTCAGTCTATAAGACTTGAATGCCTTGGCGGAGAAAGCCACCTTCGGGTGGCTTTTTTCTTGGCCGGCGCTGTCGTGGCCCATCTTCATCAGATCGGCATGCCCACCAGATCGTGACCCTGCGTGCCGACGATGCGGGCCCGCGTGAACTCTCCCACTTTCAAGGTTTTGCTGAGCTTTTCCGGCGCCAGCAGCCGCACGGTGCCGTCGATCTCCGGCGCGTCTGCGTAGCTGCGTCCGACACCACCGCGCCGCCCTTGCGCGGGCGCGCTGTCGACCAGCACCTGCATGGTGGCGCCGACGCGTTCGCGCAGCTTGGCGGTGGAAATTTCCTCGGCCAGGGCCATGAAGCGCGCGCGGCGCTCCTCGCGCAGCTCGGCCGGCAACATGCCCGGCAGATCGTTGGCCGCCGCGCCCTGCACCGGTGAGTAGGCAAAGCAGC
This sequence comes from Pseudomonadota bacterium, assembly GCA_020161215.1. Lineage (GTDB taxonomy): Bacteria > Pseudomonadota > Gammaproteobacteria > Burkholderiales > Burkholderiaceae_C > Ottowia. Next base: position 20,553 of record JAIUOM010000008.1, read on the forward strand.
CGGCGCGGTCGATGCGCGCCTCGCGCATGAAGTCCAGCAGGTGCTGGAATTCCTCCTCCGTCTCGCCGGGAAAACCGGCGATGAAGGTGGAGCGAACGACCAGCTCGGGGCAGATCTCGCGCCAGCGCGCGATGCGCTCCAGGTTTTTTTCGCCGCTGGCCGGCCGCTTCATGCGACGCAGCACATCGGGGTGGCTGTGCTGAAAGGGCACGTCCAGGTACGGCAGCACCTGGCCCGAGGCCATCAGCGGAAGAATCTCGTCCACGTGCGGGTACGGGTAGACGTAATGCAGGCGCACCCAGGCGCCGTGTGGCTCGGCCAGGGCGGCCAGTTGCTGCACCAGCTCCAGCATCCGGGTCTTGACCGGGCGGCCGTCCCAAAAACCCATCCGGTACTTCTGATCGACGCCGTAGGCCGAGGTGTCCTGGCTGATGACCAGCAACTCCTTGACGCCGCCCTCGAACAGCGCGCGCGCCTCCTTCAGCACATCGCCCACCGGGCGGCTGACCAGGTCGCCGCGCATCGAGGGGATGATGCAAAAGGTGCAGCGGTGGTTGCAGCCCTCGCTGATCTTCAGGTAGGCGTAGTGGCGCGGCGTGAGCTTGAGGCCGGCCTCGCCAAAGGCGCCCGGCACCAGGTCCAGGAACGGGTCGTGCGGCTTGGGCAGGTGCTGGTGCACCGCGTCCATCACCTCCTGGGTGGCGTGCGGGCCGGTGACGGCCAACACCGAGGGATGCAGGTGCTTGACCAGGTTTTCCGGGTCTTTTACCTCGGATGTCGGCGTGGAATTTGCCTGAGCAGCTATCGTTTTTGCACCAAGACAGCCGGTGACGATGACCTTGCCGTTCACCGACAGGGCTTCGCCAATGGTGTCCAGGCTTTCCTTGACGGCCTCGTCGATGAAGCCGCAGGTGTTGACGATGACCAGGTCCGCCCCTTCAAAGGTCTTGCTGGTGGCGTAGCCCTCGGCCGAGAGCTGGGTCAGGATCAGTTCCGAATCGGTCAAGGCCTTGGGGCAGCCCAGGCTGACGAAGCCAATGCGTGGCGCTGGCGTGGTGGTTTCACTCATGACGGGATTGTCGCAGCCTCGGGCCGCTGCCGAGGCCGCGCACGGCGCCCGGTCGACGCCTCAGCGCCGCAGCCGGAAGACGTCGAGCATCTGCTCGGTCTGCCGGCCCATTTGCTCCTGCATCTGCAGGAACAGGCTTTTGCTCTGCTCCAGGTAATTGCCCATGATGCCCTGCATCATGGGGGACTGCATGTGCAGGAATTGCGACCACATCTCGGGCGTGACGCCCTGCGATTGCTCGGCCAGCTTGGCCTGCATCTCCATGAAGGCCTGGATGTTCTTCTCCAGGTAGCTGCCCATGAAACCCTGCATGGCGTTGCCGTAGAAACGGATGATGTTGGCCAGCACGGTTTCGCTGAACATCGGCGCGCCGCTGGCTTCTTCCTCCAGGATGATCTGCAGCAGGATGCTGCGCGTCAGCTCCTCGCCGCTCTTGGCCTCGCGCACAACGAAAGGCACGTGATCCATCACCAATTGGCGCACCTGGGCCAGGGTGATGTAGTTGGAGGTGTGGGTGTCGTAGAGACGCCGGTTCGGGTACTTCTTGATGACCCGTTGCGCCGGCTGATCGGCTTGCGAAACCGCCGCTGGCGACGGCTTCCTGGCTTGCGCCGAAGCTCGGGAACTGCTCATGATGGGTCTGATTGCCTATGAAATTGCTGCACCGCAGCAGATTCTAGAAGGCCGGGCCCTTCGCGCCGGCCATGACTTACCCTGATGGGCAGCGGCGGCCGCGAACTGCGAAGGAAAAATGCCAGCGAACGCTGACAAAGAAGTTGGTAGGCGCGATTGGACTCGAACCAACGACCCCCACCATGTCAAGGTGGTGCTCTAACCAGCTGAGCTACGCGCCTGCAAGATCCGAAGCCCGCAAGTATAGCATCAAAAAAGCGCGGCCCACAAAGGCGCTCAGCGCCGCCGCGCCGTGCGCACGCCGCCGACATCGCGCACCTGGCCCAGCACCTGGTCCAGCCGCCGCGTGTCGCTGACCTCGATGGTGAAGGTCATCCAGGCCAAACCCTTGGCGGTCTGGGTGCGCACGCCGACCACGTTCATGCGTTCGCGCGCGAACACGTCGGAGATGTCGCGCAACAGGCCCTGGCGGTCCAACGCCTCAACACCGACATCGACCGGGTAGGCCGGTGCATTGCCGGTGGCCGGCATGCCCCAGCCGACCTCGATCACGCGCTCGGGCTCGCGCGCCTGCAGATCGCGGAAACTGGCGCAATCGGTGCGGTGCACGCTGACACCGCGCCCCCGCGTGACGTACCCGGCGATTTCGTCCGGCGGTGCCGGCTTGCAACAGCGCGCGGTCTGCGTCAGCAGCGAGTCCATCCCCACCACCAGCACGCCCGCGGTGCCGTCCCGCGCGCGCGAGGGCTTGTGCAGCAGCACCTGCTCGGCCGGGTCCGCCTCGGGCTGGGGCGCCGGCGGGTTCAGCACCTGCTCGATGCTGCGCAGCGACAGCTCGTCCTTGCCCACCGTCTCGAACAGCGCGTCGGCGCTCTTGAAGCCCAGCTGGGTCGCCAGTTGCTCCAGCGACTGCGCCGTGCGGCCCTCGCGTTGCAGCAACTTCTCGACCATCTCGCGCCCGCGCGCGATGGTCTCGCTCGTGAGCTGGGCGTTGAACCAGGCGCGCACCTTGGAGCGCGCGCGCGAGGAAGCCAGGTAGCCCAGGTCGGTGTTCAGCCAGTCGCGCGACGGGCCGCCCTCCTTGGTGGTGACGACCTCCACCGTCTGGCCGTTCTTCAGCGTCGTGTTCAGCGGCACCATGGCGCCGTCGACGCGCGCGCCGCGGCAGCGGTGCCCCAACTCGGTGTGCACGCTGTAGGCAAAGTCGACCGGCGTGGCGTGGGCCGGCAGCTCGACGATGGCCGCCTCGGGCGTCAGCACGTAGATGCGGTCGTCGAACAGCCCGAACTGGGTGGTGCTGCCGGAAAGGTCGCGCTCCCAGGCCAGCAGCTGGCGCAGCACGGCGATCTTGGCGTCGTAGCGGCTGGCGGCGGACACGCCGGCGTAGCCCTTGGCGCCGGCTTCCTTGTAGGCCCAGTGCGCGGCCACGCCATGCTCGGCGTGTTGGTGCATCTCGGGGGTGCGGATCTGAATCTCCCAGGCCTTGTCCTCGTCGTCGCGCACCACGGTGTGCAGCGACTGGTAGCCGTTGACCTTGGGCCGCGCGATGTAGTCGTCGAACTCGCCCGGTACCTGGGCGTAACGCTGGTGCACCCAGGACAGGGCCGCGTAGCAGTCGTCCACGGACGGCACCAGCACGCGCAAGGCGCGCACGTCGAACACCTGGTCGAAATTCAGCTGCTTGCCGCGCATCTTGCGCACGATGGAGCTGATGTGCTTGGGCCGGCCGGTGACCGCCGCGCGCACGCCCTGCGCGCGCAGGGCCAGCTCGATCTCGGCGCGACGCTGCTCCAGCGCGGCCTCGCGCTCGGCGCGCTTTTCCTCCAGCAGGGAGGCGACCAGCCGGTAGGTTTCCGGCTCCTGGAAGCGAAAGATCAGGTCCTCCATCTCCCACTTGATCTGCCAGATGCCGAGCCGGTTGGCCAGCGGCGCGAACACGTCGTTCGACTCGCGCAGCAGCGCCGGCGCCGGTGGCTGGCGCGCGGCGGCGCAGTAGCGCAACGTCTGCAGGCGCGAGGCCAGGCGCAGCAGCACCACGCGCAGGTCGCGGCTGAAGGCCAGCAGCATCTTGCGCACGTACTCGGTCTGCTGGCCGGCGCGGTCGGAATCGGCGGGATAGCCGTGCCGGCTGGCGCGCGAGCGCTGCTCGACGTGCTGCAGCTTGGCGGTTTCCAGCGCCAGGGCGGCGAAGTCACCACCAAACACCTTGTTCAGCACGTCCTCGGGGCGGCTCAACTGCCCGCTGGCGTAGCTGAGGTAGACGGCGGCCTGCATGGATTCGGAGCCACCGATGGCTTCCAGGATGTCGGCCACCGCCTCCGCGTGCGCCAGCGCGCTTTCGCCGGACGTGGTGCTCTGGCCATCCAGCAGCGGCTCGGCGAACACCCGGGCACGGGCACGCAGCCCGGCCGGTTCGTTGGTGTGGGTCAGGTGGACGACCTCGGCGACGGGCTCGGCAACCAGGCCGTCCAGCGCGGGCAACGGAGGCTTCATGATCCGGGTGCTACTTCGCCGGGGTGGGGGGGCAGCAGGAAATCCAGCACCACGCGCAGCTGATCCTGGGCCACCAGGGTGGGCGCATGGCCGACGCCGGCGAACTCCACCACCCGTGCATGCGGCCCGCGCGCGGCCATGGCCTGCGCGGTGGCCGGGGTGAGCAGGTCGGAGTCGGCGCCACGCAGCACCAGGGTCTGGGCCTGGATCTGGTCGTACACCTGCCACAGCGCGGCCTCGCCCTGGGCCATGGCTTCGCGCGTGACGGTGGCGTAGGGCACGGCGATGGCCGGGTCGTAGTGCAGCCGGTAGCCGCCCTGCGGCAGGGGTCGCAGCATCGGGCGCGACAACGCCAGCCATTCCTCGTCGGTGTGCGGGCCAAAGCCATTGGAAATCGCCCGCATGGCGGCGGCGGCGCCCTCGACGGTGTCGAAGTGGCCGGATTTGCCCAGGTACTGGCCGATGCGCTCGATGGCCGACCACTGCACGGTCGGCCCGACGTCGTTCAACACCAGACGCCGCACCGGCGCGGGCAGCGGCAGGCCGGGAGCGCCGGCCAGGGTCATGCCGATCAAGCCACCCATGCTGGTGCCGACCCAGTCCAGGGCCTGGATCGGCGCCTGCCCCTGCAGGTGCCCCAGCAAGCCCAGCATGTCGCCGACGTAGGTCGGAAACTGGTAGCCCATCGGGTCTTTCAGCCAGTCGCTCTCGCCGCGGCCGACCACGTCCGGGCAGACCACGCGCAGCGCCTGGCCTTGCGCCGCGGCCTGGCGCAGCAGCGCACGCGCCAGCACGTCGAAATCGCGCCCCTGGCGCGACAACCCGTGCACGCAAACCACCAGCTGCGGCGCCCTGGCGTCACCCCATTGCCACCACGCCATGCGGTGGCCCTCGGCGGTGTCGGGACAGCTCAGGTGGTGGAGTTGCGGTTCGGTCATGGCCTGGCGGGACAAGGATGAAGAAAAAATCATTCAGTGGCCAGCGCACGCACGCCGCCGGCGCTCCGTCATCCTAATGGAAAGCGCCGGTCGACCGCGTTCACCGACACCCCATCGGGGCCGAAGTGACTTTTATTTTGATAGCAGATGAGGGTTATTCCACGCCGACCAATGGGGAAAAACCCTGAGCAAGGCGGCTGTGCGCCGCCCCAGCGTTCAGCGCGCCTGCACCGAACCCGAGACGGTGACCTGCACCAGGCTCTTGCCCGGCTCCACCGCCACCGGCGCGTCGGCCGCGGCGGCGCGCATTCCCTTGGCCATGCTGGCCACCATGCGGGGCTGAAAACCGCTGTCGGTGCTGCTCACCGTCACCTCGCGGAAGGCGTAGCCGGAAAAGCCGAAGGCCTGGGCGATTTCCCCTGCCTTGGCCTTGAAGCGCTCGATGGCCAGCGCCTGGGCCTCGGTCTCGACACGGGCGCGCTGCTCGCGGCTCAAGCCAAAGCCGACGCGCTCGATGGTCATGCTGGTGGCGCGCGCGGCGGCCTGGGTGATGCGCGGAAAGTCGCGCCCTTCCAGCACCAGTTCGGCGCGCCCGTGCCAGCCGTTGATCTTGCCGCCCTGGGCGTAGCGGGGCTGGACGCTGAAGTCGCCGGTGCGCACATCCAGTTGCCCGGGTTGGGCGGTCTTCTTGACGGCCGTCAAGGCCACGTCGACGGCCTGGCGCAGCTCCGACTGCACGCTGGCCGCGTCGACGCCCTCTCGCGTGGTGGCGAGCGACAAGGTCAGCAAATCCTGCAGCACCTCGACCTCGCCGGCGGCGCTGAGCTGGAACACGTTGTGCGGAGCCGGCGCGGCACCCGGGGTTTGGGCCCGCGCGGCCGACCACGGCAGCAAGCCAAGGGCCAGCACGGCGGCGGCGGCCAGGGTGGCGCGGCCAGAGGGGACAAGGGAATTCATGCCAGGATCCTGAATAAGAGGGGCCTGTCCACGCCATGCGAACAGGCCCAGCCAGGCGCTTGCGCGCGAAGCCGCCATCCTGCCACGCCCGTCGCGGCGGGGCTGTCGGACAAGGCCCTGTCCGGCCGGCGTCCCCTGGCCCCACCTGCACCCTTTGCGCAAAAAATGTAACACTGTGAAAAGCGCCCCCCTGGGGGGCCGTTTTCCGGGCGGCGCGGCGGTGACAATGGTCTTGTTACACACCGAGGACAAGGACACTGTGCTGATGAGCCAGACCCACACCAACCGCCCCGACAAGATCGTCGTGGTGGACGACGATGCCCGCATTCGCGATCTGCTGCGACGCTATCTGGCGCAGGAGGGGTTCGAGGTGATCCTGGCCGAGGACGCCAAGGCGCTGTCGCGCGTGACGCTGCGCGACAGCGTCGATCTGATCGTGCTGGATCTGATGATGCCGGGCGAGGACGGCCTGTCCGTCTGCCGCCGTCTACGCGCCGCCGGTGACCGCACGCCCATCATCATGCTCACGGCCAAGGGCGAGGACGTGGACCGTATCGTCGGTCTGGAAGTCGGCGCCGACGACTACCTGGGCAAGCCCTTCAATCCGCGCGAACTACTGGCCCGCATCCATGCCGTGCTGCGCCGCCGCCCGACGCAGGAAACCCCGGGCGCCCCCTCGTCCGAGAACGAGGTGGTGCGCTTCGGCCCCTTCGTGTTCGATCTGGGTGCGCGCAGCCTGCACAAGGACGGCACCGAGGTCTCCTTGACCACCGGTGAATTCGCCATGCTCAAGGCCCTGGTGCGGCATCCGCGCCAACCGCTGTCGCGCGAGAAGCTGGCGCAGCTGGCGCGCGGGCGCGAGTTCGAGCCCTTCGACCGCAGCCTCGACGTGCAGGTCTCGCGCCTGCGCAAGCTGATCGAGAACGACGCCGCCAATCCGCGCTACATCCAGACCGTGTGGGGCGTGGGCTACGTGTTCGTGCCCGACGGCGCGGGCTGAGCCCCCGCCCGGCGCCAGCGCCCGATCCCCGCCGATGAGCGAGGCCAGCGACTTCCATCTCGATCCCCTGCCGACCAGCACCACGGCGCGGGCCGAGCTGGGCGACTCCCTGCTTGGGCAGCTGGATTTCGGGCGCCCGCGCCGCTGGGGCTTCAGCCTGTTCTGGCGCACCTTCTTCCTGCTGGCACTGCTGCTGGTGGCCATCTCGTTCGGCTGGTACCAGCTGTTTCGCAAGCTCGAATACGAACCGCGCGCCATCGACAACGCGCGCCAGGTGGCGTCTCTCGTGAACCTGGCGCGCGCCGCCCTGGTGCACGCCGACGCGATCGCCCGCGTGTCGCTGATCAAGACCCTGGCCGACCAGGAGAAGGTGCGCATCGTGCCGCGCGAGCCGGCCGACCGCTTCGACCTGTTCCAGAACTCCCCGTTGGAGCGGCGCCTGACGAGCGAGCTGGTGATTCGGCTGGGGCGCGACACGGTGGTGGCCGGGCAGGTCAACCAGGAACCCGGCCTGTGGATCGGCTTCTCGATCGAGGGCGATTCGTACTGGCTGCTGATGGACCGCTCGCGCGTGAACGTGCCCCTGGGCGGCCGCACCTGGGCCTGGTGGCTGGCCACGCTGATGGTGCTGTCCATATTGGGCGCGGCCCTGCTGGCGCGGCTCATCAACCACCCGCTGAAGCGCCTGTCGGTGGCCGCCGCGCGCGTGCGCGAGGGCGACTACCTGATGTCGCGGCTGGACGAATCGGTGATGTCCAGTGAAGTGCGCGAGGTCAACATCGGCTTCAACCTGATGGCCGAGCAGCTGTCGCGCATCGAGCAGCAGCGCGCCGAGATGCTGGCCGGCATCTCGCACGACCTGCGCACGCCGCTGGCACGCCTGCGCCTGGAAACCGAGATGAGCGTGCCCGATCCCGAGGCACGCGAGCACATGGCGGCCGACATCGCGCAGGTGGACGCCATCATCGACAAGTTCCTCGACTACGCCCGGCCCGACCACGTCAACCTGATGCCGGTGCCCCTGGCCGAGCTGACGCGCGCCTATGTGCAGCCCTTCACCGTGCGCGACGACATGCAGGTGCAGATCAACATGCCCCCCGACCTGATGGTGATGGCCGACGAGGTCGAGCTGGGCCGCGTCATGTCCAACCTGCTGGAAAACGCACGCCGCTACGGCAAGACGCCCGGCACCGGCAGCACCCGCGTGCGCATCGCCGCCACCGTGCGCGACGAATGGGTGACGCTGCGCGTGCGCGACCATGGCCACGGCGTGCCCGAGCAACTGCTGCCCGAACTCACGCGTCCCTTCTTCCGCGGCGACGTGGCCCGCACCGCGGCCACCGGAGCCGGTTTGGGGCTGGCCCTGGTGGCCAAGATGGTGCAGAACATGGGCGGCACGCTGGCCCTGGGCAACAGCCCCAGCGGCGGGCTGCTGGCGGTGATCCGCCTGCGCCAGGCCACCGAACGCCAAGCCGCCGCGGGCGGATCGAAGCGCCGCGGCGGCGGTTTCTGAAGCGCGTCACGCAAGCGGCTGGGCCGGCTTCAGCGCAGCAGCAGCAGCGCCGCCCGCGCCTCGATGCTGGCGCCCTGCCCTACCGGCCCCAGGCGCTCGGCCGTCTTGGCCTTGACGTTGACCTGCTCGGGCGCCACGCCCAGCACCTGGGCAATGCGCGCCACCATGGCCCCAATGTGCGGCGCCAGCTTGGGCGCCTGGGCGATGACGGTGCTGTCCACGTTGCCGATCTGCCAGCCCGCGGCGCGCACGCGCTGCGCCGCCTCGGCCAGCAGCACCGCAGAATCGGCGCCCGCGAAGCGCGCGTCCGTGTCGGGAAAATGTCGGCCGATGTCGCCCAGGCCCGCCGCGCCCAGCAACGCGTCGGTGATGGCGTGCAGCAGCACGTCGGCGTCGGAGTGGCCCAGCAGCCCATGTGTGTGCGGCACCCGCACGCCGCCGATCATCAGCGGCCGGCCCGGCACCAGGGCGTGCACGTCCCAGCCCTCGCCGATGCGAAACGGTGGCGTCGTGTGTGCGCCGCCGCTCATGCGCTGCGGCTCCTCAAGATGGCTTCAGCCAAGGCAAAGTCCTCCGGGTAGGTCACTTTGAAATTCTGCGCGCTGCCGCGCACCAGCAGCGGCGCGTGGCCCGCCGCCTCGATGGCGCTGGCCTCGTCGGTGATGCCGGCAAAGCCCTGGGCCGCGTGCGCCGCCAGCGCATCATGCAGCAGGCCGATGCGGAACATCTGCGGTGTCTGCGCCAGCCATTTGTCAGCACGGTCGATGGTGGCCGCCACGCGGCCTTGGGCGCTGGCCGACTTCAAGGTGTCGGGCAGCGGCAGCGCCAGCAGGCCGCCCACGGCATCGGGAAGGCAGGCGTCGATCAAGGCGTTGATCTGCTCGGGCATGATCAGGCAGCGCGCGGCGTCGTGCACCAGCACCCAGTCTTCGGGCCGGGCACCGCCTGCAAGCAGCGCCTGCAAGCCGTTGAACACGCTGGCGGCGCGCGTGGCGCCGCCGCAAGGCGCCACCTCCAGGCGCGCGCCGTCGCCGCTCAGCGTGTCATCGCCCGGCGCCACCACCACCAGCACGCGCGCCACGCGCGGCACGGCGGCAAAAGCGGCCAGCGTGTGGCGCACCAGGGGTACGCCGGCCAGCGGCTGGTATTGCTTGGGGCTTGCCGTGCCGGCGCGCGAGCCTGTGCCGGCACTGGGGATCAGCGCAAAGCAGCGGGTATCGGTGGTCAAACCCATGACGCTCACACCGCCGGGCCCACGTGCTGCGCCAGCGTGGACTTGAGGCGGTCCAGGTCGAAACCTTGCGCCGCCACCGACGCTGGAATCACGTGGTACATGTTCGGCGCCAGGTAGATCAGCACATAGTCCGGGCTGAAGCGCCACTTGAGAATCTTGTCCCAGCCAAGGTGCGATTCGCCCGCTGCGGATTTGAAGTGGATGACGTCGGGGCTCAGCGTCACGGTCTGCTCCTGCTGCATGAGCTTGTATTGGCGGTAATGCCGTCGCAACAACCAGGGGTTGAGCACGTACTGAATGGTGCACCACACCGCCAGCCCGCCGACCAACCCGCCCGTCACGGCAGTGCCCGTGCCCGGGGGCCCTAAAAGCGCAGCCGCCAGCGCGCATGCCAGCACCACGGCCAGCACCGTCCAGGCGCGTCGGCCTGGGCGCGAGGCGACGCGGCCGACGCGCACGTAGTCACGCTCGGTCACGTGATAGCGCGCGTGCATCGGGTCGGACATGGTTACTTCAAAAATAATAGCTATTGGCGCTGATTGCACCAGCGCAAGGGCCATATTTTGCTTGAAGGCGCGGTCATCAAGACTGCAGCAGCGCCCACAGCCGCCCCGGCGACAGCGGCATCTGCAACCGCGGCGCCAGCTCGGGCCGCCCCGCGCGCGCCAGCGCGTCGGCCACGGCGTTGACGACGCTGGGCGTGGCGCCGATGGTGCCCAGTTCGCCCACGCCCTTCACCCCCAGCGGGTTGTTCGTGCAGGGGGTGGATTCGTCCATCTCGGTGACAAAGGTCGCGGCCAGGTCCAGCGCACGCGGGGCAGCGTAGTCCATCAGGCTGCCGGTGACGAGCTGGCCAGAGCCGGCGTCGTAGACCATCTGCTCGGTCAGCGCCTGGCCGATGCCCTGCACCGCGCCGCCGTCCAGTTGGCCGCGCACGATCATCGGGTTGACCACGCGACCCACGTCGTTCATCGAGCTGTAGCGCACCACGGCCACGCTGCCGGTCTGCGGATCAACCTCAACCTCGCTGATGTGGCAGCCGTTGGGCCAGGTGGGGCCGCTGACGGTGTGGGTGTGGTCGACCAGGATGTGACTGCCCTCTTGCTGCGCGGCCAGCTCGAACAAACCGATGGCATGGTCGGTGCCGGCCACGTTGAAGCGGCCCGCCGCGTAGCGGATGTCTTCGGGCGCGGCCTCCAGAGCCTGGGCAGCGCGTTGCTTGGCCTCGTCCAGTGTGCGATCGGCGCCGCTGCGCATGGCCGAGCCGCCGGTGAACAGCGAGCGCGAGCCCGCGCTGCCAAAGCCGTTGCCGCGGTCGGTGTCGCCCAGCACCACGCGCACCTGCTCGATGGGCACGCCAAACGCATCCACCACCAACTGCGCCAGCGTGGTTGCGATGCCCTGCCCCATCTGGTTGACAGCAGAGTAGACCTCGATGAAGCCGTCGGCCTCGAGCGGCGACGGGCCGCCCCTAGTCGCGAGGGCCCCCTCGGGGGGCAGCGCAGACGCGTCAGCGCGAAGCGTGGGGGCCTTGATTTCAATGGTCACGCGCTCTTCAAACACGTTGCCCCCAGTCCACTCCAGAAAAGTCGCAACGCCCAGCCCGCGCCACAGCCCGCGCGCCTTGGACTCGGCCGCGCGCGCCTCAAAGCCCGCCCAGTCGGCCAGCGGCAGCGCGCCATCCAGCACGCGCTCGAAGCGGCCGACGTCGTAGGTCTGGTCCATGGGGTTTTTGTACGGCATCTGCTCGGGGCGGATGAAGTTGCGGCGGCGCAGCTGCAGGCGGTCGATGCCCGTCTGGCGCGCGGCCTCGTCCATCAAGCGTTCGATGTTGAAGATGGCCTCAGGGCGGCCAGCGCCGCGATAGGCGCCAGTGGGCGCCTGGTTCGTCAGCACGGCGCGAAAGTGAAAGTCGATCACCGGCACGTGGTACACGCTGGTCTGCACCCAGGGCCCGATCAGCAGCTGAATGAAGACGCCCGTACCCAGCGCGTAGGCGCCCACGTTGGCGTGCGAATGCACGCGCAGCCCCAGGATGGCGCCGTCGGCGGCCAGCGCCAGCTCGACGTGAGCCTGCACGTCGCGCCCGTGCGTGGTGCTGAGGAATTCTTCACTGCGCTCGCCCGTCCAGGCCACCGGGCGGCCGGTGGCGCGCGCGGCCAGGGCGACGACCACGTCCTCGGGGTAGGCGCCGGTCTTCATGCCAAAGCCGCCGCCGACGTCGGTCACGCGCACGCGCACCTGCTCGGGTTCGGTCTGCAAGGCCTCGGCCACGGCCGTGCGCACGCCGGTGGGCATCTGCGAGCTGAGGTGCACCTGCATGCGGCCATCCGCATCGGGCCAGGCGCGTACTGTGCGCGGCTCGATCGTCAGCGCAGCCAGGCGCTGGTGCGTGATGTCGAGCTGGACCACGTGCGCCGCGCGCTCAAAGGCCGCCGCGCAGGCCGCCGCATCGCCGTGGCGCGCCTCGCAGGCCAGGTTGTCGGCTGCGTCGGGCAGCACGCGCGCCGCGCCGTCCAGCGCCGCGGCCAGAGTGGGCACCGGAGGCAGTTCTTCGTAGTCGACCCACACGGCCTCGGCGGCGTCCTTGGCCTGCTGCAAAGTGTCGGCCACCACGGCGGCCACCGCCTCGCCGACAAAGCGCGCCACCTCGTGCGCCAGCGGCGGGCGCTGCGGCGTGGCGCAGGGGCTGCCGTCAGCGCGCGTGAAAGGCACGCCCGTGGGCATGGGCGGCACGCCCTGCGCGGCCAGCTGGGCGCCGGTCAGGATGGCGCGCACGCCGGGCAGCTTTTCGGCTTCGGCCGTATTCACGCCGCGGATCGCCGCGTGCGCGTACGGCGAACGCACGAACACCAGACAGCCATCGCCTGGCTGGCGCAGATCGTCGGTGTAGCGGCCCTGGCCCTTGAGGAGCGCGTCGTCCTCCATGCGCAGAACGGCGTGGCCGCTACCGAAGCGGGTGACGGGGGTGTCTGCGGGCATGGGGTCTCCTTGGCTGAATGACGGGCAGCGCTTGACTATATCGGCGCGGGGGCCCGCGCGTATAGCGCCTGATCATGGGCGTGATTTTCAATGCCATATTGGCCGCTGACGCTCGTAAATATAGCGCGGACAGCTATTATTTTTGAAGCATCCATCCAGCCAGATCCACCGCAGCGCTTGCACCCGGGCGCGCCTGCCCCCATCTCCCTAGAATTACAGGCTTTCACCCCCCGTCCTCAGCCGGCCGGGGGTTTTCGTCGTTTTTCGCGCCTGCCCGACCCCGTCACCATGGACCTGCCCAAGCTCACCCCTGGCAAACGCCACGCCCTGCCGCGCCCGCCCGGCTCCAGCGACGCGCTGCTGCTGGCGCAACTGGCCGAGCGCGAAAGCGCGGCCAAGCGCCTGACGGCCATCGTCACCGCCGACGCCAGCGACGCGCAGCGGCTGCAGGACGAGCTGGCGTTTTTTGCGCCCGGTCTGCGCGTGGTGCTGTTCCCCGACTGGGAAACCCTGCCCTACGACACCTTCAGCCCGCACCAGGATTTGATCAGCGAGCGGCTGGCCACGCTGTGGGCCATCAAGCAGGGTGCGGCCGATGTGGTGCTGGTACCGGCCACCACGGCCCTGGTACGGCTGGCGCCGCCGGCCTTCATGGCGGGCACCACCTTCCACTTCAAGCAAGGGCAAAAGCTGGACGAGGCAGCGCTCAAAGGCCAGCTCACCCTGGCCGGCTACACCCACGTCACCCAGGTGGTGAGCCCCGGTGAATACGCGGTGCGCGGCGGGCTGATCGACCTCTACCCCATGGGCAGCCCCATGCCCTACCGGGTGGATTTGTTCGACGACGAGATCGACTCGATCCGCACCTTCGACCCCGACAGCCAGCGCAGCCTCTACCCCGTGCCCGAGGTGCGCCTGCTGCCCGGGCGCGAGTTCCCGATGGACGAGGCCGGCCGCACCAAGTTCCGCCAACGCTGGCGCGAACTGCTGGAGGGCGACCCCACGCGCAGCCGCATCTACAAGGACATGGGCAACGGCGTGGCCACGGCCGGCATCGAGTACTACCTGCCGCTGTTCTTTGACGAAACCGCCACGGTGTTTGATTACGTCGGCAACGAGTCCACGCTGGTGCTGCACGGCGACCTGGAAAGCGCCTTCCAGCAGTTTGCGCAGGACACGCGCGACCGCTACCGCCTGGCCCAGGGCGACCCTGAGCGCCCGGTGCTGCCGCCCGAGGCGCTGTTTCTGGACGCCGAGCAGTTCTACGTGCTGGCCAAGCCGCACGCCCAGCTGGCGCTGCGCCCTGGCGTGGAAGACATCGCCGAAAGCGCCTTCGCTCAGAAGCTGCCCGATCTCACGGTGGTGCGCGGCGCCGACGACCCGCTGTCGCGCCTGCAGGCCCACATCCGCACCACGCCGCAGCGCGCGCTGGTGCTGGCCGAAAGCGATGGCCGGCGCGAAAGCCTGCTGGACTTTCTGCGTGCCTCGGGGCTGAACCCACCGGCGTTTGATTCGCTGGCCGAGTTTCAGGCCAGCAGCGAGAAAGCCGGCATCGCCACCGCCGCCGTGGCCCAGGGCTTTGCCTGGCTCGAAGCCGGCATCGACCTGATCACCGAGACCGAACTGTTTGCCGCCGGCACCACCACGCGCCGTCGTAAAAAGCAGGAGCAGGTGAGCGATGTCGACGCGCTGATCAAGGACCTGAGTGAGCTGAACGTGGGCGACCCGGTGGTGCACGCGCAGCACGGCATCGGCCGCTACCGGGGCCTGATCAACATGGACCTGGGCGAGAAAAACGCCGACGGCAGCCCCGCCCTGCAGGAGATGCTGCACCTGGAGTACGCGGGCGACGCCACGCTGTACGTGCCGGTGTCGCAGCTGCACCTGATTGGCCGCTACACCGGCGTCAGCGCCGACGAAGCGCCCTTGCACCGCCTGGGCAGCGGCCAGTGGGAAAAAGCCAAGCGCAAGGCCGCCGAGCAGGTGCGCGATGCCGCCGCCGAGCTGCTGAACATCTACGCCCGCCGCGCCGCGCGCGAGGGGCATGCCTTCCGCTACTCGCCGCACGATTACGAGCAGTTCTCGGCCGACTTCGGCTTTGACGAAACCGCCGATCAAAAAGCCGCCATCCACGCCGTGGTGCAGGACATGATCAGCCCCCAGCCCATGGACCGCCTGGTGTGCGGCGACGTGGGCTTTGGCAAGACCGAAGTCGCCCTGCGTGCCGCCTTTGTGGCGGTGACGGGCGGCAAGCAGGTGGCCTTTCTGGCCCCCACCACCCTGCTGGCCGAGCAGCACTACCAGACCCTGGTGGACCGCTTTGCCAAGTGGCCGGTGAAGGTGGCCGAGATGAGCCGCTTTCGCTCCACCAAGGAGATCAACGCCGCGCTCAAGGGCATCACCGACGGCAGCGTGGACATCGTGGTGGGCACGCACAAGCTGCTGTCCGAAAAGACGCAGTTCAAGAACCTGGGCCTGCTCATCATCGACGAAGAGCACCGCTTTGGCGTGCGCCACAAGGAGGCCATGAAAGCCCTGCGCGCCGAGGTGGATGTGCTGACCCTCACCGCCACACCGATCCCCCGCACCATGGGCATGGCGCTGGAGGGCCTGCGCGACTTGAGCGTGATCGCCACCGCGCCGCAGCGGCGCCTGGCCATCAAGACCTTTGTGCGCAACGAGGGCACGGGCGTGATCCGCGAGGCGGTGCTGCGCGAGCTGAAGCGCGGCGGGCAGGTCTACTTTTTGCACAACGAGGTCGAGACGATCGAGAACCGCCGCCAGGCGCTGGAAAAAATCCTGCCCGAGGCGCGCATCGCCATCGCCCACGGGCAGATGCCCGAGCGCGAGCTGGAGCGCGTGATGCGCGACTTTGTGGCGCAGCGCCACAACCTGCTGCTGTGCTCCACCATCATCGAGACCGGCATCGACGTGCCCACGGCCAACACCATCGTCATCAGCCGCGCCGACAAGTTTGGCCTGGCGCAGCTGCACCAGCTGCGCGGACGCGTGGGCCGCAGCCACCACCAAGCCTACGCCTACCTGATGGTGCCCGAGATCGATGGCCTGACCAAGCAGGCCGCCCAGCGGCTGGACGCCATTCAGCAGATGGAAGAGCTGGGTTCGGGCTTTTACCTGGCCATGCACGACCTGGAGATCCGCGGCGCCGGCGAAGTGCTGGGCGAGAACCAGAGCGGCAACATGATGGAGATCGGTTTTCAGCTCTACAACGAGATGCTGGCCGAGGCCGTGCGCTCGCTCAAGGCCGGCAAAGAGCCCGATCTGCTGAGCCCCATGCAAGCCGCCACCGAGATCAACCTGCACGCCCCCGCCCTGCTGCCCAGCGACTACTGCGGCGACGTGCACCTGCGCCTGTCGTTCTACAAGAAGCTGGCCACCGCCAAGACCAACGACCAGATCGACACGCTGGTCGAGGAGATCGTTGACCGCTTCGGCAAGCTGCCCCCGCAGGCGCAGACCCTGATCGACGTGCACCGCCTGCGCGTGCTGTCGGCGCCCTACGGCGTGCAGAAGGTGGATGCGGCGCCGGGCGTGATCAACATCGGCTTCAAGCCCCAGCCGCCGATCGACCCGATGGCCATCATCCAGCTGATCCAGAAGAACAAGCACATCAAGCTGGCCAGCAACGACAAGCTGCGCATCGAAAAAGCCCTTCCGGAGCCGAAAGACCGGGCCCAGATGGTGCGCGACGTGCTGCGCAGCCTGGGCAAGCCGGTGGCCGAGCTGGCGACCAGCCCATGACCCGCTGAGCGCCGCCACCCCGCACCCGGTGAGGTGGCGGCCGGCGCCGGCTACCTGCGCTGGTACACCGCCGCCCGTTCGATCAGCCGGCTCAGGTACAGCGCGTACAAGCCCCCGGCCTCGCGCTTGAACATGCGGATGCGCCCGGTGTGGTTGAGCAGCAGCAGGCCGACCGCGTAGGCGAACAAGGCCGTGATCTCCGACACGGCGTCTTCCGCCGGCATGCCCAAGGCCACCAGCGCGGCCTCGACCGGGCGCAGCGCATCGCGCAAGCGCCGGTTCAGGCGGTCGTTCAGCGCCAGCGTCAGGCCGCGCGGTTGCAGACCCTGGAACAGGTAAAAACCCAGATCCAGATCGCGCGGGTTCTCGCGGTAGAACTCGAAGAACGCGTTGGCCGTGGCGCGCAACACCTCGGCCGCCGTGTCGCCACCGCAGGCGGCGGCCGCGTCCACCTGCTCGTTCAGGCGCTCCAGCGATTCGTCCAGCAGCGCGCCGTACATCTCTTCCTTGCTGGAAAAGTAGCTGTAGATCGCCCCTGGGGTGTAGCCCGCGCGCTGCGCGATCTCGCGCATGCTGGTGCCTTCCAGGCCGTGTTCGAAAAACACCGTGCGCGCCGCGTCCAGCACCAGCGCCCGCCGGGCGTCCACCAGCGTGCGCTGGCGTTGCGCGCGCGCCGAGGCGGCGGGTGCCGATTCACGGTCCAAAAGACGAGAAGCCATCGGCAAATTGTAAAGGCATACCCGAATGAATTGAACAGTGTTTAAAATATTGCACACACTACAAGGAGACCGCCCGCATGGACACCGCCACCCAGTCCCCGCCGTCCGTTCAACTGATGAGCGGCGCGCAGTACCGCGAATCGCTGCGCCGCTACAAACCGCGCGTGTACGTCGATGGGCAGCAGGTCGATTCCGTCGTCGATCACCCGGCCTTGCAGCCGGGCGTGAACGCGCTGGCCTTCACCTACGACTTCGCGCTCGATCCGGCCGTGGCGCCGGTGGCGCTGGCCACGCAGGCCTCGCGTGGCAAGGTGGTGGCGCGCATGACGCACATCAACGAGTCCGCCGGCGATCTGCTGAACAAGCTGGAAGCGGTGCGCCTGTTGTGCCAGGAGACCGGCTGCGCCCAGCGCTACCTGGCGCACGATTCGCTGAACGGCCTGTTCCAGGCGGTGTCGGCCATCGACGACGCGCGCGGCAGCACCGAGCACCGCGCGCGCTTTGCCGCCTACATGGCCCGGGTGCAGGACGAAGACCTGTCGATCGGCATCGCCATGACCGACGCCAAGGGCGACCGCAGCAAGAAGCCGCACCAGCAGGCCAACCCCGACAGCTACGTGCACGTGGTCGAGCGCAACGCGCGCGGCATCGTCATCAGCGGCGCCAAGGCCATCGTCACCGGCGCGCCCTACATGCACGAGCTGATGGTCATGCCCAGCCGCAACATGGGCCAACAAGACGCCGACTTCGCCGTCTGCTGCGCGGTGCCGGTGGACGCCCCAGGCATGACCATCGTCTCGCGCCCGGCCGGCCGCCCGGGCGAGAAGGTGGAACACGGCGCGGCGCTGTTTTCGCGCAAGTACGGCCAGTGCACCGCCGTGGTCATCTTCGACCGCGTGTTCGTGCCCTGGGAGCGCGTGTTCTACGAGCGCGAGTGGGAATTCAGCCACGTGCTGACCTACAGCTACGCCACCCACCACCGCCACAGCTGCATCGCCGCGCGCGCCGGCTTTGGCGACCTGCTGATCGGCGCCGGCGCGCTGATGTGCGAGGCCAACGGCCTGAGCCCGGACGAAAAAATCAACCTGCGCGAGCCGATGGTCGAGCTGATCAAGATCGTCGAGGGCTTTTACGCCTGCGGCGTGGCCGCCAGCGTGTACGGCACGCAAGACCCGCACAGCGGCTCCTTCATGCCCGAGCCGGTGTTCGCCAACATCGGCAAACTGCTGCTGGCCACGCAGATCTACGACATGCACCGGCTGGCGCACCAGGTCTCGGGCGGCCTCATCGTGGCCCTGCCCGGCCCCGACGAAGACCACAACCCGGCCACCGCCGCCACCCTGGCCGAGGTGCTGCGCGCCAACCCGGAGGTGCCGTACGACAAGCGCGTCGAGGTGGCGCGCTTCATGGAAGACCTGACCGCGTCCTACCAGGGCGGCTGGTACTCGCTCATCAGCATGCACGGCGGCGGCTCGCCAGCGGCGATGAAGCAGGAGATCTGGCGCAACTACCCGGTGGGCAACAAGGTCGAGCTGGTGGAACGCCTGCTGGAGCGCGGCGCCCTGCACCAGGAGGGCCGCCCCATCACCCGCAACCGCCAACCCGGGCGCTGCTGCGACACCGGCTGCACCACCCCCGGCCAGCCGGTGATGGTGCCGTTGCCCGCGAGCACGAGGCAAGGCTGAGCGCCGAGGCGGGCCTCTGGTCGGGGTTTTGGGGTGTTTTGGGGCATTGGTCGGCGTGAAATATAAGGTTTATGCTTTTATTTCGATAGCGATTGACGAACCAAAATGCCAACGCCGAGGCCCCGGCGTACCATCGCCGCATGCCCCGCCCGACCTCCACGCATCGCCTGGCGCGCCTCTTGGCGCTGGCCTGGCTGCTGGTCTGCTCGGCGGCCGCCGCCCAGGCGCTTGACGCCGCCGCGCCCGGCCAGCGCCTGCAAGGCCTGCTGGGCACCGCCGCCCAGGCCCCACCCGCCGAAGTGATCCGGCTGGCCGCCCAGGTGGTCGCCAGCGGGGATGCGCGCGGGCGCGCCTACGCGGTGATCGACAAGCGCGCGGCGCGGCTGTGGGTGTTCGACCCCAGCGGGCAGCCGCTGGCCGACAGCCCGGTCCTCGTCGGCCAGGCCACCGGCGACGTGGCGCCGCCCGACATCGGGACGCGCCCGCTCCGCCAGGTGCGGGCGCACGAGAAGATCACCCCGGCCGGCCGCTTCGACACCGAGCCGGGCGAGAACCTGCGCGGCGAGGACATCGTCTGGCTCGACTACGACAGCGCCCTGTCGCTGCACCGCGTGCGCGACGTGCCGGGCGAGGGGCGCCCGGCCCGCATCGGCGCGAACGACGCGCGCCGCCGCCGCATCTCGTACGGCTGCGTGAACGTGCCGGCCGGTTTTTACGACCGCCACATCCAGCCCTGGTTCGCCCGGCAGGCCGGCGTGGTCTACATCCTGCCCGAGACGCTGCCGCTGGCGCGGGTGTTTGGCTTCGCGCCCGATTAGGGCCTCTTAACGCTATTTTCCGGCCTGCGAACCTGCTCAAAAAAGCGTCAATCTAGGCGTGCGACGCAGTCCAGACCGAGTGTCTGGGCAAGGAGCACAACAACGAGTGACGCTTTTTTGAGCAGGTTCCCTATGGGTTGCGATCAAAAAGGCCATCGCCGGCGTTGCCAACCTTGCCAAGGCACCTACCTTGGCTGCGGCTGGCGCCTTGGCGAGTGGCCTTTTTGACTCGCAACGCACGCCGGAAAATAGCGTTAACAGGCCCTAGGCCACCCGCTCAATCCGCGCCCGCCCGCTCTCGACCTCGAAGCGCGCCAACAGGTCCACCGGCGAGGCGGCGTCGGCCGCGTCGCGCACGGCCAGCAGCTCGGCCTGCAGCCGTTCGGGCGTGAGGGTGATCAGGCCATAGCCGCGCTTGTCGCGGTTGCCGAACACGAAATGCGGGTTTTGCCGCAGCAGCTGGTCAAAGCCCGGGTAGCTGCCGCCGTGCGAGCTGATGCTGGTGCCGCAAAACTCCACCCCGACGCTGGCGCTGTTCTCGCGTGCGTAATCGGCCTTGACGTGGCCGACCCAGTTCTCGTGGATGTCACCGCCCAGCAGCACCGGGTTGGGCGTGCCGTGCTGGCGCAGCGCGTCGGTCAGGCGCCGGCGCGCGGGCGCGTAGCCGTCCCAGGCGTCGTTCCAGACCGCGGCGCCGTTCGGCCCGGCCACCGTGCGCTGGCCAAACAGCAGGTCCTGCGCCAGCACCGTCCAGCCCGCGCCCTCGCGCCCGGCCGCGGCCAGGCGCTGGTTCAGCCAGGCCTCCTGCGCCGCGCCCAGCATGCTGCGCGCCGGATCGTCCAGCGCCGGGCAACTGGCCACCGGCACCATGCCGCCCCCGGTGCGCCCGGGGGGCGGGCAAACCTGCGGATCGCGGTACTGCCGGCCGTCCAGCAGGGCGATGCGCGCCAACTGGCCAAAGCGCAGTTCGCCGTACAGCCGCGTCTCGGCCCCGGCCGCCAGCCCGGCCAGCGCGCGCGTCAGCACGCCACTGGGCAGCGGCATGTGCTCGTAATAGGCCTGGTAGGCGGCGGCGCGGCGCGCGGCGAAGTCGGGCACGGCCGGGCCGCGGTTGCCGTGGTGCAGGCCGGCGTAGTCGTTGCTCACCTCGTGGTCGTCCCAGGTCAGGAGCCACGGACACAGCGCATGCGCCGCCTGCAGGTGCGCATCGCTTTTGTGCAGGGCGTGGCGCTCGCGGTAGCTGGCCAGGTCCAGCGCCCAGTCGCCCGGCACCGGGCGCACGGCGCCCCGCCCGGACGGGTATTCGTAGATGTAGTCGCCCAGAAACAGCACCAGATCCGGCGCCTCGCCCTGGGCCAGATGGCGCCAGGCCGCGTAATGCCCGTGGTCCCAGCGCTGGCAGGAGGCGTAGGCCAGCCGCAGCCGGGCCGCGGCGGCGCCCGGCTCGGGCAGGGTGCGGGCGCGGCCCACGCCGCTCACCGCATCGCCGACCATGAAGCGGTACCAGTACCAGCGGTCGGGCGCCAGGCCTTCGAGTTCCACGTGCACGGCGTGCGCCAGCTCGGGCAGGGCCTGGGCCTGGCCGGTGCGCGCGATGCGGGTGAAGGCGGCGTCGTCGGCCAGTTCCCAGCGCACCGTCACCGGGCCGGCCTGCAAGCTGCTGCTGGGCGCATCGCCCCGCGCCGGGCCGACCAGGCGCGTCCACAGCACCACCGACTGGTGCGTCGGCCAGCCACAGGCCACGCCCAGGGCAAAGGGCCGCTCGGGCAGGCGCGGCTGGCTCCAGGCGCTGCGCGGCAGCCAGAGCGTGGTGGCGCTGGCGGCGGCCAGGCGCAGCAGGTGGCGGCGGTCGAGGGCGTTCATGCGGGCGAACAGGGCAAGGAAAGGGAAGGAGCCAGTCCGCAGTGTAGAACGCGAGGCGGCTCCCACGCCACACCGGCCCTCGCGCCATCACTTTCGAGCCTTTCAGGCCTTCGGTCGGCGTGGGTACATCCTGAGCAGCTATCTATTTGATAGTTCCAGGGCGCTGACCGGGCCCGCCCGGCGGGCCGACTGGCCGCGCGTCTTGCCCGGCATCAGGCCGCGGGCAGCGCCGACGCGCCAGGCCTGCCGCCGCCCAGCGCATCCCGCGCACCCAGCGCCGCGGCCTGCGCCAGCCAGCGCCTGCGCGCTTCGGGCGTGCTGTGGTGCACCGGGCCAAAGCGCGTCACCCGCACCGGCTGGAAGCCGCAGAACTTCAGCGTGCTGCGCACCAGCTGCTTGACCGTCGGGTCGCCCTGCAGCAGGCGCAAATACCAGCCGGGCGAATCGGTGGTCAGCAGCAGCCGGGCCGAGCGCCCGGCCAGCAGGCCCAGCGGGTTGCCGTTGTCCTGGTAGCGGTAGGCCCAGCCGCGCTGCAGCGTGCGGTCGAAAAAACCCTTCAGCAAGGCCGGCACCGAGCCCCACCACAGCGGCGTGACCAGACACAGGTGATCGCAGTCCTCGATCAGTTGCTGGGCGCGCCGCAGGTCGGGCTCCAGCGCCTGCTCGCCCCGATAGCCCTGGTGCAGCACCGGGTCGAAGCGCAGCGCGCGCAGGGCCAACACCGAAGCCGTGGCGCCACCGCGTTCGGCGGCCTCGGCGTAGTGCGCGGCCAGCGCGGCGCACAGCGATTCGGGGTTGGGATGGGCATCGATGATCAACAGGCGAGACATGAAGAGCTCCTTTTCGGCGTTAATCTTGACAACGTAAAGATCAAGACAGGCGCAGTCTCGGCTAGAATCTTTCTGGTGTCAAGTTCAACCGATTCCGAACGCCCCTACCACCACGGCAACCTGCGCCAGGCCTTGCTGGACGCCGCCTTCGAGCTGCTGGCCACGCGGCCCGCGGCCCAGCTCAGCCTGCGCGAGGTGGCCCGCGCCGCGGGCGTCAGCCACGCCGCGCCCTACCATTACTTCGCCGACCGCGACAGCTTGCTGAAGGCCGTCAGCACCGAGTGCCTGCGGCGCTTTCTGGGCGCGCAGCAAGACGCCGTGGCGCGCGCCACGGCGCCGCGCGAGCGGCTGCTGGCGCTGGGCCTGGCCTACGTGGGCTTTGCGCACCAGCAGCCGAACGCCTTTGCCCTGGTGTTCGACGCCCAGCTCTGCCCGCCCGGCCAGCCCAACGCCGAATCGGCGCCGCTGATCGCCGCCAACGAGGCGCTGCTGCGCGACTGCGTGACGGCGCTGCGGCCCACCGACGGCCCGCCCGACGCAAGCGGCGACGCGCTGGGCGCCGCGCTGTGGGGCACGGTGCACGGCCTGGCGCAACTGGTGATGGGCGGCCACCTGCCCATGGACGGCGTGGCGCCAGCGCTGCGCGCGCTGCTCGGCCAAGGTACTTTGGATAGGGCTTGATTCAGGCACTGGCCGGCGTGGGGCAATCCTGAGCAGCTATTTTATTGAGAGCATTTCATGCCGCTTGGCTGGCGCCCACACCTCCTGTAGGTTCGGCGCAGGGCTCGGTCCCGCTGGAGTTCCACCATGCCTTCTCGACGACACCTCGTCCTCGGCGCGACCGCCTCGCTTTTGGCGGCGGCCGCCGGTCCGGCCAGGGCCCAGGGCGCGGCCATCCCGCCGGACTGGCAACTGGCCCCGCCAGACAGCCCAGGCGTCTCGGCATCCGCGCTGGACGCCGCACTGACCGCCGGCGCCAGCGTGCCGGCCTTGCGCAGCCTGCTGGTGGCGCGCCACGACGTGCTGATCGGCGAGCGCTACTACGGCGGCACCAGCGCCGCCGATCTGCTGGCCGTCAATTCGGTGACCAAGAGCGTATGTTCGATGCTGGTCGGCCAAGCGCTGCACCAGGGCAAGCTGCACAGCCTGTCGCAGACCGTGGGCGCACTGCTGCCGGAACGGGTGGGCGACGTGCCCGACACGCCGGTCGCCGCCGTCACGCTGGGCCAAATCCTCACCGGCACCACCGGCATCGACTACCACTTCATGACGCAGATGCGCGCCCTGGCCAGCGCGGCCGACCCCGTGCGCTACGTGCTGGGCCTGCCGCGCCAGGCGCCCGCCCTGCCCGCCTGGTCGTACAACGACGCCGCCGTGTCGCTGCTCACCCCTATCCTGGAGCGCGCCCAGGGCCTGCCGCTGGAGGCGCTGGCCCAGCGCGATCTGTTTGCGCCGCTGGGCATCGACGCCTTCACCTGGCAGCGCGACCAGACCGGCCACGCCATGGCCTACATGGGCCTGAAGCTGCGCACGCGCGATGCGCTCAAGCTGGCCTGGCTGATGGCCGATGCGGGCCGCTGGCAAGGCCACGAAGTGTTGCCTTCCACCTGGGTCAGCGACAGCGCGCAGCCGCACGGGGCCACCGACTGGCGCGTGTCCCCCATCACCGATACCGCCTACGGCCACCTGTGGTTCAACGGCCGCCTGAACGGCCGCCCGGTGGTGTGGGCCTGGGGCTATGGCGCCCAGTTCGCGCTCGGCGTGCCCTCGCTGCAACTGGCGGTGGCCACCGCCGCCACCGACCCGCACCCGCGCGACCTGCGCGCCCAGAACACGGCCGTGATGGCGGTGGTGGCGCAGGTGGTGGCCGCCGTGGGCCAGGCTTGAGGCCGCCCCGCCCATCCGTGGATAATGCTCGAATCGGCTTCCGATGCCAGTCAATCAAGCCTGAACAGCTCCCATATCAATAGCAAATGACCTCTTTCGACACCGTCCGCGAGATCAGCCCCGGCCTCACCGTGCGTGGCGTCACGCCGCCGCTGAACCTGCGCGACTTCAAGCTGATCGCGTTCGACATGGACTCCACGCTGATCAACATCGAGTGCGTGGACGAGATCGCCGACGCCGCCGGCCGCAAGGCCGAGGTGGCCGCCATCACCGAGGCCGCCATGCGCGGCGAGATCACCGACTACCGCGACAGCCTGCTGCGCCGCCTGGCCCTGCTCAAAGGCGTGGACGAGGAACACCTGGCCCACGTCTACCGCGCCCGCCTGCGCCTGAACCCCGGCGCCGCCGAGCTGGTGCTGGCCTGCAAGGCGGCCGGGCTGAAGGTGCTGCTGGTCTCAGGCGGCTTCACCTACTTTGCCGACCGCCTGCGCGACCGGCTGGCGCTGGACTTTGCGCGCAGCAACAAGCTGGAGATTGAAAACGGCCAGCTCACCGGCCGCGTGCTGCCGCAAAGCTGGGGCGACATCGTCGACGGCGCCATGAAGCGCCAGACCCTGCTGCGCACCTGCAGCCTGATCGGCTGCGAACCGGCCCAGGCGATTGCCATGGGCGACGGCGCCAACGACCTGGAGATGATGGACGCCGCCGGCCTGTCGGTGGCCTACCGCGCCAAACCCAAGGTGCGCGAGCAGGCCAAGGTGGCCATCGACATGGGCGGGCTGGACCGGCTGCTGGAAGTGTTCGGGGCCCAGGTGTAACGGCCGGTTTGGCGGCTTTTTCGGCTCTCTTCCGTTTCGTGTGGAACGCTACAGTTCAAGAGATTGAATTGACAGCGAGCCAACAGGAGAGTGCCAAATGCAAGAAGCACTGTTTTGTCAGGCCCTTGGGCTGAGCGCGCCCTGGGCGGTGGAACGTGTTGCGCTGGATGTACAGCGCAGCCGCATAGACCTGTACGTTGCCTGGCACGGCAGCAGCGCACCATGCCCGGCCTGTACGGCTGCCGAGCAAAAGCTGCATGACCACCGCCAGCGCAGCTGGCGGCATCTGGACTTCTTTCAGTTCGAGGCCTACGTGCATTGCTCGCTGCCGCGTGTGGCCTGCAGCGTGTGTGGCCACACAAGCCAGCTGAGCGTGCCCTGGGCGCGCGAGGGCAGCCGCTTCACACTCATGTTCGAGGCACTGGCCCTGACGCTTGCGCGCGAGATGCCAGTGGCCGCCTGTGCACGCATTCTGCGCTGTGCGGACAACGCCTTGTGGCGCCAGATCGATGCCCATGTCGGCTTGGCACGCGAACAGGAAAGCTACGCGGATGTCACCTGCATCGGCATGGATGAGACCCGCTGCGCCAAAGGTCACAGCTACCTCACGGTGGTGCACGATCTGGCGCGCTCGCGTCTGATCCATGCCACGGCAGGCAAGGATGCCAGCACCGTGCAGCGCTTTGCGGCCGACTTCAAGAGCCATCAAGGCAGGCCTGAGGCCATCGAGGTGGTGTGCATGGACA
The DNA here is from genome assembly GCA_020161215.1 of Pseudomonadota bacterium. Taxonomy (GTDB): domain Bacteria; phylum Pseudomonadota; class Gammaproteobacteria; order Burkholderiales; family Burkholderiaceae_C; genus Ottowia. Next base: position 46,500 of record JAIUOM010000008.1, read on the forward strand.
TGTCCAAGGCCTTCATCGCAGGAGTCGGCCAGCACCTGCCCCAGGCGGCCATCGCCTTTGACGGCTTTCATGTGGTGCAGTTGGCCAACAAGGCGGTGGATGCTGTGCGCCGTGAAGAGGTCAGGAGCGAGCGTTGGCTCAAGAACACCCGCTGATGCTGGCTCAAGGACCAGGGGCGGTGGACGCACAAGGAGCGGGGCAAGATGGACTGGCTGCCCCACAGCAGGCTCAAGACGGCCAAGGCGTGGCGCTTGAAGGAAGCGTTGCGGGACATCTACCGCAGTGCGGGCGCTCCGGCTCAGACCGCCCAAAGCAGTTTGGCACTCAAGAAGTGGCTGCAATGGGCGCAGCGCTGTCGCCTGCCGCCCTTCAGGGAGCTGGCCAAGACCATCAAGCAGCACTGGGTCGGAATACTCAAGGCGTTCGAGGCATCCCACTGGCACACCGGTTACGTCGAAGCGGTCAATTCACTGCTGCAAGCGGCCAAGGCCAAGGCGCGTGGCTATGGGAGTGTGCAGCACTTCATTGCCATGGCCTTTCTGATTGCCGGCAAGCTCACTCACCTGCCGCGCAATCCTTTGCAGCACGCAAGGCCCTAACCAAAACATCTGTGGGCTATGTCGGTTTCCACACGAAACGGAAGAGAGCCATTAATTCACCCAAGAAGCTTGCAGGTCTCCCATCCCCCTCAAAAGGCCGCGGAGCAGGCCAAGCCAGGAGCCGCTGCGCACGGCCGCCCGAAGCGGCCGGCTCGCCCCCCAGTGGGGGGAGGCGCCGCAGGCGCTTCGGGGGGCGTCCTATTTCAAATAATCAGAAACCACCTTCCACTTGCCATCCTGCAACTGCGATAGGCGCGAGGAGTCGCTGCCCAGGCGCTTGGTGGCGCTGAAGGTCATTTCGGCCGAGCCGAAAACGTCGGGCGGGATGGTCATGCTGTCCATGGCCTTGATGAAGCTGTCGGTGGTGAGGTTGGGGCCAGCCTTCTGGGCGCCCCTGATGAAGCTGTCGATGATCTCGTAGCCATAGACCGAGAACACCGCCGGGTCTTCGTTGAACTTGGTCTTGTACTTGTTGGCCCAGAAACGGATCGGTTGGGACGGGTCGTCCACATAGGGATTTTGCACCGTCATGGCGGCGTACATGCCGTCCATGGCCTTGCCGCCCAGTTTGTGGATCAGGTCGGTGTAGGCGGCGCTGGAGCCGACAAACGTGGGGCTGAAGCCGGTTTTGCGCGACTCGCCAATGGTGCCGATGGTCTCGCGGATGATGGTGCCCAGCGCCACGAAGTCGCAACCGGCGGCCTTCATGCGGGCCACCTGTGAGGAGAAATCGGTGGCGCCGCGCTTGAAGCTGGTCTTCTCGGCCAGTTCCATGCCGATCGACTTGGCGCCGGCCTCGGCGCCGCGCAGCACCTCCAGGCCGAACTCGTCGTCCTGGTAGATGGCGCACAGCTTCTTGGCGCCTTTTTCCTTGGCCAGCTTGGGCACGGCCAGACGCATCTGGTCGTAGTAGGTGGCGGCAAACGAGTACTTCAGGCGGTTCAGCGGCTCGTACATCTCGCGTGCGGCCGTCAGCGGGAAGAAGCTGATGACGTTCTTGTCGAACAGCACCGGAAAGGTGGCCACGTTCTGCGCCGTGCCGATGTGGCCGACCATGGCGAAAATCTTGTCCTGGTTGACGAGCTTTTGCGCGGCCAGCACGGCGCGCTTGGGGTCGTAGCCCGAGTCCTCGACCTTCAGGCTGAGCTTGCGACCGTTGATGCCGCCCTGCTCGTTGATCTCATCCACGCGCAGCATCATGCCCAGGCGCACCTGCTTGCCAAAGCCGGCCAGCGGGCCCGACAGATCCTGGATGGAGCCGAGCGAAATCTGGTCCTTGGACACTCCCTGAGACTGTGCAAGCGCGGGGCTGGCGGCGGCCAGGGTGCAGGCCAGGGCGGCGAGAGCGTACTTCGGTTGCATGGAGACTCCTTCTGGTTTCAAGGGGCGTGCGGACCGCGCCACACGGGGGTTTGACAGGAATTCTGCGCCGGGGGTTCGCGCCTGGTCCGCAGTGATAACCCTGACGCATCGGGCTTCATGTGCGGTACATGGCCTCGATCTGTGGCGCGTACTTGGTCTGCACCAGCTTGCGCTTGAGCTTCATGGTGGGGGTCAGCTCTTCGTCCTCGGCGGTGAGCTGGGTGTCGAGCAGGAAGAAGCGTTTGATCTGCTCGACCCGGGCGAACTTCTTGTTCACCTCGTCGATCACGCCCTGGATCAGGGCCTGCACCTCGGGCGCGCGGGTCAGGCTGGCGTAGTTGGAGAAGGGTACGTCGTGGTCCTGCGCGTACTTCTCGACGTTTTCCTGGTCGATCATGATGATGACCGTGAGGTAGGGCTTCTGGTCGCCGATCACCACCGCATCGGTGACGTAGGGGCTGAATTTGAGTTCGTTCTCCAGCTCGCTGGGCGTGATGTTCTTGCCGCCGGCCGTGATGATGATGTCCTTCATCCGGTCGGTGATGCGAAAGAAGCCATCGCCATCCACCGAGCCGACGTCGCCGGTGCGCAGCCAACCGTCGGCAGTAAAGGTCTCGGCCGTCTTCTCCGGCTGGTTCAGGTAGCCGGCGAACACGTTCGGGCCCTTGACCTGGATCTCGCCCGTGGCGGCGTCAATGCGCACCTGGTTGAAGCTGGCGGCCGGGCCGATGGAGCCGGGCTTGATGCGGTCTACCGGCACGCCGGTGGAGGCGCCGCAGGTCTCGGTCATGCCCCAGACTTCGAGCATGGGCACGCCCAGGGCCAGGTACCACTTGACCAGCTCAGGCGAGATGGGCGCGGCGCCCGTGACCAGAAAGCGCGCGCGGTGGATGCCGATGAGTTTGCGCACGTTGTCCAGCGCCAGCCAGCGCGCCACGCGGAACTGCGCCTTCAAGCTGGCTGGCACCGGTTGACCGGCCAGTACGCGCTCTGCGATGCGCTGGCCCACGCCGATGCCCCAGGCGTACACGCCTTGCTGTAGCCGGGTGCCTTCTTTCAGCGCGATCATCACGCCGGAGTAGAACTTCTCCCACACGCGCGGCACGGCGGTGAACACCGTGGGCGCGATCTCGCGCACGTTCTCGGGCACGGTGTCGGGGTTCTCGACAAAGTTAAGCTTGGCGCCGGTGTACAGCGAAAAATACTCGCCGCCCATGCGCTCAGCAATGTGGCACAGCGGCAGAAAGCACATGCATTCGTCTGCCTCGCTGCGGGCAATCAGCGTGTTGTAGCCGCGCACCGTGACGGTGAGACCGGCGTGCGTGTGCATCGCGCCCTTGGGCTTGCCCGTGGTGCCGGAGGTGTAGACCAGGATGGCCAGGTCTTCAGGGCGGCAGGTCTGCACCAGCTGCTGCAGCTCGCCCGGATGGGTGGTGTTGTAGGTGCGGCCCAACGCGCGCAGCGCATCCAGGCTGATGACGCCGGGGTCATCAAGATCACGCAAGCCCTTCATGTCGAAGACGACGATCTTTTTGAGCCCCGGTAACTGCGCGCGCACTTCGAGCGCCTTGTCGAGCTGCTCGTCGTTCTCGACAAACAGGACGCTGGTGCGCGAGTCTTCGCACAGGTAGTGCACCTGCGCCGGTGCGTCGGTGGGGTAGATGCCGTTGGCCACGCCGCGGCAGGACAGCACGGCCAGGTCCGACAGCACCCATTCGACCACCGTGTTTGATAGGATCGAGGCCGTGTCGCCGGGCGCAAAGCCCAGGCTCCGCAGGCCGCCGGCCACTTCGCTCACCGCCTCGCCCACCTGCGCCCAGCTCCAGCTGCGCCAGATGCCCAGGTCCTTGGTGCGCAGCCACACCGTGTCACCGCGCTCGCGCACGGCGTTCCAGAACATCGCGGGGATGGTGTCGCCGTCCAGCACGCTTTGGGTTTGCGGCTGGATGTGTTGAAGGTCCCAAAGATTGGTCATGCCTATCGCCACGTCTTTTTTTTCTTCCAGCGCCGCTCGCCCCGCACCCCGTCGTCCTTCATGCCGAGGTAGAACTCCTGAATGTCTTCCTTCTCACGCAGGCGGGCGCAGCTGTCTTCCATCACGATGCGGCCGTTTTCCAGCACATAGCCGTAGTCGGCGGCGTTCAAGGCCATGTTGGCGTTCTGCTCGACCAGCAGGATGGTGGTGCCGCGTTCGCGGTTGATGCGCACCACGATCTCGAAGATTTCCTTGGTCAGCTTGGGAGACAGGCCCAGGCTGGGCTCGTCCAGCAGGATCAGCTGGGGCGCCGCCATCAGGGCGCGGCTGATGGCCAGCATCTGCTGCTGGCCGCCCGAGAGCAGGCCGGCGTCCTGCGCGGCACGCTCTTTCAGGATGGGGAAGTAGGCGTAGACCTGCTCCATGTCGCGCGCCACGCCGTCGCGGTCGGCACGGGTGTAGGCGCCCATCAGCAGGTTGTCGCGCACAGAGAGCAGCGGGAACACCTCGCGCCCCTCGGGCACATGCGACAAACCCTGCTGCACGATGAAAGCCGGGTCCTTGGCGGTGATGTCGGCGCCCTTGAACTCGACCGTGCCCTTGCGCGGATCGATGATGCCGGAGATGGTCTTGAGGATGGTGCTCTTGCCTGCGCCGTTGCTGCCCAGCACGGTGGCGATCTGCCCTTGCAGCACCTGCAGGCTAACCCCGCGGATCGCCTTGATGGGACCGTAGGCGCTCTCGACATTGAGCAGCTTTAGAACCACGGGACCTGCGCTGGCGTCGCTCATCGCAGCCTGGGGCGTGGTGCTGGCGGTGACGCTCATGCGGGTCTCCGCAGCGAGGCCACGTCATCGACCGAGCCCAGATAGGCCTCGATCACCGCCGGGTCGGTCTGCACCTCGCGTGGCGTGCCCATGGCCAGCACCTGGCCCTGGTTCATGGCCACCACGCGGTCGGACACGCGCGAGACCAGCGACATGTCGTGCTCGACCATCAGCACGGTGACGCCCAGCTCCTGCACGATGTCCTGGATCCAGAAGGCCATGTCGTCGGTTTCTTCCACGTTCAGGCCGGACGAAGGCTCGTCCAGCAGCAGCAACTGCGGCTCGGCGCACAGCGCGCGCGCCAGCTCCACCACCTTGCGCACGCCGTAGGGCAGGCCGGCCACCATCGATTCGCGGTGGTGTTGCAGGTCCAGCAGGTCGATCACGCGCTCGACCCGATCGCGCGCCGCCACCTCGGCCGCGCGCGTGGCGGAGGTGAAGAACAGCTCGCTCCAGAACCCCGTCTGCCGGTGCGTGTGGCGGCCGATCAGCAGGTTGTGCAGCACCGTGGCGTGCTCGAACAGCTCGATGTTCTGGAAGGTGCGTGCAATGCCGAGCGACGCCACCTGATGCGCCGGCTGGCTGGTCAGCCGCAGCATGCCGCTCGGCCCCGCAAAGTCGATCTCGCCGCTGGTCGGCGTGTAAATGCGGCTGATCAGGTTGAACACCGTCGTCTTGCCCGCGCCATTGGGCCCGATCAGCGTGAACACCTCACCCCGCCGCACGTCAAAGCTGACGTCGTTGACCGCCAGCACCCCGCCAAAGCGCACGCTCAGGTGGCGGGCCGAGAGCAGCACGTCATCAGCCACCGCAGTGCCTCCAGTCCCTCAGACGGCCGCGAAGCAGGCCAAGCCAGCAAACGCCGTGGCCGGACCTGCGCCGGCCACTGGCGTTGTCCCCCCTCCCATCGGAGAGGGGGGAAGGCGCGAAGCGACTCAGGGGGGTGTTACACGCTCCGGTCATTTCAGTCTGTCGGATTTCTGAAACGTCTTCTGCCGCTTGAACATGCCCTTGCGGTAGAACGGAAACAGCTGCAGCCAGGTGCGCACCTTCAACCAGCGGCCGTACAGGCCCAGGGGCTCGAACAGCACAAAGGCAATCAGCACCGCGCCATAGACCACCGCCTGCAGACCCGGCGCCTGGCCGATGCTGTCGGGCAGGTAGTCCTTGGTCATGGAGATCAACTGCGGCATGGCGATCAGGAACATCGCGCCCAGGAACGCGCCATGCACCGAGCCCAGCCCGCCGATGACCACCAGCAGCAGCAGGTCGATCGACTGGATGATGCTGAACTGGTCGGGCGACAGAAAACGCAGCTTGTGCGCGTACAGCGCGCCACCCAGCCCGGCCAGCGCGGCCGACAGCGCAAAGGCCAGGGTCTTGTAGCGCGCCAGGTGGATGCCCATGCTCTGGGCCGAAATCTCCGAGTCGCGGATGGCGACAAAGGCGCGGCCGGTAGAACTGCGCAGCAGGTTCAGCACGCCGAAGGTCACCAGCACCACGGTGACCAGGCAGATGAAGTAAAAGCCCTCGGACGAGTCGATCTTCCAGCCAAAGATGGCGGGTGACTTGACATGCATGCCGGCGTTGCCGCCGGTCAGGCTCTCCCAGCGGGCAAACACTTCTTCGACGATGAAGCCGAAGGCCAGTGTGGCAATGCCCAGGTAGATGCCCTTCACGCGCAACGCCGGCAGGCCCACCACCACACCCACCGCGGCGGCCAGCAGCGCGGCGCACACCATGGCCAGCGGAAACGGCAGGCCCAGGTTGGTGAGCACGCCCTGCGCGTAGGCCCCCACGCCCAGGAAGGCGGCGTGGCCCATCGAGAACTGCCCGGTAAACCCCGCCAGCAGCATCAGCCCCAGACCAACAATGCTGTAGATCAGTACAAACGTCAGCTGTGCCAGCCAATATTCGGGCACCAGCCAGGGGGCGGCCAGCAGCATCAGCACCAGCAGCCCGTACCAGAACACCTGGCCGCCGTGCTGGGCCAGGCGGATGTCCTGGGCGTAGTCGGTCTTGAAGATGAAGCGCATGTCGGGGCCTTAAACCTTCTTGCGCAGCTTTTCGCCGAACAGACCGTTGGGTTTGACCATCAGCATGAGCAGCACCACGATGTAGGCCGCAATGTCCTTGAAGCCCTCGGGCAGGTAAAAGCCCGACAACGACTCGACGATGCCGATGATCAGCCCGCCGACGATGGCGCCCGGCAGGCTGCCAAAGCCGCCCACCACCGCCGCTGGAAAAGCCTTGAGCCCGATGAAGCCCATGTTGGCGTGCACGAAGGTAATGGGCGCCAGCAACAGGCCAGCGATGGCCGCGACCGCCGCCGCCAGGCCCCAGACCAGGCCGTTCAGGCGCTTGACGGGAATGCCCATGTAATACGCCGCCAGCTGGTTCTGCGACGAGGCCTGCATGGCAATACCCAGCTTGCTGTACTTGAACACGGCGTACAGGCCGATGCACAGCAGTGTGGTGACGGCAATCACCACGACCTGCTCGGCGCTCAGCACCAGGCCACCGGCGTTCCAGGTCAGGTTGCGGTAGGGCACGGGCAAGGTGTGCGTCTCGGTGCCGATGCCGGGGATCATGGTGATCAGTCCGCGCGCCACGTAGCCGATGCCGATGGTCAGCATGACGATGGAAAACGCCGGCTGACCCAGGATGGGGCGGATGACGATGCGCTCCAGCAGCACGCCGAACAGCGCCATCGCCGCGATGGCCGACAGCACGGCCAGCCAGAACGGAAAGCCCAGCATGGTCATGCCCGCCAGGCCGCAGAAGGCGCCCAGCATCATCAGGTCACCCTGGGCAAAGCTGACGGTCTCGGTGGCTTTGTAGATCAGCACAAAGCCCAGCGCGATCAGGCCGTAGATGCAGCCCTGGGCGGCGCCGCTGATCACCAACTGCAGAAACTGCAAACTTGCCCCCCAGTGGTTGTGCGCTGGTTGAATGGCAGAAACTGTAGCGAGAGCGTCCAATCCCCACAGCCCCGAATAACCCTAAGCTGCGGCACTGACATTCCCTGGGCCTAACCCCAGCCCGATCAAGCAAAGGACATGACCATGAGCGTGCACACCGAGCGCCGAGGCCCCATCACCCTGGTCACGTTGACGCGGCCCGATGTGCGCAACGCCGTCGACGCAGCAACGGCGCAAGCGCTGTACCAGGCCTTTCTGGACTTTGACGCCGACCCCGAGGCGCGCGTGGCGGTGTTTCACGGAGCGCACGGTCACTTCTGTGCCGGCTGGGATCTGAAATCCGGCGCCGCCCTGACCGGCAACGCCGAGCAAGCGCTGCCGCGCCTGCTGGCCGAGCTGGACTACCCACCGGACGACCCGCGGCCGCCCGGGCCGATGGGTCCCTCGCGCCTGCTGCTCGGCAAGCCAGTCATCGCCGCGGTCGAGGGCGCGGCCGTGGCCGGCGGGATGGAGTTGGCCCTGTGGTGCGACCTGCGCGTGATGGCCGAGGACGCGTACTTCGGCATCTACTGCCGGCGCTTTGGTGTGCCGCTGATCGACGGCGGCACGGTGCGCCTGCCGCGCCTGATCGGCCAGAGCCGCGCGCTGGACTTGATCCTGACCGGCCGCCAGGTCAAGGCCGACGAGGCCTTGACCATGGGCCTGGCCAACCGCGTGGTCGCGCCTGGGCTGGCACTGGCGGCTGCGCTGGGGTTGGCCGAGCAGATCGCCGGCTTTCCGCAGGCCACGCTGCGCGCCGACCGGCTGAGTGCGCTCACGCAATGGGACTGGCCGGGGCGCGAGGCCATGCAACGCGAATGGCAGGGCGGGCGGACATGTCTTGCCGATGCGCTGGCGGGCGCCGCACGCTTTGCCGACGGCGCTGGCCGGCACGGCAAATTTTGAGCCTGGACACGGTTGTTGTTCCACGCGGGTCAGTGTCGCTTTAATTTCACCAAGCAAACACTTGGTGAAATCCCTATACTTGAAACCCAGTGTCACGCGGCCACGGGTGCCGCCAGGAGAGCACCATGACCGAAGCCTATGTGTTTGACGCCGTGCGCACCCCGCGCGGCAAGGGCAAGAAAGACGGCAGCCTGCACGAGGTCAAGCCCGTCGATCTGCTGGCCGGCACGCTGGAGGCCCTGCGCCAGCGCAACGACTTCGACACCGCCACCGTGGACGACGTGGTGATGGGCGTGGTCTCGCCCATCGGCGAGCAGGGCTCGGTGATTGCCAAGGTGGCGGCGCTCAAGGCCGGCGGGGACTGGCAGTGCGCGGGTGTGCAACTCAACCGCTTTTGCGCCTCGGGCCTGGAGGCGGTGAACATGGCGGCGCAGAAGGTGCGCTCCGGCTGGGAGGATCTGGTGGTTGCCGGCGGGGTGGAGAGCATGAGCCGCGTGCCCATTGGCAGCGACGGTGGCGCCTGGGCGCAGGACCCGGCCACCAACAGCGCCACCGACTTCGTGCCCCAGGGCATCGGCGCGGACCTGATCGCCACGCTGGAGGGCTTTACGCGCGCCGATGTGGATGGTTTTGCCGTCGAGTCGCAAAAGCGCGCGGCGCGAGCGCGTGAGGGCGGCTTTTTTGCCGGCTCGGTGGTGCCGGTGAAGGACATGCTGGGCCAGACCATCCTGGATGAAGACGAGTTCATCAAGCCGCGCACCACGGTGGAGGCGCTGGCGGGCCTGCGCCCTTCGTTCGAGCAGCTGGGCGCGATGGGCTTTGATCAGGTCGCCATCGGCCGCTACCCGCAGGTGGAGCGCATCGTGCACGTGCACCACGCGGGTAACTCATCGGGCATTGTCGATGGCGCGGCGGCGGTGCTGGTTGGCAACGAGGCGGCGGCCAAGGCGCATGGCTTCAAGCCGCGGGCGCGCATCGTGGCCGCGGCGCTGTCGGGCGCCGACCCGACCATCATGCTCACCGGCCCCATGCCGGCCACGCGCAAGGCGCTGGCCAAGGCGGGCATGACGATCGACCAGATCGATCTGTTCGAGGTCAACGAGGCCTTTGCCGCCGTGCCGATGAAGTTCATGAAGGCGTTTGGCGTGCCGCACGACAAGGTCAACGTCAACGGTGGCGCCATCGCCATGGGCCACCCGCTGGGCGCCACCGGCGCCATGATTCTGAGCACGCTGATCGACGAGCTGCACCGCCGCCAGCTGCGCTACGGCCTGGCCACGCTGTGCGTGGGCGGGGGGATGGGGATTGCCACCATCGTCGAGCGGGTGTAGGGCCACGGCATTGCCCCGGCGCGACCGTTGATTTTGGATTAATACCAGTAATCGTTCAAAAGGATCGAACCGTCCGCGTTGAGCTGGTCGAAACGCTGTGCCGGCTTCGACCGGCGAAACGGTTCCTGGAGATGGCGCGTCAATCGACTTGAGTCGGTGGAAATTCCCGTCTTCTAATAGGCTTGGGCAGCTCTTGAAGGTGCTGCACTTGGCTCCCATGCCTTGATGGATTGGTCCGTGAGAAGTCGTGTATCTTCGACCTTATCCCGTGTTGGAGTGAGCCAATACGCCGAGAGCCCCGACTGCATGGAACCATTGCAAGCGTGGCGTTACTCATTCAACCGAATGGAACCGCTTTATGACCACCTCTGCCCGCACCGCCTCAACCCGGCTTTCACGCCTGGCCCTTCTCACCCGCGCCTGTAGCCTGACCTTGGCCCTTGGCCTGGCCGCCTGCGGCGGCGGTGGCGACAACACCGACACCCCGGTCAACCCACCGCCGCCACCGCCACCGCCGCCGCCCGTAGCCCAGGTCACCGCCCCGGCGCTGCAAGGCGCTTGGCGTGATGCCAGCTCCTCGGCCCTGCTGATTGCCGGTGCCAGCCCCAGTCAGGCCAGCGTTTGGTGGTTGGAGGCCCAGCGCCTGACCAAGCTGGCGCTGAGCGTGGCCACCGACGGCACGCTGCAGGCCCAGGGCCGGGCCTTCCCGCTGACCGGCGGCCCCGCCCAGAACGTCACCTACGGCGGCAGCGCCAGCCTGAACCCGGCCAGCCTGAGTCTGAACAGCCAGCCACTGACCCCCGCCAGCCTGCCGACGAGCATCGATGTCGGCGCTCTGGCTGGCGCCTGGCATTCCTTGAGCGGCAACGGCGCCATCCGGGTCAACTGGAGCTTGGCGACCAGCGGCGCGCTGGCCGGCAGCGCCAGCACCGGCTGCACCTACGCCGGCCAGCTCGGCGCCCACCCCGGCCTGGGCGTGCTCGACGCCACGCTCAGCGAAACCTGCCCCGGCAGCCCAAGCCAGATGCTCAGCGGCGTGGGCAGCGTGCAGGGCAGCGGCGCCGCGGCGCGCCTGAACCTGCTGCTGACCACCACCGGCGACGCCGCCGCCCTGGTGCTGGCGCTGCAGCCGGGGGCTTGAGTCGGCGCCCTCGTTGGGCGCCATGGATTGCGATCAAAACAGGCCTTGGCCGGCGCCCAATCATCCTGGGTAGCTCTCAAAACAGAAGCAAAAAAAAGCGCAAAACCGGGGCTGCCGAAGCGCCAGCGCGGCGCGCTGCAGGCTTTTACCTGGGGTTTTAGTTCGATCCAAAATGGCGCCGCGCGTCATTTTATCGTGATTCAGCTACGATCATTTGCGATTTAGCATGCCAATGGCGTGCGCCACCCAGATCAATTCGCAGGAATTTTGCACCGTGAGCACCATTTTTACCCCCCGCCAACTGGTCTTCGTCGATGCCCGCGTGGGCGAGCTGCCCAGCGTCCTCAGCCACCTGTCGGCCGACGTGCAGGTGCTGCGCATCGACCCCGGCCAGGACGGCCTGGCCCAGGTGCAAAGCGCCTTGGCCGACCATTCGGGCGACCTGAGCGCCATCCACATCGTCTCGCACGGCAGCAGTGGTCAGCTGTGGCTGGGCCAGAGTTTGCTGACCAGCGCCAATTTGCAAAGCCACCAGGGCCAGTTGGCCAGCATTGGCCAGTCGCTCACCGGCTCGGGCGACCTGCTGCTGTACGCCTGCAACCTGGGCGAAGGCCAGCCAGGCCAGGCCTTCGTGGCGCAGTTGGCCCAGCTCACCGGCGCCGACGTCGCCGCCAGCAACAACGACACCGGCGGCGCGCACGGCGATGCGCGGCTGGAAGTGGCCAGCGGCCCGATCCAAGCGCATGTCCTGGGCAGCCCGGCGCAGTGGGCGCAGGCGCCGCGCCTGGCCGCGATCAGCATCGAGGTGAACACCGAAGGCGAGGACAACGACCCCAACAACGGCGTGGTCTCGCTGCGCGAGGCGCTGGCGCAGGCCGCGGCCAACCCGGGTGCCGACACCATCACTTTTGCCGCCAACGTCACCCACATCCTGCTGGACAGCCAACTGACCATCGGCAGCGACGTGACCATTGATGGGGATCTGTACGACGACGGCACGCCGGACGTGACCCTGGACGGCCAGCTCAAGGACCGGGTGCTGGAGGTGACCAGCGGCGGCACCGTCACGCTGGAGGGGCTGACGATTCAGCACGGCCTGCTGGCGGGCGATGGGGGCAATGGCGGGCCATCGCCCAACGACCCCAACGCCCCGGATTCGCTGGGCGCGGGCATTTACAACGCCGGCCAGCTGACGCTGCACAACGTGAACGTCACCTACAACTTCGCCACCGGCGGCGGCGGCGGTGGGCATGGCTCGAACAACTTGTCCGACGGCGGCGGCGGCGGTGGCGGTGGCGCGCGGGTGCTGGGCAGTGGCAACCTGTATGGCGCCGGGGGCCATGGCGGCAGCGGCTATAACAGCCAGGGCACCGATGGTCACACCGCCGCTGGCGGCCACGGGGACACCAACAACCCGACCGGGGGAGAAGGCGGGCGCTACGGCACAAACATAAGCCCCAACGGCGGCAACGGCAGCAACGGCGGCGGAGCCGGCGGCGGCAGCGGGTTTTACGACAACGCGGGCGGCGGCGGCGGCGGCTGGGCGGGCGGCGGCGGCAGCGGCGGCGGCTGGGCGGGCGCCAGCGGCGGCGGCGGCGGCTACGGGGGCGGCGGCGGCGGCAGCGGCACCGGCAGCGGCAGCGGCAGCGACGGCAGCGGTGGCGGTGGCGGCGGCAGCGGCAGCGGCGGCGGCGGCGGCGGGGGCAGCGGCAGCAGCGGCAGCAGCAGCTACGGCGGCGGCGGCGGATACGCCAGCGTGGACAGCAATCTGTGGGTCGGCGGTGGTGGTGGTGGTCCCGGCAACAGCGGCGGCACAGGCGGCGCTGTGGCCGCCGGTCTGTACAACGCCGCCGGGGCCACGCTCACGCTGCTGAACGGCGTCGCCTTTTCGTACAACCTGGCCGCCGGCGGTGGCGGCGCCGGCTGGCGTGCTGGCGGTCAGGCCGTGGGCGCGCTGTGGAACGACGGTGCACTCGACCTGCAGGGCGGCACACCGACCTTCGCACACAACGCCGCCGGCAGCGGCCTGAGCGGGATCAACGTTGCCACTCCCGCGTCCTACAACGACATCCTGACCTGGCCACCCACGATCACTCAGGTCAGCGCCAGCACCGCCGACGGCAGCTACGGCGTGGGCGTGCTCATTCCCATTCAGCTGACGTTCTCCGAGTCGGTCACGGTCACCGGCACACCGCAATTGACGCTGGAAACCGGCACCACCGACCGCGTCGCCACCTACGCCAGCGGCTCGGGCACCGACACCCTGGTGTTCAACTACACCGTGCAAGCCGGCGACACCAGCGCCGACCTGGACTACGCCAGCACCAGCGCACTGGCCCTGAACAGCGGCACGATCGTGAGCGAGTTCAGCACGCAGAACGCCGTACTGACCCTGCCCGCGCCGGGCACCACCGGCTCGCTGGGCGACAGTAAGGCGCTGGTGATTGAGGCAGTGGCCCCGACCCTGGTCGGCAGCAGCCCGGCCGACAACGGCAGCGGTGTGCCGGTGGCCAACAACCTGACGCTGAACTTCAGCGAAACCGTGCAGGCCGCCACCGGCTTCGTGCGCATCGTCAACGCCAACAACCCCGCCGACACGCGCACACTCGACATCACCGACGCCAGCCAGGTCACGCTCAGCGGCAGCACCCTCACGCTGAACCCCAGCCAGGACCTGCTGATGGATGGGCTCTACCACCTGGAGATCGACGCCGGCGCCCTGACCGATGGGCTGGGCAACCCCTTCGCCGGCCTCAGCGACCCCACGGCGCTGAACTTCAGCACGGTCGCGGCGCCCCCGCCGCCCCCGCCCCCGCCGCCACCACCACCCAATCAGGCCCCCACGCTGCAAGGCGTGGCCCAGCTGGCCGACAGCACCTACGTGGACGTGCCCGCCGCCCTGTCGGCGCTGCAAGTGACCGATGCCGAGGGCGATGCGCTGACGCTCAGCCTGAGTGCGCCAGGGGCCAGCTTCGTGGCCGGCACCGACGCCGATCTGGGCACGCCGGGCTTTCAGCTGATCGGCTCGGCCAGCCAGATCAACGCCGCGCTGCAGGCGCTTGGCCTGGTCTCGGACAGCGTCGGCGTGCTGAGC